>CAJWEH010000043.1 GCA_913031135.1 uncultured Puniceicoccaceae bacterium | reverse complement strand
AATTGATTTGTTTAGAGGAATTGAATGGTCTAAGATTCCTGGTAAAGGAATTCAAATAGACGGCTCTAAGTTTGATTCACTCGAATTTTTTGAAACGGAAAATTTAAAATTTAAACCTAAACTTCAAGAAAACGCTGTTTAGACGATTCAACCTATGGACTATTTATCACTTTTAATGCCTGTTGTATATGCACTGTTGATGATCAGTGTCTTTATGACATTGTGTGCTTATACTGTTTTAGCAGAAAGAAAAGTTTGCAGTTATATTCAAGGTCGAGTGGGTCCTAATCGAGCAAGAATTCCTATAATTGGTCATATTCCTATCATTGGAAATATTTTAACGCGTTTAGGTTTATTTCACCCAGCAGCTGATGGGTTGAAGTTTTTGTTTAAAGAAGAGATCACACCAGGGCATGTGCGACTAAGCTATTATTACTTAGCGCCCATTGTAGCACTTGTTCCCGCATTAACTACAATGGCAGTGCTGCCTTTTGGTCGCTATTTTGATGCTAATGGCGTAGTCCAACCTTTGATTTTAGCGAATGTCGATATTGGCATTTTGTTCATTTTGGCTGTTTCCTCACTAGGTGTTTATGGTATTGTTTTAGCTGGTTGGGCATCAAATAGTAAGTATCCCTTTTTAGGGGCTGTTCGCTCAACGGCTCAGATGATTTCGTATGAGTTGGCAATGGGGCTATCGATACTACCTGTATTTCTTTGGTCGGCAGCTCCAGGCTCTGACTATGGATTATCTTTGTTTGGAGTGGTTCAATCACAGCAAAATCTATGGCTTATCCTATGGCAGCCGGGCTCTGCTTTGATTTTTTTAGTAGCTCTTTTTGCAGAAACCAATCGACTTCCATTTGACATGGCTGAATCCGAAACAGATCTTGTCGGAGGTTTTCATACTGAGTATGGTGCTTTTAAGTTTGGTATGTTTTTTATAGCAGAGTACGCGCATATTATCATGGGGTCTGCTATTTTTGTGATTTTGTTTTTAGGTGGTTGGCATTTCTTGCCCGGCATTGCGGATCCTTGGCCTAGTGGTATTCTTGGTATTATGATGTCAACTGTGTGGTTTTTGTTTAAAGTATTTGCGATGATCTTCTTCTTTATTTGGATGCGTTGGTCAATGCCTCGTTTTAGATATGATCAAGTGATGCATCTCGGTTGGAAAATCCTTCTGCCACTCGCTATTGCAAATTTCATTTTTTACATTTTTGTTATATCTATCTTCGATAAACTCACTCTATAACGGTCATGGCTAAAACTAAAGTATTGGAGCGAAAGCCCCTCACATTTGCTGAAAAAACCTTCATTCCTCAGATTGCTAGTGGTTTGGCGACTACCTTTTCTAATATATTTAAGAAGTCGGTGACCTTGCAGTATCCTGAAGAGCGTCCTGTAATTCCTGAAAATTACCGTGGTATTCCCACTTTAGTTAAAGACCCCAAGGGTCGTGTAAAATGTGTGTCTTGCCAATTGTGTGAGTTTGTTTGTCCTCCTAAAGCGATTCGAATTAAGCCGAGTGAAATTGATTCGGATGAAAACCCTGATCGGGCACATATAGAAAAAGAGCCTTCCGCTTTTGATATCAATATGCTTCGTTGTATATATTGTGGCTTATGCCAAGAAGTTTGCCCTGAAGAAGCAATTTTTCTGCAAGATGAATTCTCTCTTTCTGGTTACAGTCGAGAGGAAATGGTTTACGGGAAAGATAAACTCTTAGAGCTAGGTGGTACGCTTCCGGATAGCCATTATAAATGGGACAAAAAGAAAGAAGCTGAAGATCAGCCGTTTGCTCATCACTGAGTGTGCGACCGCTATCTTTTTTGCTGCCAGTGCTCAATGCTGAAGTCCGCTTCTTTTTTGAGGATTTCTTTTAATTGAAATTGAGTTTCAAATTCTGGGAAAAAGGTATCTCCCTTAGGGCTCAAATGAACTCTCGTTAGATATAGGTCGCTGCATTTCGGCAACAATAGCTTATAAATTTCAGAGCCTCCAGCGATCCATATTAATGGATTTTTAGAGGCAGATTCTATGTCTTCAAGTGAATGGATACAGGTTGTTCCTTGAGCGCTAAATTGCTGTCTGCTCAAAATGATTGTTTGCCTCCCTGGGAGTGGTCTTCCAATAGATTCAAATGTTTTTCTACCCATTAGAAGCGTATGTCCTAGAGTCGCATTTTTAAACCATTTGAAATCCTCGGGCAAATACCAAGGGATTGTATTCTCAAAGCCAATAACTCGATTTTCTGCCATTGCGGCGATTGCTTTATATTCGAATTGATCTGGCATATTTATGAATTCATTTCCGATTCTATTCTTTGAATATACTCAGAAACATTACAGGTCAACATACGCATGCTTCCTTTGGAAACTTCGAGTACTTTATTTACTACGCCATCTAGGAATGAACGGTCGTGAGAAACAAGTATTACAGTGCCTTCAAATTCATTGATGGCATCTTGCAAGACTTCCTTAGATTTTAGATCAAGGTGGTTGGTCGGTTCGTCTAAAATCAGGCAATTAGCAGGCTTCATTAGCATTTTAGATAAGGCTACTCGATTTTTTTCACCGCCCGATAGGACACTAGTTTTCTTCAATGCAGCATCTCCAGAAAATAACATAGCACCTAATGCCGCTCTTGGATTGGCTTCCTGATTTCCTTCAGCTGCACTTTCTACTTCCTCAAGTACCGTATTAGATGGGTTGAGTTCTTCAGCTTGAGACTGCGCAAAGTAGCTAATGACGGTATTAATTCCTTTTTCTACAGTTCCTTCCTGGTAGGGTTCTTGCCCTGCCATGATTCTAGCCAATGTCGATTTACCCGCTCCATTGACTCCAACAACGGCAATTCTATCTCCATGATCAATTCTTAAGTCTAGGCCTTTAAAGACAACATTATCGCCATATGCTTTATGTAATCCTGATATGGTAATGACTTTTGCGCTCGAGGGCGGTGGTTTGGGGAAACGGAAGAAAATCTTTTTTTCTTCTCTAGGAATTGTAATTAAATCAATTTTCTCAAGTTGTTTAATTCGGCTTTGAACAAGGCTAGCTTTTTTAACATTAGATCTGAATTTATTTATGAAATCTTTGATTTCACGTATTTCTTTTTGTTGGTTAGCATGAGCTTTCCTTAATACCTCAAGCTGTTTTTGACTTTCTTCGGTGTAAAAGGAGTAGTTACCCTTGTAAATATTAAGGGCACCCATTTTCAGTTCAAATGTTTTGTTGGTTACGGAATCAAGGAAGGCTCTGTCGTGAGAGATAACAATGATTGCTCCTTGATAATTTTTCAAATAATGTTCGACCCAGTTTTGTGAAATGATGTCGAGATGATTGGTTGGCTCATCTAAAATAATGAGTGATGGATTTTTCAAGAGTAATTTAGCAAGAGCGATTCGCATTTGCCATCCTCCTGAAAATTCCCCCGTATCTCTATCTAGGTCAGAAAGCTTGAAGCCGATCCCCGTAAGAATGCGTTCAATTTTAGACTTGATGCGATCTGGCTGAAACTCTTCTAGTTGTTGCTCCCATTCGCCCATAACATCAATTAAGTCGTAGTACTCTTCTGAACTAGTATCCATTTCTAGCATGGCTTCATCCGCTTGAGCGATTTTATCTTGAAGCTCAAGGATATCGCCAAAGGCACTTTCCGCTTCTTTGTAGAGAGTTTTGCCGGAGACCTCAATGCCGTCCTGTGGCAAATAGCCAATATTGACAAAATCTGGTTTATCAATGGATCCATCATTCGCTTCCATTTCACCCATTAAGATTTTTAAAAGCGTTGTTTTGCCTGAACCATTTGAGCCTACTAGACCAATTCGATCTCTAGGTCCAATGACTCCATTGATTTCATTGTATAAAACTTTTTCACCGTAATGATGTTTAATCTTATTAATTGTAATCATTTTTTGTTTTAGCGTATATGCCTACCTGTTTAATTTGAGTTCTTCAGCTTGTAAAAAGAAAAAGCCCTCAAAATGCAGAGGGCTTGATAAAATCGTTGCAGTGGTTCTTATTCTTCAGGTTTTGTCTTTTTGAGACCAACAACACGTTGTCCATCGGCCCATTCTCCGCGTTTACGAAGTAGGTCAACTCTTTCGAATCGTTTTAGAACAGTGCGGTTTTTTTTACCGCCACCTTCACTGGATTTAAAGCTATTGTGTTGTGACATTGTTTTATTTACTAAATTAAGAAGCTAGATAAAAAGTGACTCAAAAAAAAGATCAAGGACTTATTTTATTTATTTTTTGCGATTGATTTGTTTCTTTCTTGGTCTGATACAACTTATTTTATGTATATTTGGTATATTTTAGTCGGTAGTTTTATTGGGGGATGCCTTCGATTTATACTGTCATCTTACTTAAATCCTTCGTGTGATGGTCGATTTCCGTTTGGCACTTTTGTCGTTAATTGTTTGGGGTCGCTCCTTTTTGCAATGACACTTGCACACAATTTAATTTTCATCGATTCGATATTTACGGAAATGTTTCTTTTAGTGGGTGTATTGGGAGGATTTACGACATTTTCTGCATTTTGCTTAGATGGCTACCAATTAGTTTATAATCAAAAGTTTGGATTAGCCTTTTTGTATTTAGTAGGGACTACGATTTTTGCCCTTTGTGGATTCATCGTTATGTTTGTTATCAATGGGAGTATTTAGTTTATGAATATTATTTTAGTGGGTGTTGGTAGTGCTTTAGGAGGACTTTTTCGTTATTGTGTCGATTCTGGTATTATTGCCTATTTTGATTTCAATGCCTATGCTTCTATAGCTGTCATTAATTTATTGGGATCCTTTTTAATTGGTTGGATCTTGGTTCAGACAAAGCAGGTTTCGAATACTTGGTATTTTTGGGGTATCGGGTTTTGTGGAGGGTTTACTACTTTTGCTTCATTTTCACACCTTTTATATGAGGGTGTTTTCAACTTTGATCCCAAAGTGATTTGTGCCTATGCCATCAGCTTAATCTTTGGAGGGATGTTTTGCTTTGTGCTCGGTGCGTTTCTTGCAAAAAAGTTGAATTAAGCTGTTTTCAATTTTAGTTCCCCTGAGCGAGCGGCGGCAAATAGGAATTGTTGTGCGAATCCAGCATAATCGCCGAAATGAGCTTTGGCAAAGCTTTGCAGTTGTTGGGTTGACAGGGTTTCTAAGCCATAAGCTTTTCTTAAGATTTTCTCAATCCAAGTATCAATGGGAAAAGACTCTAGTCGTCCTAAGCCGAATAAAAGAATACAATCTGCAATCTTTGAGCCGATGCCTGGTAAACTTAGTAATAGTTTTTTTGCTTCGATTGTATTGAGATTAGGTAGTGAAGTAAGGATATTTGGGTTTGATTTGAGTCGTTGTGCAGTTTGGTGTATATAACGTGCACGATAGCCTAATTTTAGTCCTCTTAAATCAGTTTCGGACAGGGATGCTATTCGTTCCCAAGAGGGTAGACTATGGTATCTTGAGTATTGTGTTTTTCCATAATAAGTTGAGGTTATTTGAACAATTTCTTTTATTTGGGCGATTTGTTTGGTAGAGCTACATAAAAATCCGAATAAGGTTTCTTCAAGGGGCTGTTTTAATATCCGAAGATAGGGAAACGCATTTATAGATTGTTTTAAAATGGGGTCAGATCTCCATGGTAGTTCGTTCTTTATTTTATTAAAATCTACAGTTAGGGCGAGATAGTCCGAAAGTGCTTTATAAGTAGTTTCTATATCGGCGGTCTTTGGAATAGAAATCAATAGTTTCTTATTATACAATCTGAGGCGAACAACAGTTTTGTTAAAAATACCTTCTAAATAGTCTTGTGACCGGACCCAAGCAAAGGATTGACCGCCATCAAAGGTTTCAATGAAGCTTTTATTGTCGAATTTCGGGCTATTATTCCAGGTTTGCCATTCGGTAAATGTGCAAGCTTTCACAGTGGGTTTCTTTAAATGATCGCTTATAAGCTCCAAACTTGGCTGCTTTTTTCTGCTATGATTGTATTCTGACTATCCATCAGTGTGATTTTCCAAGCAGTTGGGGTGGCATCTTTCCCATAAGACCAATTAGACCCCGTAAATCCGAGTAAAATATCTTTATTACTTGGAAATTTATTAACTCTTGGGAGAGGGAATTCGAATACTTCTGGATTAATCCTCCCTGGAAGATAGATTTCGCAAATAATATTGGTGTCTGCAGGTAGTGCCCGTACACTTTTATTTAATGACAGAACTAAGTATAATCCATCTCGAACAGACTCATCTGAACGAATGATTAAACGATTTTTTTTATTTTCTTTACCGGTTAGGTATTCGTTAATGCTCACGAATTGATCATGCTCCATATATTTCGGTGTGATGCTATCAATTTCGATTTTTGAACTCTGTTGTGGTTTTATTGAGCTACAACTCAGCAGAGAAAGAGAGAATACAATTAGGGTTATTCGAGTTAACATTTGAATTGGTTTTAGTGATTTGACTCGTATTGTCAACTATTGCAGTTTTCCATATGGAGGCTTTCGAGTTGATTTTATTCTAAGGATCGGCATTATATATGATTCACCCTGCGGTGTTCGAGACTTTACGGAGTTCTGTCCTTTACTCTTCAAATTTTGGGAGGTGTGACGAAGTTGCTTATACCAAGCCATTTTAAGATGGAAGGTAGCAGCGATTTCTGAGGTTCCCACTTTAGCTTTTAAAGGCTAAGAACTTCCACAATACGGCACATGTGGGGCTTTTTATTGCAATGCTTCAGAGTCTAATTCGTAGATTCCGACTCGTGTAGTCGGCCCAGTCATGCGAATATTGTACTCTGAATCCATTTCTATTTGTATTGTCCCTCCTGGCATATGAACCGTAATCGATTCATCGCAATGTCCTAATTTGTGTGCTACCGCGGCAGCTGCACTACTACTTGATCCCGATGCAAGGGTATAACCAGCTCCCCGTTCCCAGATTTCAATTTGTATATTATTTCGATCTAATACTTTTAAAAATTGGACATTGGTGCGATTAGGGAAGTGTTTATGAGTTTCTATTAATGGCCCGTCTTTATGTATTTGTTCAGATGATAGGGAATCTAATGGGATGACACAGTGAGGGTTTCCTATGTCTGCTATATGGCATTGATAGGTCGTGTTATGAATGCTCAGTTGAGTGTCAGGCGAAAAGTGTACTTGCCCCATGTCGACGGTGATAGCATTTAAAGGATCTTTTATATCAATGCTCACTTGTCCACCAAGTGTTTCGAGGGTAAATGGATTACCGTTTATTTTTTTATGATCAAATAAGTAGCGCGCAAAAATCCTTAAGCCGTTGCCACTTTTTTCTGCCTCCGATCCATCCGGGTTGAAGATTTTAAGGGCACAGTCAGAGTTTTTAGATTTAAGAGGTCCGTATAAGATGCCATCCGAACCTAAGCCAAAGTTGCGATGGCAAATTCTCACAATCATATCTGGATTGGGTTCCTGTTGTGATTCTTCGGGATCTAATACTAAATAATCATTTCCTAGGGCGTGGTATTTGTGAAATTGCATAAGTTTAAGTATTTGTTGAAACGATTAAAGGTTTGCTCGATTAAAGGCGCTGACTAATGCTTTTAGTCCGGCTTTTTCTATGTTGGCATCAATTCCGCAACCAAAGAAATCTTTTCCGTTTGAATGTTCAATTTGAACGTATGCAGCCGCCTCGGTTTTGGATCCACTGCCAATGGAATGTTGTCGGTAATCTTTTAGGGTAAAATTTTTCCAACCTTGTTGGTCGAGTGCATCTACAAATGCACTAATTGGCCCATTTCCTTTGCCTTCTATCTTATAAGGGGAACCTTTATAATTCACATTTGCCTTTAGGTGAACGGAGTCGCCCGTTTTATCTGTTTGCTGTTCAATCTGTAAGGTCTCAAGTGGGGTGCTTATATTAACATACTCCGATTGAAATATTTGATAAATGGTGTCAGCTTTGAGTTCCGTTGATTGTTGGTCAGCTTGAGCATTAACAATATTGCCGACTTCTGGGTGCATGGCTTTAGGTAAATCTAAACCGTAATCTTCATTGAGGATGTAGGCAACGCCACCTTTGCCACTTTGGCTATTAATTCTTATGATCGCCTGATAATCTCTACCGATGTCTTTAGGATCAATTAACAAATAGGGCACTTCCCATAGTGGATCTTCATTTGAGATTTTTTTTCTTCGGTCGATTCCTTTTTTTATAGCATCTTGATGAGAGCCTGAGAAAGCAGTGAAGACTAAATCTCCAGAATAGGGCTGCCTTTCAGGCACTTTCATTCGTGTGATTTTTTCATAAACAGTCTTTAAAGTGTTTAAATCACTAAAGTCTAACTGAGGGTCAATGCCTTGTGCGTATAGATTTAAAGCAACAGTAACAATATCTAGGTTTCCTGTTCGCTCTCCATTTCCAAAAAGTGTTCCCTCAACTCGGTCAGCTCCTGCGAGTAGTCCTAGTTCTGTCGCAGCGACGCCAGTGCCTCGGTCATTATGGGTGTGAAGGCTTATGATTGCTGACTTCCTCTGTTTTAAATGTTTGCAAAACCATTCAATTTGATCGGCATACACATTTGGAGTGGATACTTCTACGGTAGCTGGAAGATTTAAAATAATGGGATTTTTCTCAGTTGGTTCCCATACATCCATTACTGCTTCACATACTTCCAATGCATAATCCACCTCAGTGTCTGAAAAACTTTCTGGGGAGTATTCAAATCTTATATGGGTGCCTTTCAAATCCTTGCAATAAGATTTCACGAGTTTCGTTCCATCGATAGCAATTTGTTTGATGTCATCTTTTGATTTATTAAAAGTGACTTTTCTTTGAAGAGGAGAGGTTGAGTTGTACAAATGTACGATTGCGGAATGTGCCCCTTCTAAACTTTCTATGGTTTTCTTTATTAAATGCTCTCTTGCTTGAACGAGTACTTGGATGCTCACATCCTTTGGAATCCTTTTTTCCTCAATAAGCTGTCGGATGAATTGAAACTCTGTTTCGCTCGCTGAAGGAAATCCGACTTCAATTTCTTTAAATCCAGTTTTTACTAAATGATCAAAAAACTCTAGTTTTTCATTGATCGTCATTGGAATAGCTAATGCTTGATTTCCATCACGCAGATCAACACTTGTCCAAATCGGAGCTTTTTCAATCACACGGCTAGGCCATTCTCTCTGTGCTAGAGGGATTTGTTTTGCTTTTGGATATTTATGTACGTGATCGGATTTCATGATTTCACTTTACTATAAATAGAATTGATCGATTTAAATAAAGAGCTTAATAAATTAATCTTAATTTAATCAAATTAGAAATTTATATATTGTGTCGATGGAAAATTTAAATTTAGAGGGTCAAACAATCCTCCTAGGCGTAACGGGTTCTATTGCTGCCTATAAATCAGCTGATTTGTGCGCGCGTCTTACGGAAGCAGGGGCTTGCGTCTATCCGATATTAAGCGAATCTGCTTGTAAATTCATTCAACCACTAACTTTACAAATTCTTTCAAAAAATCCAGCACTCGTTGATTTGTGGTATGAGTCAGAACACAATTTACCGAACCATATACAATTGGCGGATGCTGCAGATTTATTGCTGGTTGCTCCGGCTAGTGCGCATTGTGTTGCTCAATTTGCACAAGGGTTAGCGTCAGACTTGCTTTCTACCGTTCATTTAGCGACACAGGCACCAGTTATCATCGCTCCTGCTATGAATGGTAAGATGTATGAGCACAAAGCGACACAGGACAATCTAGAGACTTTGCAAAAACGTGGTTACCATTTCGTTAACCCTGAAGTAGGGATGCTTGCGTGTGGTTATGAGGGCGTTGGCAAGTTGGCTTCATTAGATTCCATCCTAGGAAAAGTGCAATCAGTATTAACCTAAGGTAGATACAATTTTTTGATTGCCTTTGGATGGGATAACTTTTTAACTAAGGTTACTTTTATCATTACATATTACTATTCTCGTTTATAATCCTATTAAATAGAGAATGCATAAGTTTTTACGGTACCCTTTTTTTTATTATATCACTTTGTTATGCGTCTTGCTCGCATTAGCAAATCTTCCTCTACTTGGAGCAGACGGAACGGAGTTGCCTTCGCTAGAGTATTTGAGGCAAAAACATATCGAGTATTCAAACTATTCGAACCAAAAGTTAAATTCTTATTACTTTAGTGGTCGAATCAAGACTTTTTCCGGGGAAGAGGCTATGGATTCAGTGATCAAAGTTTTTAAGAAGAAGCCTAATAAATTAAAATCTATTTTTGAGCAATCGATCGGTGAGAATCTATTTAAGGTGGTAACAGTTTATGATGGTAAACAGGGAGTGCGTTTGGAGTATTTTAATGATGTAATTAATTCTAGGGAATTTTTGGATGGGGATTCTTTGAAAGCACTCGAATTTGAATCATATATTAAAGGTATTTTCTTACGAGCCTCGGAAAAAGTGGGGATACTTAAAGTGGATGGTTTTGAGACCATTAAAGGGATTGAGTGCGTTCGTTTATCGGTGACGGATTTGGGCTTTCATAATGTAGATGCGATTTGGCTTCGCTTGGATAATTTTCAAGAAGCTAAATACCGAAGGCTCAAAAAGAATAGCGGAGAAGCGGTTGATATTGAAGACGTTTTCTTCAGCGATTACGTCGTAACAGACAATGAGCAACTATACGCTCAATCGAGTGAAAAATATGTCAATGATATCCTGACATATACCTTTCAGGTGGATCATTTTAAATTTAATTTCGGGCTCTTTAATTCCTTCTTTAAAATAGAAGAAATAACACCGGATAACTAAAGTAAATGCTCTCAATCAGAGCTCTATATCGTTCCGTATCGATTCTTTCTTGGTATACCGTAATCACTAATAAACTTAAGCTAATAGATAAGTAAATATTTGGAGCTGGATTGAGTAAAAAGTATATTATAGAAAATAAGAGTAGTACTAATTGCATTACTGAATCGCTCAAATAAGAGCCGATGGACCGCATTTCATTTACACGATCAATGGATGCCTCTTTTTTTGATATGAGTAGGCAGTTTAATAAGCAAACACTTGCAAATAAATAGAGCTCTTTATTCGTAATGTTTGGTTCTATTAGATAGAAAACCCCATAAGCATACAGGAGGGCTACAAAGAATTCCTTAGGAAACCGCTTTTTAAATAAATATTGATTACAAAGGGTATAGAGCAGAACAAAGGCAGTCAATTGAAGACCAATAAAGAGTTGTTTCGCTTCTAGATAAGCAATGCTCATGCCTATATTCACCACTAGTAAGAGAGCCCATAGGATCCATAATGAACCTTTGTTTCTTTTTGCAAATAGATGCCTACGTGTCCACAGGGTCTCAATTGGAAGTTTTTCAACATCAAATAAACGGTCTGACATATAGCCTAACCAAATCGAAAGCCCTATAATCATTAGGTGGATGATTTTTAATTCCGCACCGGTCTGAATACAGAAATAGCTATGCCAAGTGATTCCTATTAAGACCGCATCGAATGATGTGTTGCTCAAAAAGGCTCGTTTGTGATATAATTTAAGAAAATTATTCTTCATAAAAGAAAATAATTTCGTGGTTTACATTTCG
>CAJWEH010000042.1 GCA_913031135.1 uncultured Puniceicoccaceae bacterium | reverse complement strand
CTGTCGCCAGGATGAAAACCTGGTGTCCTAGGCCGGGCTAGACGAACGGGAGGAGTGGTGAAAATTAGGAAGTTAGAAGAGTTATTCAGTTCTGCAAGTTTTTTTATTCATTATTTTTGAATTTTATTTTTTATAGTGATTGATGAATGCTTAAGAAAGCTTACAGTGTTTAATGTTTACTAATGCTATAAATGAAAGTGAATTATCCAGATAAACCTTTGCTAAACTTTGACTACCTGCCATTTCCAAAAGTTGCCACTGGTAAAGTTAGGGAAGTGTTTGATTTAGGGGATTCCTATCTAATGGTAGCTTCAGATCGAATTTCCGCTTTTGATGTGGTTTTTAATGAAGGCTTATGCGGCAAAGGCATTTTACTCACTCAGCTAAGTTTATTTTGGTTTGAAAAGATTGGTCAATTTGTAAGACATCACTTGGTTGAGGATCATGACGAACGGGTTGAGGCGCTTGTTTCAAAATGCCCTGAACTAGCAGGTCGAATAATGATTGTTAAGAAGTTAAAGCCTTTGAAAATTGAAGCGATCGTACGTGGTTATTTAGCGGGTTCTGCTTGGATGGATTATAGCAAGACTCAGAGTATTTTAGGCTATGATCTCCCTAATAACTTGAGGGAAAGTTCTCAATTGCCTCGTCCTTTATTCACCCCGACAACGAAAGCACAAACAGGGCATGATATTCCGATATCTTTAAAAAAAGCGGGTGAAATCGTCGGCGAGGCTACCTTAGAACGAGTTAAGGGTTTGAGCCTTGAGATATTTAATTTTGCTTCTAAGAAGGCTGAGAAGAGAGGCTTAATTCTCGCCGATACTAAGTTTGAATTTGGATTAGATGAGGCAGGTGAACTCTATCTTATTGATGAAATACTGACCCCAGATTCTTCGAGATATTGGTTTAAAGATTCCTATGTTGAAGGCGTTGGACAAGATCCAGTTGATAAGCAATTTATTAGAAATTATTTAAATACCTTGGAATGGGATAAAAAGCCACCAGCGCCTAAATTGCCGGATTCTGTTTTATCCGAGACATTGGCGCGATATGAAAAGGCTTATGCCTGTATCACGAATGAACAATAATAGGCCTCTTATATTTGGTTAATTTCTTTCCATGAAGTTGTTAATATTGTTTGCACCCTTAATTCTAGTTGGAGTTTACGCAATTATTATGAACCTAGTGCATCTCAATTCTGGGATGTTGGAACCGAACTTTGAAATTATTAATCAGTTTTATCGGTTTAATTTTTTCTTACTACCAAGTTGTTTTATTTTTTTATGTTTATTTTATCTAGTACTGTTTTTTCGATCTTTTAAGAAGGCACGTACTCTATTTCTATCTGCTTTTTGTGGGTTTGTTGCATTTAGTTTGCTTGCCTTGGATTATTATATTACGGAAGTTGAGCCATACAGATGTTATATTCGGGAGGTTCAATTTTTTACCGATAAAATTTCTAAGCCGCTTAAAATTGTGCATTTTTCTGATATACAATCTGCGGCTGTTGGAGAGTATGAAGCGTTGGTATTTGAAAAAATCGCCTCGATTAATCCTGATTTAATTCTATATACGGGTGACTTCCTTCAATTAGGAAAAGATCGTGAGTTTAATAAGGAATGGTCTAAACTTTTAGTATTATTTAAACAGTTAAATCCTCGCTTCGGAATTTATGCCGTTTTCGGGGATACGGAATTAGAATTATATTCTCGGAGCAAAGCCGAACTGATGCCAATTCTAATGTTGTCATCGACTACGAGTCAATTTGAATTCGAGGGAGGTACAGTGTCGATACTTGGCCTTAGTTTATTTCAGTCTAAAAGGCCATTGTGGGCAATGCGTAGTATAGAGCCATGGATTGAGTCTAGTGACGAAGAACTATTTAAGATTGCTTTGGGTCATTCTCCAAATTTTGCATTGGCTTTGAAAGACACACCGGTCGATCTTTGTTTAGCTGGTCATACTCACGGTGGGCAAGTAAGAGTTCCATTTTTTGGCCCGCTTACTATTTATAGCAAGATTCCTAAAGAGTGGGCATTGGGCTTTCGTCAAATAGGACTTCCTTATTTAAATGTAACTGCAGGGGTTGGTTCTAATCGTTATAGTGGGCTTCCTCCAATTCGATTTAACTGTCCGACAGAGTTAACAGTTATAGAATTGTTACCTAAATAAGTACCAGCCGAATAGAGCGAGTATAA
Organism: uncultured Puniceicoccaceae bacterium; assembly: GCA_913031135.1. GTDB lineage: Bacteria > Verrucomicrobiota > Verrucomicrobiia > Opitutales > Coraliomargaritaceae. The sequence goes on along the minus strand of CAJWEH010000042.1, from coordinate 9,709 downwards.
TAATTATAAGTAGCACAGAGAGTGTTTTTCTTTCTTGTTTTGTAAGCCGCATCTTTAATTAGGGATTATTCTTTTATGAATGTTACATTTATGAGAGGTATGGCTATTCCCATAGACTTTGCGATGTGTGTCTTTCTTTGGATAGTTCAGATGATTATTTATCCAAGCTTTCGGTATATAAAAAGGTCGGATTTCCAAAATTGGCACAGCAGATATATGAAGACGATCGGTCTTCTGATGGGGCCTATCATGATCATACAAATTGTTCTTATCAGTTATGCTGCTTACAATGAACTGGATAGGCTGAATCTATTGCGACTGCTATTGTTGATTATGTGCTGGCTTTTAACCTTAGTTTTTTCAATACCAATGCATAGAAATCTAGAACAAGCTGTTTCAATTGAAGAATCGATTGAACAATTGATTCGCTCAAATTGGTTTAGGACCCTGCTTTGGATGCTTATTTTCTTATCGAACTTTCTGCCATCTTAGGCTCTTCCATAAAGATCTAAAATCTCTTTCAGGTAGTCTTGGCTCTCTGTTTTTAATTTTTCAAGATCATGATGAGTGTATCGCCAATCCCAGTTTCCGTGTTGTGTCCCAGGGTTATTGAATCGTCCACTCTCATCGAGACTCATTAAGTCTTGTAGCGGTATAATAGCTAAATTGGCAACCGATCGGAATGCCGAGCGTAATAAATCCCAGCCAATATGTTCGCCTGAAATTCCTAAGTATTTTTGTACATGAGCTTTGGTCCTAGCATCGAGCTTATTAAACCAACCGATCGATGTGTTGTTATCGTGAGTTCCTGTGTAAACAACTTGGTTTGAAATATGATTGTGAGGTAAGTAGGCATTATCATTTGAATCTCCAAATGCGAAATGTAATACTGCCATGCCTGGAAATCCTGTTTCTTGCATTAATTGTTTTACTGCTGGGGTTATAATTCCAAGATCCTCAGCTATAATTGGCAAGTGCGGCAATTCTGATTTAAGTTTTTGAAAGAGTTCAGAGCCAGGAGCCTTACGCCAAGAACCATTGATTGCTGTGGTTGAGTTAGCTGGAACGGACCAGTACGACTCAAAGCCTCGGAAGTGATCAATACGTACGTAATCGTAGAGTTCTAAATTGTGTTTAATTCTAGAAATCCACCACTTGAATCGTTCTTTTTTATGAGCTTTCCAGTCGTATAGAGGGTTCCCCCATAATTGACCATTTTCTGAAAAATAATCTGGTGGTACTCCAGCAATGCAATTGGGCTCACCGGAATCAGAAAGGTCAAATAAGTTTGGGTGTGCCCATACATCTGCACTGTCTAAAGCGACGAAAATGGGTAAATCTCCAACTAATTGAATCCCTTTTTGATTCGCATACTTTTTTAAATCATAAAATTGTTTATAAAATATAAATTGAGAAAAAGCATGTTTTTCAGAAGCTGTTGAAATCAGTACTTTGTAATTATTGCCTTTAATTGTCTTTTTAATAGTAAAGTCTTTTGGCCAATCGCATCGAGAGCTATTTTCAAACTGTTCTTTTAAGGCTCTGTAGTTTGAATAATCGATCACCCAATTAGCTTGATCCTCTAAAAAAGTTTCGAAAGACGCTTTAAGTTCAGAATTCCCATTGATTTGGTAGCCTTCAAACGCTTTATTCAGAATCCTCCAAAAGTGCTGATAAAGCTGACCGTAATCAACTCGTTCATGAGGAAGTTCTTCCAAGGAATTAAGGTCTTCTTGTTTAAGGAGTTTTTGTTCGATTAAGAATTCAAAGTCTATGAAATATGGGTTTCCTGCATAGGCTGAAAAGCTTTGATAGGGGGAGTCTCCATAGCTGGTAGGGCCTAAAGGACACATTTGCCAAAGCCTAAAACCTGAATCTTTTAAGAAATCAATTAATTGATATGCGCTAGAGCCAAAGTTGCCAATTCCATAGTTACTTGGTATAGAGCTTGGATGAACTATGACACCTGCAGAACGTTCCATAATTATGGTAAAGGAATCTTTTAAACCGAAATCGGTGCTTTTATACTCGGGTGAGGATCATATTCTTCGAGTGAAAAATCTTCATATTTAAAGCCAGTAATGGATTTGACTTCTGGGTTTAATCGCATGATTGGCAGGGGCTTAGGAGTTCTGCTTAATTGTTCTTTGGCCTGATCAATATGGTTCTTATACAAATGTAGATCGCCAAATGTATGGACAAATTCATGAGCTTGATAGCCGCATACTTGAGCAACCATCATGGTTAAAAGTGCGTAGGAAGCGATGTTAAATGGGACGCCTAAGAAGAGATCAGCGCTTCTTTGATAAAGCTGACAACTGAGTTTATTATTAGCTACATAAAATTGAAATAATGCATGGCAGGGTGGCAGTGCCATCTGATGGATTTCACCAGGGTTCCAAGCGCATACGATATGTCTACGGCTAGAGGGGTTATTTTTTAAGCTATCGATGAGTGATTCAATTTGGTTAAAGCGCTCACCTTGTGCGTTCCTCCAATCAGTCCATTGTGCTCCGTAAACTCTACCTAAATTGCCTTCGGAATCTGCCCATTCGTCCCATATGGTTACTTTGTTGTCATTTAAGTATTGTATGTTGGTATCGCCATTAAGGAACCAAAGTAATTCATGAATAATGGATCTAAGATGGAGCTTTTTTGTTGTGAGTAGGGGAAAGTTAGGGTTTAATGAAAACCTCAGTTGGGCACCAAAGACCGATAACGTTCCTGTTCCAGTGCGGTCTGAACGTTCTGTGCCATTTGTTAAAACATGATCCAATAATTCCAAATAACTTTTCATATAGATTTAGTATTCAGTTGAGTTTTAATTTAGCAAATAAAGAATGTAGTCTAAATCTTTTTTTGTGGTGATTTTGGGATTGGGATCTTGATTTATGACAAGGAATGGATGGTGTTTTGAATGTGAATAGGCACTAGAATCATCGGTGATCGTCACTTTGTCAGTAAAGACTTTATGGTAGGCATCTAAGATTTTTTGGTAAGAGAATATTTGCGGTGTTTGAACGGCTCTAATCAAAGAGCGATCAATTATTTCTGTTTTTTTGGCATCGGTTTTTGAGTTGTCATCAATTATCTTTATTAGGGTATCAGTAACAATTGACACTGGAATTGCACTTCCGTTTTCCTTTGCTGCCGTCAACAAGTCATTGATTAGTGTTGGCTGAATTAAAGGTCTTGCTGAATCATGTATGGCAACGAAATCAGTGGATGAGCATGCAAAAAGCCCTAATCGTACGGATTCCTGTCTGCTAGATCCACCTTTAACAAATGTGACATCTAGTTTGTCATAGCCATTGTTTATCAGGAGTGATTGCATAGATGCTTTCTGTTTCTCATCCCGATAGACGATAAAGTATTTTTGAAATTGCTGGGACTTTTCGAATGCTTGAATTGAGTGTAAAAATACGGGTATTTTTTTGAGCTCGAAGAGCGCTTTGTCTTCAACGAATTTCTGTATTCTTGATCCGGATCCAGCTGCTAGTAAGAGAACGCTATTCATTTGTTTTTTGCACTCTATGAAATTGATTGAAGGATTTGCTTTACCGTTTTGGTTGGCTCTGGGCTGTTAAGAATAGGTCTTCCTACAACGATGAAGTCAGCTCCTTTCTCACTCGCTTCTTCTGGAGTCATAACCCTTTTTTGTTCATTTTGTTCGGAATCAAGTGGTCGAATGCCGGGTGTCACAATAAGCTTAGAGGAGTCTAAGCTACTTCTTAGTATACCAAGTTCAAGCGGGGACGAAACGACGCCATCTACCCCTGATTGTGTGCTGAGTTTTGCTAGATCAACAACCTGCTTTTGGATGCTTTCTTTTATATTTAATTGATTGAGTTGGGCTTGATTGATTGAAGTCAAAACAGTAACAGCAAGTAATCTTAGATTTGGATTTGTTTCATTCCTTGCACGTGCTGCGTATTCACACATTTCAGCTCCTCCAGAAGCATGAATCGTTAATAAATCGATTGAAAGATCAGAAAGGCTATCAATTGCTTTAGCAACAGTATTGGGTATGTCATGGAGTTTTAAATCAAGAAATACATTATAGCCATTAGATTTTATTTCTTTAACAAAATCCTTACCGTATGCCGTGAACATTTGGAGTCCAATTTTAACCCACTTAAGATCCTGTTTTAAAGAACTGATGATCTCAATGGCTTTTGATTTGTCTTCGCAATCGAGTGCCAGTATTAATTCTGTTTCTTTACTTTGATTCATTTACTTTTAAAAGTTATATCAACTACTTTATTAAATCCACTATTAGTTTACTATCTTTATTTATCAATTATTTTACAGCAATGAAGTCGTTTTTTTCTCCAGCAAAGTTAAATCTTCTCTTGTCAGTACATGGTCACCGTGACGATGGCTTCCATGACCTTACTTCGTTAGCTGTTGGATTAAATTTTGGTGATACGCTTGAGATTGCTTTTAACAATAAGAATTCCGACTTTTTAGAGTCTGTTGGAGATGCTAATGTAGTGCCACTTGATGAATCTAATCTTATCTTAAAAACGGCCGATTTATTAAGAAAAAAATTCGGTCTGGCTCAGTATTTTGATTTTAGGCTGAATAAAAGAATTCCTGTAGGTTCTGGACTTGGAGGCGGTAGTAGTAATGCGGTTACTGCTTTAAATGGAATGCTAGACCTCTTAGAGTTAGCTATGGAAGATGAGCAAAAGCGAAGTTTAGTCGCAACGCTTGGTTCAGATTGTAGTTTTTTTGTGAATCCCGTTCCCTCTATAATGAAAGGTCGAGGGGAAATCATTCAAAGTTTGAATGACGAGGAACAGTCTTTCTTTTTAGATAAAAAAGTAGTGCTCTTTAAGCCCTCCTTTTCAATTAGTACCGCGGATGCATACGCTCATTTGAAGCCATCTGACTTTGAAGAAGGGGCGCTTGCCTTATCACGAATCCATTCATTTTTTCAAGATAAAGATTATTCTAAACTTCTATTTAATAGTTTTTGGAATCATACAAAGCGTAAATATTTAGCCTTGTCATTATTAATTAATACTCTCAGAGAAGAGGGTGTTTTTTGTAATATGAGTGGAAGTGGAAGTGCTTGTTTTGCTTTACTTACAAGTGAAAATGAGTCAAAGGAAGAACGCTATATAAAAGAAACCGTTCGATCAGCATTGGGTTCGGATGCGTTTATTGAACAAGTATCCTTTTTATAATAGAGAAAGATCAATCATGAGTCATGATAAAATAGAGCAAGTATTAATTGGTATACCAGCATCTCCTGGTATTTGCCATGGACCTGCTGTATTGTTTTCGGAGGGTCATTTAAATCTTCCCTGTTATTCAATCAGTCCCGAAAATATTAAAAATGAAGAGAGGCGTTTAGATTCTGCGCTGGTCGCAACTAGAAAGGAAATTTTAGAGATTCGAAAAAAAGTTTCCTCAACCTTAGGTGAGGGGGAAGCTCTTATATTTGATGCGCATTTGATGGTTTTAGAGGATAATGCTCTCATCAAAGAAGTCTTTCAGTGTCTAAGTGATGAGGAAAAAAATATAGAGTATTGTTTTAATCAGGTCGTTGAACGCTACATTAATTTCTTTAAAGATTTAGAAGATGAATATTTGAGAGAGCGTGTCTCTGATATAAAAGATGTTTCTAAACGTGTTTTAAATAATCTGTTAGGGCATAATACATACGATCATTTAGAAAATGATTCAAAGCGTATCATTGTTTCGGATGATATTTCGCCCTCGCATGCCATGAGTTTGAATCGTGACAGTTTGTTAGGTTTTCTAACGGATTCTGGCGGTGCTACATCTCATTTTGTGATTATGTCACGCTCTATGAAGATCCCTGCAGTGGTGGGTTTACATGATGCCACATCTAAGATTAAAAATAACGATTATGTTTTAATTGATGGATACGAGGGTAAAATAATCATAAATCCAACAACTGAAACGCTTTCCTCCTATGATGAACAGGCTTTAAAGAAGCGGGCTATTGAGTTAACATATCAAAAGGAGCTTTTTGAAAAATGTGAGACCTTGGATGGTCATTCTATCGAATTAATGGCTAATATTGAGGGCTCTGGAGATATTCAAAGTTACAAAGAAAGTAATGCCAAAGGTATTGGTTTATTTAGAACGGAAGGAGTCTTTTTAAGGAATAATCACATTCCTAGTGAGGAGGAACAGTTTGAAGAATATGTTTCTGTCGTTAAGTATGCAGATGATGAGCCAGTTGTCATACGAACCTTAGATGTGGGTGGGGACAAATTAATGCAAGGTGAGCAGGATGATTCTTTTTTAGGCTTAAGGGCTATACGCTATTGTTTAGAAAATTTAACGGTATTTAAGACTCAGCTTAGAGCTATATTGAGAGCGAGTGCTTTTGGTAATGTTCGCTTGATGTATCCGATGATCAGTGGCCTAGAAGAGTTAGAGAAAGCAAACATTATACTAGATGAGGTAAAGGAGAGTCTTAAAAATGAAAAGATTGCATTTGATGAATCCATTGAGGTTGGGGCTATGATCGAACTGCCAAGTGCGGTTTCTATCATCGATTTGATTGCTCCAAAAGTTGATTTCCTAAGTGTCGGAACAAATGACCTTATTCAATATTTAATGGCTGTTGATCGTATGAATGATCGAGTTTCTCACTTGTACCAACCAATGCATCCTGCTGTTTTAAGATCGCTAAAATCCATTTTTGAAGGGGGTGCTAATTGTAATAAATCCGTAAGTGTTTGTGGGGAAATGGCAGGTGAGCCTCTATACGCCGCATTATTGATCGGGTTAGGTGCAAGGAATCTTAGTTTATCAATGAGTCGAATACCTGAAGTCAAACATTACATTCGACTAATGAAGCATTCTGAACTGGTGCATTTGGCATCCGAATGTGTTCTTTTAGAAAATGCTGAAAAGATAGAAAAGAAATTTAAAGAGTATTTGGATTCGATAGTCTCTAATTCAATGAATTAATCCTTTTCTTCATCTATTTTCGGATCGTTGGATGTAAGAACTTTGTAGTAGCAATAAGCAGTTAATGCACTGACTGCAAAAACGGATACAGATAATAGAATAAATCCTAATGTGTTCATTATTTTGATGTATGACTCTTAGATAAATTTAAACAAAAGGTTATTGTTAGGCCTAAGATAATGAGTATGCCGATTGAGTTCCAGGCGATAAAATTTGGCTCAATGAATAAATCAATGATATATTGATTCGGTTTATGCAGGTTAAATATTCCCCAAACCCAACTAAATAAAATGCTTATTAATAACAGAGGTGTTACATACTTGATTATGAGATTATAAAATTTAGGAATCTTAATTTTTGAGCCTTTATGTGCGTCCTCTAATCCTTTTTTGATCCCGATATGCCATCCAAAAATAAGGATTTGAGCAGTTGCTAAAAAGACCATTAGTAAGTTGTTTATCCAATAATCTAATGTGTCTAATGCTTTCAAATCTTTACTGTTAAAAAGGACAAAGTAGGCACCTAATGTCGTGATAAAGAATAATATAGAGATCGCTTTCTTATGAGACAACTGCGTCGTATCCTTTATAAATGCAAGGGCTGGTTGTAGCATGGATAGAGAACTTGTTATCGCCGCTAAAAAAAGAAGAAAAAAGAATAGAAATCCAAATAGGTCACCAAGTGGCATAGCATCAAAGACTAACGGTAAGGCATTGAATCCGATATTGAATGTCGAAAGGCCTATTTGAGTTAATCCTGTTACGCCAAAAAACGCAATGGCAGCTGGAATACTCATCATTCCTCCGATTGAGACTTCAAAAAATTCGTTTGTACTCGCCGCGGTTAAACCACTTAAGATGACATCATCATCCTCTTTAAGATAGGATGCGTAGGTGATAATAACCCCAAATCCTACTGATAGTGAAAAGAAGATTTGAGAAGCAGCAGCCAACCATAGAGAAGGATTTTTAAGTGCTTCAAAGGAGGGGTTCCACATAAAGCCAAGACCATTCTGAATGCTATTTTCAGGGATTTCTGGGTTGGGAGTTCCAAGTGTAAGAACTCGTATTAAGATAATGATAGAGATAATCAATAAGGTTGGCATCGCAATGGAGCAAAATTTTTCTATGCCCTTTGAAATTCCCTTAGAGATGAAATAAAAATTACATAATAAGGATATTATTACGAAAATAAAAACATGTTTCGTGCTAAAGGATATGGCTGAACCATTTTTCGTTATACCGGTTAATTCTTGGAAGAAAGAAGAGGCTTCTTCTGCTGTGTTTACATTAATGTTTCCTGTGAAATAATTGAATGCATAGGCTAAGCACCATGATTCAATGATTAAATAGTAAAAGTAGATACCTACGGGTATCATTAAGGCAATCACTCCTAGATATTTAAAATGTTCCTTATTAGTAATGGAATGAAAAATGCCAGGGGCTGAATTGAATCCCAATAAGCCGCCTTTTCGTCCCATTGTCCACTCAGCCCAACAAATCGGAAGCCCAATTAATAGGAAGGAGATAAAATAGGCGACCATGAATGCACCACCACCATACTCGGCAACCAATCCGGGAAATCTTAAAAAATTTCCTAAGCCAACAGCACTACCGGCAACTGCAAGTATGACACCGAGTCGAGTATTCCATCCATCTTTTATTTTAGTAGACATAGCAATAAGTGTTAGAAAACTATTGATAATCAAAATAGGATTATCTTAATAAACAATACTTAATTGATGTATTTGATTAATAATTATATTTTTCGACAATGGTTCAGCTGCTTTATCTATGTGTTGGGTTTTTTAGCGGTGTTGTTTGTCTGCCAAGGCATATATAATTTCCTTTTAGATCTTTTAAGAGCGGGAGAGTCTTTGGCTTCTATTGTTCAATATTTCGTCATTGATTTGTTCGTCCTTCTTCCCATCTTATTACCGGTTTCATTTTTTCTTTCAATTTTAATTACTTTCTTTGGATTGCAGAGGAGTGGGCAAATAACCGCATTAAAGTCTTTTGGATTAAGTTTGTTTCAAATTTCCATCTCTCTTTGGATAGTTGCTGTCGTTTTAAGTCTCTTTATTTTGTTTATTTCTTCTTCTTTAATTCCGAAATTTGTTGAAAGGAATTTTGAGTATACTGAAAAGATTGATTTGCAGAATAACCAAAATGAAATCACTAACATAAGCGAAACATTGACCTTTGAAAATTTTAATTCAAGGCGTTTGTGGTTTCTTGAAGATTTCAATTATTCTAATAATTCAGGCGGTTACTCTGTTCTTCATCAAATGGATGATTCGGGAAACGAAGTGAGTCGAATTATTTCGGAAAAGAGTGTCTTTGATTCTGATCTTGAAACATGGTTGTTTTCTAACGGGACGGAGTTGTTTTTTGACTCTGTAACGGGCGATCCTTTAAGGTCCGTTCGATTTGAAAATAAACAATTCTTAGATTTAGAGGAGACGCCAAACGATTTTCTCTTATTTAATAAAAAATTTTCTGAACTCTCACTCAATCAACTGAGACGATTATTAGACTTAGTGCCACATGGTATCAAAATGAGAGAGCATATATTAATAGAATTTAATGCAATGCTTGTGGCTCCCTTTTATTCTGTCATTTTAGTTGCATTGAGTATTCCTTTTGCCGCTAGAGCGAATGTCCGTACGGGTTTATTAATTGAGGTTTTTCGATCGATTTCATCTGTTCTTTTATTCTTTTTAACGATCTCTCTATTTAAAAATTTTGGTTTG
>CAJWEH010000041.1 GCA_913031135.1 uncultured Puniceicoccaceae bacterium | reverse complement strand
ATGATCACACTGAATGTGTCAGAGTTTTTAATTAAAGTGAGTTTTCAATAGCTATGAATTCTTCAATTAAAGAAAATGAAGATTCATCGAATAACATTCAAAGTCCATTAAACGCTTAGTATTTTTTATCTATAACAGCATGACTTCTTTAAATTTAGATTCGGTCTGAAAAACATTGCTAATATCGGGTTTTAAAACTAAATTTCCATTCCTTAAAATTAAATAAACTTATTTAAATTATGAAATATATCTTACCTATTACCTTACTCTTTGCGGTGAGCTTTGTTTACGGAGCGAAGCCAGAGAAAGAATTACCGGAATCAAGTTGTGCTGAGCGTGCGACTGAGGTGCTTAAAAATAATCCTGATTCGATAGTGATTCACATCAAGGGTTTGATTTGTGGGTCTTGTGGTGTGGGAGTGAATTTTTCTTTGAAGAAGTTGGATTTTGTCGATCGCACTCGTTTTACTAATGGGGTTCTCTTGGATGCGAAGAATCAATTTGCGGTGGTGGCTTTAAAAGAGGGACATCGTCCAAAACGTGAATCAATTATGCAGGCTGCTGAGAGTGCGGGCTATGAAGCGATGGATTATTATATGATGGAGGGTGATGTGGTGCGGAAGGTGAAGCTGTAATTGCTATAATTGAATTAAGCCTTATTTGAATAATTAGAATTCTAAGTATCTATTGAATCTTTTGAATATTATTTTGAAGTCTTTATTATTATGGATGGTCTTGATTGGCGTATGGGTCTCCACACTTTTGGGGGATCAACCGATTATGAACATGATGCCTCGTTGGGATGGAGGTTATGGTTTTCAAGTCTTGTACGATTCGATTCATCGGGGACAATTATTTGAGGGGGATAGGGTCTTGGACTCGAATCGTTCGGAGGACATTCGCCTGCTGCATTTACAGGGTGTCTATACTTGGGATCGCTCGATTCGGATGACCGTGAAGATTCCCTATGCCTTAGAAGCGGAGCGGGAGAATTTGGATGGCTCTGTGGATCGCTATGAGGGACTAGGCGATGTGACTTTCGCTTTGCCTCTCAAGCAGTATTTTAATTTGGATGGGCGTTCGGGAAGCTGGACGTTGACGCCTCAGTTGGTGGTGCCGATGAGTTCGTACAAGGAGAATGGGGGCGATGCCTACGATGTCTTTTCTCGCCGATGGGGGAGTGGGCTTTTTGCTGGGTATGAGACAGAGACTTTTCGTTGGTTTTTCGCAGTGGGAGCTTCCTATTGGGTTTATGAAAAGGATAAACCAGAGGTCTTTAAGGCCAACTTAGATATGGGTGTAAACCCAACGGATGCCACGCAAGTCTTATTGGAGATCGACTATCGTTCAGAGGACGATGGGGCAGGCGCTTGGACGTTAGGGCCGTCTTTTTATTATCGGCAGAATTTACAGACGCATTGGCGAATCGAATTAAAAAAAGATTACCATGAGTCAGTGGGGCGTGGTCGTATCGATTATGCGAGTGAAACAAAGTTGAGCGTGGGTGTTGGCTTTGTCTTTTAGAAAGTTGATCAGAGCAGGCGGACTGAGCCGTATAGTGAGGGGAATAATCTTTGACACTTTTTGAAATTGGGATTTAGTTTTAGAATTTACATAATTTTGCACTATGAAACCCATGTTTTTAATCTTACCGCTTAGTTTTGTCACCATGTTTAGTTTATCATCAGCCTCTTTTGCATCAGTGGAAATTTACCAAACGGGGCGAGCAGGCGACCGCTTAGAGAAGATTGAATCTTTGAAGGGCTTTGCTCAAACCGATCATACGCTAAAGGTGAATCCAGAGAATCGGTTCCAAACAATTGTAGGCTTCGGCGGTGCCTTTACTGAGGCAGGGGCGCATGCTTTGAGTGAGTTGTCCGGAGAGAAGCGTGCGGAGGTGCTTAGGGATTATTTTTCACCTGAAGGAGCGCATTTGTCTTTGACTCGTACCCATATCGCAAGTTGTGATTTTTCTTTAAAGAATTATACCTATGCTCCGGTGCCGGGAGATGTGGAGCTTAAGCATTTTAGCATCGCACCAGATTATCCGTTTCTTTTACCAATGATTCAAGATGCCTTGAAGGTCGCGGGTGCGGATTTTAAAATCATGGCATCGCCTTGGACTTGCCCACCATGGATGAAAACCAATAACCATTGGAATGGGGGCGAACTGAAAAAGGAATACTATTCAGTCTTTGCTGACTATTTTGTTAAGTATATTGAAGCTTACAGACAAGAGGGCGTGGAGATCTGGGGGTTAACACCAACCAATGAACCTTTGGGCAATAATTCCAGTTGGGAGTCGGTACATTTCACGGCTGAAGAGATGCGAGATTTTATCGGCGAGCATTTGGGCCCAAAATTGGACGCAGCTGGATTGGATATGAGTATTTGGGCCTTTGACCAAAACCGTGACCACGAGATGCTACATTGGGCAGAAACCATTTATTCAGATGAAAAAGCATCCTCTTATGTGGATGGTATGGCGGTGCATTGGTACCAAAGTACAGTGGATGTGGGTGGTGAGAATTTAGATGCAATGCATGGACAATTTCCGAATAAAGGTATTATCCACTCAGAAGGCTGTATCGACAATATCGGGAATGACGAACCGATAGGGGCGATGCTTGAAGATGATTGGTATTTCCGTCCGGAGGCAACCGATTGGGGCTATATTTGGGCCTTACCTGAAAATAAAAAGAATCACCCAAAATACCGTCCTTTCTATCGCTATGTTCGTGATTTAATCCAAGGCTTTAATCATAATTTGAATGGGTGGATTGATTGGAATCTGGTCTTAAACACACGTGGTGGGCCAAACCATGCGTTTAACTTTTGTGGGGCTCCAATCTTGGTGGATAGTGGTACCAATTCAGCCTATTACACGCCCTTGTATTATGCGATTGCTCACTTCAGTAAGTTTGTTCGCCCAAATGCACAACGAATTGGATTCGATTTGAGTGATGACTCACCCTTATGGACAACCGCTTTCCTCAATGAAGATGGATCTATTGTTGTTGCACTCTTCAACCCTGAAGAGCAAGCGACTAGTTGCACGCTCAAGATTAAGGGAGCGAAGCAGTTGAAAGTAGCGATTGATGCACAAGCCTTGCAGACAATTGTTTTACGCTAATTAAGTCGGTCAGTAAGTGGTTAGGTAAAGTGAGCAAAAAAAAGCCCATTGATATTCTCAATGAGCTTTAGAAAAATGTGTGTTAGTGAGTTTTAGCTACAGCCGCAAGAACCGCCTTCTGAGTTTTCAACATCGCCACCGCCGCAGCAACCGCCTGATTGTTCGGTATGGATGTGTCCATGCTCAAGTTCTTCAGCAGTTGCTTCTCTGACTTCCTCAACTTTAACTGAAAAATTAAGAGTTTGTCCTGCCAGTGGGTGATTGCCATCAACTGTGACAACATCATCAGCCACTTTAGTCACGACCACCGGAACAGGGCCTTGTTCAGTGCTTGCTTGAAAACGCATACCAACTTCGAGTGTTTCAACTCCTTGAAAATGTTCTTTAGGAACTTCTTGAATCAAAGCTGGATTCACAGTGCCGTATGCATTTTCTGGTTCAACGGATACATCAAGTGCATCACCTACCGATTTGTCCAAAAGGGCGGATTCCAAACCCGGAATAATATTCCTATGTCCATGTAAATAATTGAGTGGCTGCCCTTCAGAGGAGTGATCAATGATAGTTCCTTCAGAATTTTTTAAAGTATACTGAATGGAGACGACTGAATTGTTAGCTATTTGCATAATGATATTGTTGATTAAAATTGGTGATAGTTGCTTAGAGTCTTAATTGAGAAATATTTTTAAAATATCGTATCCTTTTATATCGCTTTGAGTTACTTTATCTTACGCCTTTCTTTAAAAAGTTTTGGAATTTAAAGGGCAAGTTAGCGATAAAGAGTGGCGGAGAGAGAGGGATTCGAACCCCCGGAACCTTACGGCTCAATGGTTTTCAAGACCACCGCATTCGACCACTCTGCCATCTCTCCAGTCAGTTAAGAAATAAAAGAGCTAGGGATTGTGAGACAACTTGCAAGCAGTTTATTAAGGAATTTTTTAAATCGCTTTTGTTGAGTAGATGCTTGTAGGGTGCTGTAGTGAGTTTCGAAGCAATTATTTCAGGAGCAATTCCTTCTTATAAAATAGCCGAGAATGAAGCCTATTTAGCGTTTCTTGAAAAGGCTCCTTTAGCCATGGGGCATATCGTAGTGATACCCAAAGAGAAGTCAGAGTCTATTTTTGATATGGAAGATAGGGCTTTGTCTAGTCTCCATATCTTTGCGAAGGAGGTGGCTTTAAAGCTTGAAGCTGCGATTCCTTGTCAGCGTATCGGTATGGCAGTGATCGGCTTGAAAGTGGCTTATGCCCATATTCATTTGATTCCCTTGCAGACGGTTGAGGATATTAATTTCACTCGAAAGAAATTATCCCCGACTGAGGATTAATTGAAAGCGATTTGGAAATCTATCGTTAAAGAATAGGCTCGGGCGGAGCACACGATCTTGAGATTCTTTAACGGCTGAATCAGGTAATCCCACAAGTATGTATCTGAGTTCACCTCGCTCACCACTATTGACTTCGATAGTTATGACTGCGGCTTGAACCCCTATAAGGGCTACTGAATACGTGACAGCTAACATAAGAAAATCAGCAAAAATAAACTAATAGTAAAATAAGAGTTATGGGTAATGAGGATAAGGGATTATTTAGCTATTTTAAATTACGTTATTATTTTTTCTCTTATTGTGTCGATCTTTTTCCCTAGATTTATTTGTATTGAGTGGTTGAAGATAGCAATTACAGGAGGAATTGGGTGCGGTAAGTCTACCGTGCTAGAATTTTTAAAGGCAAATGGTTTAGCTTGTTTGTCAACTGATTCAATTGTACGACAGTTATTAAGTGAGGATCTTTCAGTCGTTGAATCTGTCATTGAGCATTTTGGTTCTGAATGTAAAAATGAAGATGGTACTGTTGATAGAAGCCGAATAGCAAAAATTGTTTTTCAATCACATTCTGAGCTAGAATGGCTCGAATCTCTTTTGCACCCACTAGTGAAAGAGGCATATGTGGAATTTTTAAAAGATCATGATCAGAGTCCTGCAGTTGTTGAAATTCCTTTATTATTTGAAAAAAGGCTTGAAAAAGACTTCGATTTAAGTGTTTCTGTTATTTGTTCCGATGCTAATGCGAATAAACGCCTACGACTGAAAGGATATTCGGAAAGAGATATTACATTTCGCCGACAGCATCAGTTATCCTGTTCTATCAAAGCAGAACGTTCTGATTTTGTTTTGAGTAATGATGGTTCTCTTAATTTTTTAGAACAACAAATGACTTCACTTTTATCCTACCTTAAGTAACACACAGTTTAGTGTCTAAGTTTTATCGTTCTTCCGCTGTGATCTCCAAAAGGAGACAGAAGACGACCCAAATAGTTTTTCATACACAATAATTCTATACTATGAGTAAAGATGATTTAAATCAAAATGAAGAATCGGTTTCGCAAATGAATGCCGATTCTGAGGAAGTAGCACCCAAGAAAAAAGCAGTGCGTAAAAAAACTGCGATCAAAAAAGAAGCAGTGGATGCTACAGATACTAATGTAAATGTTGATGGGGGCTCGAATGGCCGATTTGAATTTTCCCCAGATGATGAATCGGATCGATCTCATGAAGCTAATCAAGAAGGATCAACAGAAATGAAGTCTGCGGAAGCTTCAGGAGAAAAAGAGACCAACGCCAATGAAAATAGGTCATTCAAAAAAAAGCATAATGAGGGTGGCAATAATCGCTCGAAAAATGCGAATCGGAATCATGATAGAGGTGGAAAAAATAACCGATCTAAGCGCTCGCAAAACAATAATAAACGAGGTGGAAATCGTTCGAATGCACGCTGGCAGAAGAAAGGACGAGGAAACAGCAATGAACTCGATCTTATTGAATTTGATGCTTACCTAGGGAATGAGTCTTTGAAGACGTCTGAGTCCATCAAAGCATTACATACAGCTTTAGAAAGTTCCGATGAAGTATTTGATTATGATCATCTCTACAGCTTGGATTTGAATGAGCTTCGTGCCGAGTTAGGATCAGCCTCTATTGATACAGAAGGGCTCAATAATCGACAAAGTATGATTCAGGCATTATTGAATAAAGCGTTTGAAGCTAAACAAAAGGTAGTGACTACAGGAGTCTTAGATATTCCAGAGGATGGGCTAGGCGGTTTCTTGGTTTATGAAATTGATAGTTATCGAATTAAACTTTTGAACGCTTATGTACCACAGGCCTTTATTGAGCACTTTGGATTGCAGAAGGGACATATTATCAAGGCAGAATTACACCAAAAATTAGAGGGTGCTAATTGTTGCTTTGCGGTGAATATCGAAACGGTAATGGACGAAGCACCCGAAAAAGTTGCAGAGTGGGAAACCTTTACGGATCGAATTCCTTATTATCCGCTAGATCGCATTATTTTGGAGTCAGATATTGTACCAGATAAAGAAAATTTGCCGATGCGAGTTGTGGATTGCTTAACGCCGATTGGGTTTGGTCAGAGAGGCTTAATCGTAGCGCCACCGAGAACTGGTAAGACCGTACTGATGCAGGGCATTGCGAATTCTTTACAAATTAATTACCCAGAAGCTCATTTGATTATTTTATTGATCGACGAGCGTCCGGAAGAAGTGACAGATTTTAAACGGAAGGTGAAGGGTGAAGTAATTAGCTCAACCTTTGATGAATCAGCAGATAGTCATGTGCATGCTGCCGAAGTAGTGATTGAGAAGGCTCGTCGTATGGTTGAGGTTGGAAAGGATGTGATCATTCTTTTGGATTCTATCACACGTTTGGCTCGTGCCTACAATACGGCAATGCCGAGTTCAGGTAAGATTCTTTCTGGTGGTGTTGAAGCAAATGCTTTACAGTTACCTAAGCGTTTCTTTGGTTCTGCTAGAAATATCGAAGATGGTGGAAGTTTAACTATTATAGCAACTGCTCTAGTGGAAACGGGTAGTAAGATGGATGAAGTGATTTTTGAAGAATTTAAGGGAACTGGTAACATGGAACTTCACCTTGATCGTGCCTTATCGGATAAGCGAATTTTCCCTGCTTTGAGTATGGATAAGAGTGGTACTCGTAAAGAGGAACTTTTATACCACCCTGATGAGATTCAAAAAATTTATTCCTTACGTCGTGCAATGAAAGGAATTCCATCTGAGGATGCGATGGAAATGTTAATTCAGAGAATCAAAAAGACTTCTACAAATGTAGAATTTTTGATGAGTGTTGCTCGATAAGGAAAAAGTTTAGGGTAATTTTGGAAAAAATTACATAAAATTACACATTTACTTGATTAAATAGGCAATTTTGTATTTTGCTGTTACCTTAACATTTCTAAAACCCCTTTAAATGACATCGGACGACGGATTTATAATTGATCTCCTCATAAAAAAAAATGCAGCCACTGACATTGCGGTTCAATCTGCTCGAGAGGCTATTGAGGAAGAGGGTAATGTTGTTACAGATACTACATTACTTGAACGTCTTACTGATGATTTAAATCTTCCTACTGAGCAAGTTTTGCTCATGCTTTCGGAAGAATTCAATATGGAAATGGGCCATGTTAATGAAGTACTTTTGGCTGACGAAATTAAGGAATTTTTTCCCTATACGATAGTTCAAAAATATAAGATTTTTCCTATCGCAATTAACGATGCTGAAGCGGAGATCGCGATTTCTGATCCATTTAATTTAGATACGATCGATAACATCAGTTATATGTTGAATCGCCCGCTGATTGTGCGTTTGTGTTCTTTAAGCGATATCGAGAGTGCGATTAATACGAATTATGACGAAAGTTTAGACTCTATCAATGCAGCATTTGCTTCTGCAACTGAGGCACTTTCTGGAGATGGGGCTCAGTCTGTGGTACTTGGAGAAGGTGAAGACAGTCCGATTGTTCGTTATGTTCAAACGGTGATTACTGAAGCACTTAATCGCAGAGCTTCAGATATTCATATGGAGCCGTTAGAAACTCGTTTTCGCATTCGCTTTCGGATAGATGGTGTTTTACATGAAATTGAGAATCCGCCGAAGCGTTTACAGCCTACCTTGCTTTCGAGAATTAAATTGATGGCGAATGTGAGTATTGCGGAAAAGCGTATCCCTCAAGATGGTCGTATTGGTCTTGATGTAGGGAACAAATCAATTGATTTGCGTGTATCAGTTTTGCCGACTGCCCATGGTGAGAGTATTGTTATGCGTATTTTAGATAAGGAAGCTTTGAATCTCGGGCTCCCTCAGTTAGGCTTTTTTAGTGATGATCAAGCGAATTTTGAACGTGTGATTTCAATGCCCGATGGCGTATTTTTGGTGACTGGACCAACGGGATCAGGTAAATCAACCACTTTATATTCAGCCCTTAACTACATCAATCATCCAGATCGCAAAATTATTACAGTTGAAGATCCTGTTGAATATGAAATGAGTGGGATCAATCAAGTGGGCGTGAAGCGTGACGTTGGCATGACTTTTTCGGCGGCTTTACGTTCGATGCTTCGACAGGCACCGAATATTATTATGGTGGGTGAGATTCGAGATAAAGAGACTGCAGAAATTGCGATTAATGCTTCGCTTACAGGGCACATGGTATTCAGTACTTTGCACACCAATGATGCACCGAGTGCCGTGAGTCGTTTAGTTGATATTGGGATAAAGCCTTTCTTGGTGTCTGCATCGATTCGCTCAGTCTTGGCTCAAAGACTTGTTCGTAGGATATGTCCAAAATGTAAAGAGAGTACAGTTCCTGAAGGGCGTTTATTGAATTCTTTAGGCATACGTCCAGATCAAATATCAAATGCTACTTTCATGACTGGTACGGGTTGTGAACATTGTAACAACACGGGATTTCGAGGGCGAGTAGGGGTTTTTGAAATGTTTAATATCAATGAAGAGATTGAACAGATGATTTACGAAGAAGTGAGTCTAGTAGCCCTAAGGGAGCGTTCTCGTGAGATGGGTATGCGAACCATGCGTGAAGATGGTATTCGTAAAGTTTTGGCGGGTGTAACGACTCCAGATGAAGTCCTGAAAACCACAGTGAACAATTCAATTTAAAGAGAATTTTAATTTAACCTAATAAGCGATGTTTGAAGATCATAACGATTCCATATACGAGATTTTAAAATCGGCTCCAAATATTGACTCGGCTTTATTAATGGAGCTGAGAGAGAACTTTATTCAAACAGGTAAATCCCTTGCGGATTCTTCAATAGATGGAGATTTATTGAAACGTGAAGAATTGTTGAAAATGTCTGCAGACTATTTGGACTGCGAATATGATAATGATTTACCAGAGTTTGTTCCTACGGAATTGGCAGAAATATTAACTCCATCGGTTGCCTTGATGTATGGGGTTATTCCAGATAAGGTAACAGAAAATAGTGTAACATTCTTTGCGGTCGATCCTTTCAATGGTCACATCATTAGCGACCTTACCTTTAAGCTTAATAAAGATGTTATTTTAAAGGTTGCTGATCCAGACAAGGTTGAAAAATTACTTAATACCACTTACGAGGATGAAAATGCCTCGGTAGGGGAATTGCTGGGTGAAATTGGAAGTGGTTTCGATGTTAAAGAAGAGGGGATATCAGATAACGAATTATCTGATTTGGCGAATCAAACGCCGATCATTCGTTTTGTAAATTTAGTACTTAAACAAGCGATTAAGGATAAAGCATCAGACGTTCATTTTGAGCCTTACGAAGATATGTTCCGCATCCGTTATCGGATTGATGGGGCTTTATATGAAATGGCTCCTCCGCCAAAAAATTTAGCGGTTCCTGTGATTTCCCGTATTAAAGTTTTATCCAATATGAATATTTCTGAGAATCGAATTCCTCAGGATGGACGTATTAAAATGACGATTGCAGGTCGTCCCGTAGATCTTCGTGTGTCGACTTTGCCAACGGCTTATGGTGAGAGTGTTGTGCTTCGTATTTTAGACAAATCCGTTGTGAATTTGGATTTAGAGGCTTTGAGTTTGCCAACAGATATCATGAATTCGATTCGTGATTTGGTGGTGAGACCGAATGGTATTTTTGTTGTCACAGGGCCAACGGGATCCGGTAAAACAACCACCTTGTATAGTGCTTTAAGGGAAGTGAATCAGGTAGATACAAAAATTTTAACTGCTGAAGATCCTGTCGAGTATGAGGTTGACGGGATTATGCAGGTTGCGGTGAATCACCAAGTGGGCTTGGACTTTTCTAAGGCACTTCGTTCTTTCCTTCGTCAAGATCCTGATAAAATTATGATTGGGGAAATACGGGACCTTGAAACAGCACAAATTGCAGTGCAAGCCTCTCTAACGGGTCACGTTGTATTGAGTACTCTGCACACTAATGATGCACCAGGGGCTGTAACTCGATTGATCGATATGGGTCTAGAGCCATTTTTAATATCTGCATCTCTTGAAGCTGTATTAGCTCAACGTTTGGTTCGCCGTATTTGCCGTAAGTGCAGACGTTCGTATGAGCCAAGCCAAGATATAATGGATGTTTTAGATGTAGATCCTCTTGAAATTGCTGATAAGAATTTCTATTTTGGAGAAGGTTGTGAAGAATGCAGTCAAACTGGTTACAAAGGACGAATTGGTTTATTTGAAATGATTATGGTCTCTGATTCTATTCGTGATCTGATTAATAATCGTGCTCCAACTTTACAAATTCGTCAAAAGGCTCTTGAGCAAGGTATGCGTGGTTTGAGAGATGATGGGCTTCGTTCTACTTTTGACGGAAATACCACAATTGAAGAAGTATTAAAGTACACCTAATTGTCTTATGCCAAAATTTAAATATAAAATAATCAAGAAAAGTGGAGCGAATAAATCAGGAACGATTGAAGCAAGTTCCACTGCTGAAGCAAAATCAAAACTGAGTGCTGGAGGCGATATGGTTATGAGTCTATCTGAGGTCGCAGGTAGTGGCGGTAAAAAGGTAGCAAGAAAATCAGCGAAAAAGGGTGGATCAGTTGGTCTATCTTTAGGTAAGATCATTAAGGAAGAAGAACTGACTGTCTTCACTCGCCAGTTAGCCACTTTATTAGAGGCGGGTTTGCCTTTACTTAAGTCAATTGACGTGATGATTCGTCAAGAGCCGAACAAACGCTTTAAAGTTGTTTTAGAAAAGATTGGGGAAACCATTCGTTCAGGAAGTCCGTTTTCTGATGGATTAGCACAGCACCCAAAGGTCTTTGATCGCCTTTATGTCAACATGGTGAAAGCTGGAGAAGCAGGTGGTGTTTTAGAATTGGTGCTATCTCGTCTAGCTGGTTTTAAAGAAAAAGCGATGAAGACGAAGAAAAAGGTACAATCTGCTATGGTGTATCCCTTTGTTGTGATTGGTGTGGCTGTATCGATTGTAGTTATGCTGATGGTGGTTGTCGTGCCGAAGTTCCAAGGGATTTTTGATGATATGCTTGGAGGTGCTGCCTTACCGTGGCCGACTCAATTGGTCATCAATATCAGTGATTTTTTACAAGAGCAAATTCTGGCTTCCATTTTAATCGTAGTCTCTACTTTTGTTCTCTTTAAACTATTTCTAAAATCTCCTTTTGGGTCTCGCTTATATAATGGCTTAGCCATTAATTTACCCAAGATCGGTGATCTTGTACGTAAAGTGAATATTGGTCGTATTACCCGTACTTTCGGTACTTTGCTATCCAGTGGTGTGCCAATTTTGCAGGCACTGAATATCACCAAAGATATTACGGATAATTATTACTACTCAAAAGCTTTAGAAAGAGTTCATGATAAAGTTCGTGATGGAGAGTCATTATCAGCGCCTATGGAGCTTGAATCAGTTTTTCCCAATATGGTGACTAGTATGGTGGATGTTGGTGAAGAAACTGGAGAGTTGGATAAAATGCTTAATCGAATAGCTGACAATTATGATGAGGATGTAGATAATGCTGTGGCCGGGATCACTTCAATTATTGAAC
>CAJWEH010000040.1 GCA_913031135.1 uncultured Puniceicoccaceae bacterium | reverse complement strand
TTAGAAAAAAATTAAAAGCCTTTTATTTCAAATAATCCAGTAACACTTTCATTTATATGTATTCTTTTTATGGCCTCACCTAGTAATTGAGAAACGCTTAAAACTGTGATTGGTATTCCATCTTTTTTCTGTACTGGCGTTGTATTAGTCGTAATCAACTCATCAATCATGCCTTCTGCAAGACGATCATACCCTTTTTCATTTAAAACGCCATGACTCACTGCAGCCATAACTTTTCTTGCTCCATTTCTTTTTAAAATCTCTGCGGCCGCACACAGCGTTCCAGCCGTTTCTGTCATATCGTCAACAATTAAAATATCCCTACCTTCCGTGTCTCCAACTAATGAAATAGCTTCCACTGTTTCTGCATCCGTTCTTCTTTTCGCAATGAACCCTAAGGGAACTTTAAGAAAATTTGCATAAGCTGCAGCCATTTTCATTCCTCCAACATCTGGAGAAAAGAGCGTAAGCTTTTCTCGTTCGATCTCCTTTAAGTAATCCAACATCACCGGTGATGCGTATAAATGATCCACAGGTATATCAAAAAACCCTTGTATTTGTTGAGCGTGCAGATCCACCGTTAGCACTCTAGATGCACCTGCTGAAACCAATAAGTTTGCAACGAGTTTTGAAGTGATTGGAACTCTAGGTTGGTCTTTTCTGTCTTGTCGAGCATAGCCATAAAAAGGTATGACGGCCGTAATACGGCTCGCAGATGCTCTTTTAGCAGCATCAATCATAATGAATAATTCCATTAGATTTTGATTAGCTGGATTAGACGTTGATTGGATGATAAAGACATCCATCCCTCGTATATTCTCTTCAATTCGAACAAAACTCTCCCCGTCTGGAAAGCTATTGACAGTCGCAGACCCTAATGGAACGCCCAAATAGCCACAAATTTCTTTTGCGAGCTGAGGGTTTGAATTCCCACAGAATATTTTAAATGGATTACTCATTTCCTAATAGATTCGATTATTTAAAATTTCACTGGGACGCTTGTAAATCCTTAAAACGCTTAAATAACTCAGGAAGCTTCCTGTTTAAAGACTGCAACCTCCAATACAAGTTATTTTTAATTGCAGGATACCCAATCACTGAGCTATTCGGCTCTAATGAATTAATCACTAGACCCATCCCTCCAATGACAGAATTAGCACCTATTTTCAGATGCCCCGCTGCACCACTCTTGCCAGCAAATATAACATTATCCTCAATCACTGTACTGCCCGCAATTCCCACTTGGCTTACTAGAAGGCAATTCTTACCTATCTTCACATTATGACCGATTTGAACGAGGTTATCAATTTTTGTGCCTTCACCAATCACTGTTTTACCAATACGAGCACGATCAATTGTTGTGTTTGCACCAATATCAACATCCGCTTCCGTTTCGACAAAACCAATCTGAGGGATACGCTCACTCTTACCATCAATCTGAACATACCCATAGCCATCAGCTCCAATCACACTTCCCGAGTGCAAACGATTCCTTTTTCCAATTACAGAGTAAGAACCAATAGACACATGAGAGAAAAGGATGGAACCACTCGAAACCTTTGCATTTTGACCAACACTCACATGACTCATTAGAACCACATCTTCAACAACTGCATTCGCTTCGATGCAGCAAAGTGGACCAATAGAAGCATTCTCAGAAATTTGAGCACTTGGATGAACTACCGCACTCGGGTGAATCCCTTTTGCAGGAACCTCAATGAGTGATAATTCAATTTTCCGACAAATTTTAGCCAACTCATAGGACGGATCTTCAACAAAAATTAGACATTTTTCACCAGGAATCTCAAGATCCATAGACTTAGGTACTAAATACACTGAAGCCGATGATTCTTTAAATGCCTCCAAATATTTTTGATTATTATAAAAAGAAAGATCGCCTTCTCTAGCTTCTGCTAAAGAGGCGATCCCAGAAATTTCTCTAGAGTAATCTCCTTTTAAAGTATAATTAGCACCAATGAGATCTAAAATATATTCCAATTTAAAGGAATGATCCATCGCTCCTATATACTAAAACTAAAGGCTTATTTATTGAGTTCTGAAATAACTTTATCCGAAATATCTAAATCATCTTTAGAGTAGATCACATTACCTGTAGCAATAACGACATCGATATCTTCCTCTTTGGCAATTTTCTTAACGGCAGCTAATGCTTTATCTTGCAAAGGAGTTAACTCCGCTTCTTGTCCTTGTTGTGCTAACTGTTGAACTTGAATGGAAAACTGTTGCAGTTGAGCCTGTTTGTTTTGCAACTGTGACTGCAATTGAACAAGCTTTGAACGAGCTTCATCTCTAGCATCCTCATCTAAAGCAAGATTATTAGAAGTTGCATCTGCTTCTCTTGCATCAGCAATGATAGTAGTTATCTCTTCCTGCATCTTTTGAATTTCTTCTTCGATTGGAGCAACTGAGTTGCGAACTTTATCCATTGCTTGGTTAAAAGCAACGTATTCGTTTAAAACTTTCTCAACATCTACAGTGACAACTTTTGCTGCAATCACTGAGGATACTAAACCGAAGATCGATAATAAGACTATAAATAACTGTTTCATAATTTTAAATTATACTAATTAATAGCGGCTGCCAAACGAAAAATTGAATTGAGGGTCGCTAGCAACTCCATCAGGTGTAGTGATTGGCACGCCATAATCAAGTTTTAAAGGAGAACCAAGCATTAAAAAACGGACACCGAACCCAATGTTGTCGGCATATAAATCTAGAGAAAAATCACCCTCCTCTTCATTAACAAAACCACCATCATAAAAAGCGACAAAACCTAAAGAATCTGCAACATGAAAAAGATATTCAGCAGAAAAAAGCCCATAGGTATGACCCCCAGCACTTTCATCACTATCCAATTCACCATCACTTGATCGAGGACCGACATCTCGGTAATCATAACCTCTCAAAGTTTCTGGCCCACCCAAATAAAAGCGGTCATAAAAAGGTGCTTTCTCATCGTCCCCAAGTGGCATAATCGCACCCAATCGCCCAACAAATGAGACACTTTGCTTCCAGAAATCAAAAGTCGGAATGAATTGTGCGATACGCAAATCTGTTTTGAAATAGTTCACATCACCACCTAAGCCAGCATACTCCATTACTAGCGAGGAACGGTTACCTGATCGCGTAAAAATTAATTCATTTCGATTATCACGCAATAAAGTCAGACCTAATTTCGAAACGGTTTCTTCCCCAACACCCTCTTGGAAAACATCAGCTATTCCATCTGATTGCCCTAAATCCTCGGGAGTAAAGACATCATAGATATCCACCATTTCAAAATTATATGACAATTTAGCTTCTACCAACTCGAAGAGTCGCCTTCTTAAATAAATTTCAAAGCCTGATCTCTTCTCATCATAATCAGAACTATTATACTCTGACTCAGTATTATATAAGCTTGTTCCAAAAGCCACTCGTTGCTCAAATAACCACGGCTCCTCAAAACTAACTAAGGCCTGACTACTCAAGCTACCAATGGAGAGCCGTAATCTAAATTTTTGTCCGTCCCCTTGAAATCCTGAACGCCAATTACTAATATCAAAGTTACTTTGCTTCATCTCCAAGAAAAATTGTGTGCTACTAACCGAACCAAAGCCTGCCCCAAAACTCAAAGCCCCTGTTCGTGACTCAGATACTAAGATATTAAGATTTTTTCTTCCTGGAATATTTGAGGTTTCTGGAGTGAGCCGAACCGTGTCAAAGTAATTGGTATTTCGGAGTCGCATTTCACTCGATTCCATTCTTTTATAATCAAAAACATCTCCTGGTCGTAGCGCTAATTCTCTAACGATTACCTGTTGTTTAGATTTCGTATTACCCTCGACTGAAATACTCTCTAAGTAATATTTTTCACTTTCTTGTATCTTATAGATAACATCAATCCGACGATTTAAAACATTCGGTTGTTTGTCAGCTAACACTCTTGTCTCTAAATAACCTCGTGATGTGTAGAAGTCTCTAATCTGACTCGAAAATTCAGAAATTTTTTGGGATGAGAAAATCATTCCCTCTGCTATATTTGAATTCAGAAGTAATTCACCCTCCGTAAATATTGTATTTCCTTCAATTGTAACTGTACCCAAATAGTACTGCTCTCCTTCACGCACTGGTATCTTGATTTTCGATTTAGCATGATTGCTAAAATCAAAACTAACGGACTCTTCGTCGATGCTTACATCTAAAAACCCAGCATTTTGGTAAAATGATTCAATACGGTTAATATCTTCAATTAAAACTGCTTTCTCAAATTTTCCATTACCAGACAACCAAGAAAAAAGATCCTTTTCCTTCGTCTGCATAATTTGCTTAAGTGTTTTCATTTTAAAGGCAGATACGCCCTCAAATTCAATGGATTGTATATATGTTTTTTCTTTTTCTTGAACTTCGAAAATGACTCTTGCTAAACCAGTATCATTATCACGATTAATTTGATAACGAACCGTTGCATTGGGATAACCCTTCTCAAAATAATTTGCTTTAATTTTTTTGGCAGCCAAATCTATTGTATATTCATCCAAAAAAAGAGCTCCTTCAAGTTCTGATGTTTCAAGCAAACGACTGGATGAAATATGATCATTACCCTCAATTGTAATGCCCTCTAATTTATATTTTGAGGTCAAATAAAGGTACACATCTACTTGTTCATCTTGGGCTTGAACCACTTTAATATCTACAAACTCAAAGTAACCCGTGTCATAAAGGGCTCGCATAGACTGATCTGACAAACTTCTAGTGTATAATGATCCCTTTTCAAAAAGGATGTTTGATAAAACAAAGGCACGTTCAACTGTCTTAAAGTTTTCATGTATCACATAAATATCATGAATCTGATTTTGTATACTTTGATTCCCTTGGGCACTTAGAGCACAAATCCCATTAAAAGAAATGAGAATAAACCAGAGTGTAATTATAATATTTTTCATATTGTTTAAATTAGCCTAGCCTTTGGAAGTTTTCATAACGAGTGTATTTACGTAAGAAAGTTAAATCTATTTCCCCCACAGGACCATTTCTCTGTTTTGCAATAATAAGCTTAATATGTTCTACATCATCAGACTGAGAACTCGGTTCAAAATCCTCATCTTCTTTTTTCTTAGGTCTGTGTAACATGAGTACAACATCTGCATCCTGCTCAATAGAACCCGACTCTCTCAAATCAGATAAGCGTGGATTGCGATTCTCACGCTCAGAGTCTCGATTCAATTGACTCAAAACGACGACAGGCACATTCAGTTCTTTTGCCATACCCTTAACCCCCCTTGAAATATCGGCAATTTGCTGCTCTCGGGGAATACGGGGATCCGCACCGCGGATTAATTGTAAATAATCAATAACAATGAGACCTAGCTGCTGCTTCGTATGCAAGCGCCTAGCCTTTGCTCGAATGTCCAAAATACTTGAATTAGAAGCATCATCAATCCAAAGCGGGGTATCCTTCAATTCCATACTCGCTTGGGTGACCTGATTCAAATCACTTTTTGAAGCAACGCGATCACGTATCCGTTTTAAATCGACTCTTGAACGACTACAAATGAGCCTAGTTGCCAACTGAGCTGAAGTCATTTCTAAACTAAAAACCAACACACCAGTTGCGTTTCGATTCCCATTCGGCAGGATGGCATTTTCAGCGAAGTTCATCGCTAAACTGGTTTTTCCTACTGAAGGTCTCGCCGCTAAAACAATCATTTCCCCCGGATGGAATCCGTAAGTCATTCCATCTAAATCTCGAAACCCAGAATACACACCTTGATCCTGCTTGTTATTCATCAGTGCGTTGATGTTGCCAACGGCTTGATCCACGCTCACTTTTATTGATTGAGCGCCTTCTGAAATTCGATCTTGGCTAATTTCGAACACAGCTTGCTCAATTTTTTCAACAAAAGTCTCAATATCCTCCTGCTGTTGGTAACACGCATCGATGGTTTCCCGTGAGGTACGAATCATACGCCTCAATAAATACTTTTCATGAACTATTTTTGCAAAGTATCGAGAGTGAACCGCCGTTTCTATTCTATTTTGAATCTCATAAATAGCAGAAATACCACCCACTTCTTCATGCTTTCCATGCTTTTTTAAATGTTCAAAAAGCAAAATCTCATCAATCGGGTCGCCCGTTTGATAGAGATCAATAAGTGCCTTATATAGGATTTGGTGACTCGGCTTAAAAAAGCAGTCTGCCGATATTTTTCGCTCGATACAGTCGGTCAATACATCCCTGCCACCATCTATTAAACAGGCGGCGATCAAACCTTCCTCGGCTTCTATATTATGAGGCTGAACACGGATACTGTCTGCCTGATAGTCAGACTTCTTATTTATTTTTGAATCGCGATTATTCGTTTTCGATTCAATAGACATTCCGTTTAATTGTTCAGTATTACAAATCTAAGGACATTACACTTCAGAAGTCTCTTCCGCTTCCTCTGTTTGTTCTGATATGGGATTCTCAGATACTATTTCCAACTTAAATTCCACCTCTAAATCCGAAGCTAATTTTACTTGAATCATATGCAGCCCAAGTTCCTTTATTGGTTGTCCGAGCAATAACTTCTTCTTGTCTATATCCACCCCTTGCTCTGATAATTTTACTAAAATATCATTCGCCGTCACTGAACCAAACATTTTTCCATTATCCCCAGTCTTAACAGAGATCACAAATGATAATTGAGCAATCTTCTCTGCTAGTGTTCTCGATTCTTCAAGCTCCTTTTCTAGTCGCTTTTCTTTAGCAACTAAAAGTGCTTCGATTTGCTTCTTGTTCGCTTGATTGATAGGCGTTGCCAATTTTCTAGGCAGTAAAAAATTACGCGCGTAGCCAGCACGAACCGATACTGTATCGCCTTCGGAACCTAAACCTTTAATTGCTTCTAATAATAATACCTCAGTATTTGCCATAATATTTTTTCTAAGTGTTAGTTTATAAAATCAAAAAGGAACATCATCGTCTTCAAATCCTCCATTGCTTTGAGGCGCCTCCGGCTCAGGATTTGCATCGGTAGCACTAGTCGAGGAAGCCGAATCTCTCCCACCTATAAATTGAAAGTTTTCTAATATAACGCCTAATTTACTTCGTTTTTGGCCTTCATTTGTTTCCCATTGGTCTAATTTTAATCGACCTTCTACCATAATTGGGCGTCCTTTTTGTAAATATTTACTCAAAGTCTCTGCTTGTCGTCCAAAAGCATCAATATCCACATAGGTTGTCTCATCTTTGGAATCGCCGTCTTTAGTCGTGTAAGTCCGATTAACAGCTAAACTCAATTTACAAATTGAAAGTCCAGTATTAGTAACCCTTAATTCGGGGTCACGGGTTAAATTACCCATCAGTATTACTTTATTAAATGAAGCCATCTGAATAACAAATTAATTAGATTGAATGAAAATTCGATTAACGCGCTTGTCTAGGTGCAATTTTTCTTTTAATTCACTAGGAACCGTAGTAGCACCTGTGAAATAAACCTCTAAATAGTTTCCTTGAGAGTATCGTTTGTCTGCAGCTCTGGTAAATTCTTGAAGCCCAAGTTCTTCAGTCGTATCGACGGATGCACCAAGTGCAACCAATATCTCAGAGATATCAGAAGTGACTTTAGCGACATCATCTTCCGTCTCTCTTAAATCTAAAATAAAAGTACTTTTATAATTTCTATTCTCTATCTTGCTCATGTTGAATTAAATTCTTTTTATTAGTCTGGTTCATTGCTTTTTCGATACCTTTGTCGAGCATTAGCTCAATTTGATCGAGCCAAATAGGCATCA
Organism: uncultured Puniceicoccaceae bacterium; assembly: GCA_913031135.1. GTDB lineage: Bacteria > Verrucomicrobiota > Verrucomicrobiia > Opitutales > Coraliomargaritaceae. The sequence continues at coordinate 4,420 of CAJWEH010000040.1, read as the reverse complement.
ATTGCTTTAGTATTTGACCTTCGGTCAGGTCGAAACGAGCCAAAACAAAATCTGACAAATTTATCGAAGCCATACATTTAGGCTTAATTCCAACGCGAAATCGAGTAAAATCTGCACTATTATGAAGAATTATGTTAGAAATACCATTGTGTCCCCCATCTCCCCCTCCGATTTTCAGCTTTGATTGTCCAATCTCTAAATTAAAATCATCAAAAATGACGAGGATTTCATCGATACTAATCTGATAATAATCCAAATAGCTCTGAACCGAAATACCACTGAGATTCATAAATGTCTGAGGTTTTACGAGTGCTATTTTGCGATCTAGATAAACGCCCGTAGCAACTTCTGCGTCGACTTTTTTATCAAATTTCCACGAAAAGCCTAGTTTCTCAGCAAGTGCTTCTAATACTTCAAACCCTAAGTTGTGACGGGTACCGCGATACCGCAAACCAGGATTACCGAGACCGAATAGTACCCTTACAGCCATACCCAAACATTACTATCTACTAATGCATTAGAGTCGACCCAAAATAATCTTGGCATTTAACCTTCCGAGTCACCTGATTCTGACGCTTCCTCAACCTGCTCATTAATAACAGGGACTGAATCAGCCTCAACTGCTTCTGCTTCAGTTGATTCTGAGCTCGCTGCCGCTACAGTCGGTGGCTGGCAAGACACAACGACCTGAATTCCGTTTGCCAAATACTCAACACCATCAATCTGCGGCAAATCATCCACATGAATTGCTTCCCCAACCTTTAAATCAGTAACATCAACCGGAACATTTTCTGGAAGTTTTGAAGGACGGCAGCGAATCTCTAACTCTAAGGTCTTATGGTCAATCACCCCACCTTCATTTCGAACACCTTCACAATTTGTGACTCCAAGTAGTTGAACTGGCACATGGGCAACAAAGCTTTCACCCCGAGCCACTTCATGAAAGTCAATATGATCAATTTGTTTTGAAATTGGATTAACTTGTATCGATTGAACGTGAGTTAAGGCATTTTCACCTTTTTCATCCGTTAACTCAATTAAGCTCGCACCGCCTCCTATCGCTTTTTGTAACTTTTTAAAATCGTTTTTAGAAACACTGATCGACTTTGCATTCCCTTTGCCATGAATATTAGCTGGAATTTGCCCAGCATTTCGAAGTTGGTTAAGAGTGCCTTTCTTTGAAGTGTCACGTGTAGAAACTGTAAGGGTATGATTTTGCATAATAATTGTAGATAAATAAAATAAAAGTAGTTTTACTAAGCTAAATAAATTAACTACAAAAGCAACTAAACTTTTTCTTCCATACTTACTGTCTATTTTTAACAACGATACGAACGCGCTTTTGCAAAATCCAACACCAGATTTCCCTCAGTATAAAATAGACCTCCTCAAATCAATCGATTATGCGGAGGCACCTAATTTAGCATTTATTATTCAAACCGATCTATTAGAGGAAAATTGCCAACTATTACATTCGATTCAAGAAGCAACGGGAGCCAAAGTTCTCCTAGCCCAAAAGGGTTTTGCCTGTTACAGCACCTACCCACTGATCAAGAAATATTTACACGGCACAACATCAAGTGGACTACACGAAGCACTCCTAGCAAGAGACTATTTTGGTAAAGAGATTCATGTATATGCGCCTGCTTTCCAAGAATCGGACATCCAAGAGGTGACTAAATTTTCCCATTCACTCATCGTAAATTCTATTCAACAACTAAAATTAGCCCAAAGATTAGGACACAAGAACTCCCAGCTTGGATTACGAATTAACCCTGAGAGCCCAACCGGGTCCGTTGATCTATATAACCCTTGCGCAAAGGACTCAAGGCTTGGCGTCACAAAAGCTGAATTAGAAGCACATATTAGAAAAGAGGGTTCTGCTTTCTTGGAGCACCTCTCTGGATTACATTTTCACACGCTGTGCGAAGAAGATGCCGATGCTTTAGAAAAAACCGCCACCGTATTTGAAAAAGCATTCGGTGCATACTTAAAGGATATCAAATGGTTGAATTTAGGCGGAGGGCATCACATTACCAGACCTGGCTATAATCTAAAACTTCTGAAAGACATCCTCTTGCATTTCAAACAAACATATGATCTAGATGTCTATTTAGAGCCAGGGGAAGCAGTTGCCCTTCAAACAGGCATATTAAATGCGCAAATATTAGATATCCTTACAAAAGACAACAAACAGATCGCCATCTTGAACTGTTCCGCTACCTGCCATATGCCCGATGTGCTCGAAATGCCCTACAGACCTAAGGTTTTAGAGGCAGGCACACCCAATGAAAAAAAACACACTTATCAACTAGCGGGACCCTCCTGTCTAGCAGGCGATATAATTGGAGACTATTCGTTTGACCGACTCCTTCAGATAGGTGACACAATTCAATTTTTAGACATGTCACATTACACTATGGTGAAAACAACAACCTTTAATGGAGTGCCTTTGCCAGCCATTTGCCTTCATAGTAAAAAAGATGGACTAAAAATCATTAAAGAATTTTCATATCAAGATTACAAAAATCGACTCTCATAAACATTATGACTAAGAAAGGACTCATACTGGGAATTATCCTCTTTACAATCGCCGCATTGAGCACAGCTTTTATTTTTAAAGCCTACAAATGTGGACAGGGCTCGAAAATGCCCGAAATTGAATCGACCACCATAAACGGATAGGCATTAGGAAAGCCCGACCTTAGTAATGGCTTTAAACTCTTTTGAGCTAACGGGTGTGATTGATAAGCGATTGCCCCTCTGCAAGACTCGCATATCTTGAAGTTCAGGCATCTCTTTCATCATCTCAAGCGTCACCATCGTCTTAAAACCTTCCTTAAATCCAACATCCACTAAAATCCAAGTGGGTTGCTCTTTTCTGCTTTTCGGGTCGTAATAGTTCGACTTTTTATCAAAAGCAGTCGGATCAGGATACGGTTCACTTACGATTTCAGCGATACCGACAATTCCAGGTGGCTTTGTGTTTGAATGATAAAATAAGACCAAATCACCAACTTTCATATCATCACGCATAAAGTTACGTGCTTGGTAATTTCTTACCCCATCCCAAGGTTCTCTTTGTTTAGGTCTAGCCTTTAAATCCTCAATTGAAAACGTGTCAGGCTCTGATTTCATTAACCAAAAATTCATACCTTTAGGGATTGTTGATGCCTAATAAATCAAGCAAGCGATCGAGATCATCATTACCAAAATATTCAATAATTAGTTTCCCTTTTTTCTTCCCATGCTTGATTGAAACATTGGTGTTAAAATGTTTTTCGATTCGTTTTTCTAAATCAACAATTGCAGTATGCTCAGCGCCACCAGAGGAAGTCTGTTTCTGGCCATTCCCTTGACCTTGTGAAAGCATTTGCTTAACAACTTTCTCAGCTTCTCGAACACTCATATTTGATTCGATAATCTTCCTCGCAAGCAAATTACGCTGAGCATCCTCTTTCAATCCAAGCAATACCTTTGCATGCCCCGTCGACAAAAGGCGACGACTAACAAAACCCTGAATCTCCTCACTTAAACCAAGCAACCTTAGCGCATTCGCTACCGTGGCACGTCCCTTACCAACTTTTTCTGCAGCCGCTTCTTGAGTCAGATCAAAATCCCTTAAAAGACTAGCATAACCTAATGCCTCATCAATTGGATTTAAATTCTCACGCTGTAAATTTTCAATCAAAGCAAGCGTAGCAGAAGACGAATCACTAGCCTCAATGATCCGACAAGGGATGGATTTGCGTTTTAGAAATTGAAAGGCACGAAGTCGACGTTCCCCTGCAATAATTTCATAGGTATTACCAACCTTTCGAACAACAATCGGCTGAAGAAGCCCTTCAGACTGAATGCTTTGCGCCAGTTCTTCAATTGGCTTTTCTGCAATCTCACGCCTAGGTTGATACGGATTCGGTACGATTGACTTTATTGCAAGCTCACTCAATCCAGTTTTTCCAGGGTCTACTTTCCCTAGATTCGTTTTTGCCTTAGGATTTGTAGTAGACGCCTTTTTTTTAGGAGTCGGCTTAGAGGTCTCTGAAGGCTTTGTGCTGGTTGAGCCTGAAGCAGATCCACTGATTAAGCCACCCAAACCTCTACCGAGTCGATTCTTTGATTGTGCCATAGTTAATTAATTTTCTTTTAAGGGTATAAAAATAGTATCACCAACTCTCAAATCCCTAGCAGGATCCTTGATCTGATTGGCATCCTGAATAAATCGAACCGTTGAACCAAATTTCAAAGCGATTTGGCTCAAAGTATCGCCAGGCTGAACCTCATAACTCAAACCCGTTTTGGGATAATCATCCGAAAACTCTAACGGCTGGCTGGCTGATTCCGCCATTTGCGAGGCTCCCATTGATTGATTGAGCGATTTGAAATACTCATCTAAACGAGCAGTCACTTTCGACAAGAG
>CAJWEH010000039.1 GCA_913031135.1 uncultured Puniceicoccaceae bacterium | reverse complement strand
TTTTGGATCGGATTGGGATTTGTATGGCTGTTTTCCTCGACCCTAAATTATCCATTACATTCTGAAATTCGTCATAGAAAACTATTATCAAGTGATCCTAAATATATGGATTTTTCTAATTTAATACGAGTTTCAGAGCAGACAGACCTGAGTTTAGAATCGATTTCAGATATCCACCCAGCAAAATCTTTTATTCGAGCTCAACGAAGTTTAAATAAAATCCAAGATTGGTCGGAATTTAAGAAACAGTTATCCACAACTCAATTCCTTCTACCGAATCATAAGGATATTCAATTGCCATTCATCTATTCCGCCTTAGAATCTGATTTTGAGGCAGTCGTTCAATTATCGTACGAATATTTTAAGATTAACACTTTAAGCAAAGAATCGGACTACCTATCGCTTATCCATTACATGAAAACGGAGCCAAATAAGTTGCTTCAGTTTAATAAAATTTCTTATTTGAACCCTAAATTTCGTTATTATTTTTTGATGTGTTTAAATGATATATATCTCGAAGAAGCATTGTCTGAGAAAGAATTTTTAGAATTAGATCTTTTAAAGGATTCATATAAATTTAACTATATAAAACTTTTAATAGAAAATGGACTGTTTGAACGATCCGATACTTTGTTAGAGCTCTATGGTGAGACTATCTCGAATTCCTGGTATTTAGATGCATTAAAAATTAAAGAGCAGGCAAACTTTAAAAAGTCACTGCTTATACTCAGAGAGAATATAGAGCCGATAGAAATTAATCCTTCAGATTATCCCCTCGGACAAAATTTATATTTGAGAGTCTTTTTGAATAATTTTCCAGATAAGGCTGTTGGTAGTTACTTATTGAATGAGGCTATTGCTACTTTTAATTATTCTGATGCATTGTTAATAGCTCGTCATATATTAAAGATGAAAAAACCACCGCTATATGCTTATTATTGGGAAGCGGAATTGCTTTATAGGCTTGAAGATTTTGAAGAAAGTTGGTTTTCATTTGAACGATTTTATAAAAAATCAGAAATTCGAACTATAAAAAATTGAAAGTTATAAAATAAGTGTGCCTATAAATACAAAATTCATTAAGGAATTGAAGCGTATTCGTCCAATCGTTGCGACGACTGCTTATGATTCAATTATCTCAAAATTAGCGGATGATGCTGGTGTTGATATTTTACTTGTAGGTGATTCTGTTGGAACAACTCAGCTTGGTTTTGACTCAACAATCCATGTTTCTTTAGAAATGATGATCCATCATACAGCAGCCGTCTCTCGTATATGTCCGAATGCTTTGGTTGTTTCAGATTTGCCATTTGGTTATAGTTACGATGAATACGATGTGATTTTTCATGCCTGTCGAGAGTTGATACAAAAAGGAGGTTGCTCTGCTGTTAAAATTGAAGGTGGGGTTGAGCTTGCACCTACGGTAAAGCGTTTGGTTGATTCAGGTATCCCAGTTTTAGGGCATATTGGATTACTCCCTCAGCAAATTAAGAATTTAGGTGGATATCGAAAGTTTGGTAAAACTGAAATGGAAAGTGAATCACTGATTAATGATGCGAGCGCACTTGAAAAGGCTGGCTGCTTTGCAATCATTGGAGAAATGATCGAGCCTGATTTATCAAAGCGAATTACTAGCTCTATAGGTGTTCCACTCATAGGAATTGGGAGTGGGCCATATTGCGATGGTCAAATTTTGGTTTCTAATGATCTTTTAGGGTTTTCAATTCAGAAAACACCATCTTTTGTGAAGCGTTTTGGTACGATTTCAAATGAAGTTTCAACGGCTTTTGAAGCCTATAAAAAGGCAGTTTTAGAAAGGACATTTCCCCATGAATAATTGTATTCTAGGTGCTGGAGCGTGGGGCACCTCAATGGCCTTGCATTTACATAGGAACGGCCATGTTGTTTCATTGGCTCCACGTAGAATGGAACAGGCAATGAAGCTAGCTTCCACTAGGGAAAATATCGACTACCTGCCAGGCATTCAATTGCCTGATTCATTACAGATCGGGTTTGAATTACAGCCATTATTGATGGAGGCGGAGCTTTTATTTTTTGCATGCCCCACTAAAGGTTTAAGAGCCCTTTGCCATCGTATTCAATCAGAAGTCAAATCATTGAATAAACTGCAACTCATTGTTATATTATGTAAAGGTTTAGAAAAGGATTCTTTGAAATTTCCAAGTCAGATTATCAAAGAATTTTTCCCTTCAGTCAAAGTTGCTGTTTTATCGGGCCCAAGTAATGCAAAAGAGGTTGCTTTAGGAAAACCAACTGCCGTTTCTTTAGGATTACCTAATAAGGATGCTTTTGCTAAGTCGATTCAAAATACAATTAGCAGTGATAAGCTAAGGGTTTATCTAACGGAGGATATTAGAGGTGTTGAATTAGGTGGTATTTTGAAAAATATTTATGCAATAGGGGCAGGCTTATGCGATGGACTAGACTTAGGTGATAATGCAAAATCGGCATTTATAACTCGAGCACTGAATGAAATGTTTCACATTGGATGTGAGCTAGGTGGACAAAAAGAAACGTTTTTGGGTTTGAGTGGTTCAGGGGATTTAATGGCTACCTGTTTTGGCGACTGGAGCCGGAATCGTTCTTTTGGAGAATCGATTGTTAAAAACAAGGATTCATTTGAGCTAATGTGTGAACAAAAAACGGTTGTAGAGGGCTATAATACCGTGAAATGTCTTTATGAAATGCTTGAGTCAAAGGCACTTAATTATCCAATATTAAATGAATTATATTCAATTTTATATCAAGCTAAGCCACTTAAAGAGTCCATAGATAGCTTGATGAATCGTCATTTGAAATCCGAATAATATCTAAGTATGGCGAAAAAACTCTATAGAATTTCAAATTCAGAAATCCATCAGAATGGGTTATTTGCCAATTCGTCAATTGGTAAAGGGGAACAAATCATTCAATATACAGGTGAGAAAATAAGTAAAAAAGAATCTGAAAAACGAGCTTTAAGTTGGGAAAAAAAAGCAAAAAAATCGGGTGAAGGGCTCGTTTATATTTTTGAACTCAATGACAAGTGGGATTTAGATGGTAGGGTTGGTGAAAATCCTGCACGGCTCATTAATCATTCTTGTGATGGAAATTGTGAAGCGATCAATGTAGATGGTGAAATATGGATTTTTGCCAAAAAGAAAATTAAAGAGGGTCAAGAACTGACCTACGATTATGGTTATGATATGGAGCATTTCCTTGATCACCCATGTCGCTGTGGATCCAAGAACTGTGTTGGTTATATCGTTCGTGAAGATCAGCGTTTAAAAGTGAGGCAACTTTTAAAAAAGCGTAAAAAAAAGAAGGTGAGTGCTTCGGGAAAGAAATGATTACTGATTAATTTGCTGAAGATATAGGGCTTCGCAGCCTTCTTCGATTATGTCCAAAACAAGCTCAAAGCCATTATCATGACCGTAGTAGGGATCTGGTACTCCTTTTAATTTAGGGTCTAGACAGTAGTTTGTGAACAATTGTAATTTCTGATGCCATTTTTTTTCTGGGTCTAGAGATTTTGCATCTTCTAGATTTGATTGATCCATAGCTAGGATCAGATCAAAAATTGCTAAGTCCTCATATTTTAGGGGTCTGGATGTTCCAATTATAGGGATTTTTCTTTTTCGCATAGCGTCCTGCATTCTTCCGTCTGGGGGGCTGCCTTCATGGTATTGAATAGTGCCAGCAGAATCGATTAGATATTGATCGGTCAAGCCGGCATCATTAATTAAATGCTGAAAGACGCAGTGTGCGGCAGGAGAGCGACAGATATTACCCATGCAAAGAAATAGTATTTTTTTCATATTTTAAGCTGTCGTTTGATACATAGAAATGTGCTTTGAGGCTAAGTCTTTTAAGTCACTTATTTTTGAAACGCTACCTAGGGCGGTTCTTATTTTTCTAGAGCCTTTCATCTCTTTTGTTAGAGCAATAATTTTGGGTCGCATCCATTTGATATCCATTCGCCTTTCTTTTTGGTACGATCTAGACATGATTATTTCAGTGTATTCAATAATTGTTTTCCAACGATATTCAATGCTTGGGGGGGATGGAGCAGTCCCTGTTTTTAAATAGTGTTTAATATCTCGAAAGATCCATGGGTAACCTAGGGCAGCTCTTCCAATCATAACACCTGCACAGTTTGTATTATTTTTTACTTCGATGACATCTTTTGCTGATTGAATGCTTCCATTCCCAATTACGGGGATGGTTAACGATTCAGCTACTTGTCCTATGATCTGCCAATTTGCGTCGCCTCGATAGCCTTGAACCTTAGTCCGACCGTGGATAGTAAGAGCTTTCGCTCCAACAGCCTCTCCAATTTTACCGATTTCTAATGCGTTAATCGTTTGATCATCCCATCCAATTCGTATTTTTATCGTCACAGGTGTCTCAGGGACGGCATCCACAACCTGTTTTGTAATGGTTCCTAATTTACATGGATTTCTTAATAAAGAAGATCCGGCATCCATGCAAATAACTCGGTCAGCGGGACAGCCATAGTTTATGTCTATGAAGTCGGGTCGAATCTTGTCATTGATTCGTTTGGCCGCTTCTGCCATAGTCGATGGATTGGAGCCAAATATTTGAACACCCATTGGTCTTTGAGATGTTGTGAAATCTACGGTTTCCCACAGGCGCTCGTGTCCTTGTATAATTGCATCTGCTTGTACAAACTCGGTAACCATGACATCAGCACCTTGATTTTTACACATTTGACGAAAGGCTGTATCCGTAAAACGAGCCATGGGTGCCAAATATAATGGAAATGAATGCTTAGATATCCAGGGAAGCATAATTGTGTGATAGTACTGGACTTTTTATAATAACTGTGTTCAATAATAGTTCTTAATCCATTTTATTTATGAAACAATTATTAATTTTAATCTTATCTTTTGGTTTATTCTTTACTGCTTTTGCGGGTTGTGGTGCTTGTGGTGGTAATCACGATCATAGTCACGATGAAAAGAGTGCCAAACTTAGCTGTTGTTACAAGAAAGGCGATAAAAAGCTTAAAGAAAAATGTTGTAAGAAGGCTGAAAAACGCTCTTGCGAGTCTTGTACCTCAACATGTAGCAGCAAATAAGCTACCTAGAGATAATTTAGCAAGCCCTCATAATTGAGGGCTTTTTTATTGCAGATTAAAATGATTGCTTTTAGCAAAGTAATGAAAAATTAATTTTATTATGGATAATACGAACAAATTAATGCTGGGCTTGCCTAAGGGTAGCTTGGAAGACTCAACAATTAAATTATTTTCAAAAGCAGGCTATCAAATCGTCAAAAGCGTTCGATCCTATCGTCCATCTTTTGATGATGCCAGTTTGGACGGTCGATTTTTACGAGCTCAGGAGGTGAGTCGTTATGTTGAGCATGGGTATTTTGATTGTGGGCTCACGGGGCAGGATTGGGTTCAAGAAAATAATTCAGATGTCATTGAAGTCTGTGATTTGATTTACAGTAGAGCATCGAATAAAAGGTCTCGTTGGATTTTAGCGGTTCCTGAAGCTTCTGAAATAAAAACCGTCCAAGATTTAGAAGGAAAACGAATAGCAACTGAGATCGTGAATACTACTCAAGCATTTTTATCTAAAAATAAGGTATCTGCAAATGTTGAATTCTCGTGGGGGGCCACAGAAATGAAAGTTCCAGATCTTGTTGATGCAATCGTTGACCTGACAGAAACAGGAAATTCTTTAAAAGCGAACAAGTTGAGAATCGTTGATACCTTACTGTACACAAATACCGTTTTAATTGCCAATAAAAAGGCAATGGAAGATCCATGGAAAAAGAAGAAGATTGAGACGCTAGCGCTCTTGCTCACCTCTGCCTTAGAATCAGCTTCCAAGGTGGGGCTAAAATTAAACATAGAAGTGTCTAAACTAGATTCTGTTTTAAAAGATTTACCAGCCCTAAGAAAACCAACTATTAATAGACTGGCGGATGAAAATTGGGTAGCGATTGATACTATTATCGATGAAGCGGTGGTTCGCGAAATAATCCCTGAATTAAAAAGTAGAGGAGCTGAAGGGATTGTAGAGTATCCGCTTAATAAGGTAGTTTTCTAGTTTCCTGAATGGCAAACTTTCAGCAAAGCAATTCTATAACAATTGGTCTTATACAAGGGAAAGATTTTGGTTCTTTAGAAGCTAATTTATCCTTCACGATCAATCAAATAAGGGAAGCAGCTGCTAAGGGTGCTAAAATAATTTGTACTCAAGAGCTTTTTAACAGTTCTTATTTTTGCAGAGAACAAGACACTCGCAATTTCGAGCTTGCAGAATCGATTCCCGGTGAAACAAGCCAAGTCTTATCGGAAATTGCGGCTGAGCTAGAAGTGGTTTTAGTTGCCTGTTATTTTGAAAAGCGTTCTTCGGCTTTGTATCATAATTCGGCTATCGTTTTAGATAGGGATGGGACTTTGTTGGGCACTTATCGAAAAACACACATTCCACAAGATCCTGAATTTGAAGAGAAATTTTATTTCTCACCTGGTGACTCAAATTTTCCTGTTTGGAAAACAGCATATGGGACGATTGGCGTTTTGATTTGTTGGGACCAATGGTTCCCGGAAGCGGCTCGATTAATGGCACTGAAGGGGGCTGAGATTTTGTTTTATCCAACTGCGATTGGTTGGTTGTCTGAAGAAAAGTCTGAATTTGGTTTAGAGCAGTATCATGCATGGGAAACTGTTCAAAGAGGTCACGCAATAGCAAACGCTTGTTATTTAGCTTCGATTAATCGAGTTGGCGTTGAAGGTGCGATTGAATTTTGGGGGCAGTCATTTGTTTGTAATTCCTATGGTTCGATATTGCAAAAAGCCTCTTCAAGTGAAACAGAAACGCTTGTTGTCGAATGTGATATGCAAGCACTTGAAGACATGCGGAAAATTTGGCCATTTTTTAGAGATCGGAGACCGGAGACTTATCAATCAATCAGCCAAAGTTTTATTGATACTTAGTTTCAGCTTTTTATGCAAAACTTTGAAAAGGCATTTTATATTCCTACTGATTGGGAGAATCAATCAGCCGTTTGGTTTTCGTGGCCTTCGGAAGGGAAAGGGCTTTGGAATGATTCGTTTGAAAGGGTTCGTGAACAACTCATTGAGTTGTATGCTATTTGTGCAAGCTTTCAAAATGTGACTGTATTATGCTCAAATAGTGAACACCCTATCTTAACCAATTTGATAAAAAAGAAAAAAACAAATTTCAAAATAACACTTTTGGAATATGAAACGGATGATGTCTGGATTAGAGATTATGGTCCGATTTTCCTTAAAGATAGCCATAAAGACGAACTCATTGGAACAAGTTGGAATTTTAATGCGTGGGGTGGAAAGTTTAAGAATTACCAAAAAGACAATGCTGCTGCTGATTGGATCTGCCAACAGCTTGGAATTCGCTGTATCCACTATCATGAAATTTTGGAAGGTGGTGCAATTGAAACAAATGGTTCAGGAGTTTTATGCACAACTAAAAGTGTCCTTTGTAATACAAACCGGTTGGATTTAAACGGTTCCGAGGATTGGGATTCAATTTTTAAAGAACGATTTGATATGAACAAGGTTCTTTGGTTTGAAAATGGTTTGGTTGGCGATGACACTGATGGACACATCGATAACCTCCTTCGTTTTACACCTGACAATCGAATTCTATTTTCTTCAACGAATGATATTAGGCATAATAATTATAGCACTCTTCAGCAATTAAAGAAGGATTTAGAAGGTTATTTGAAAGGAGCTTTAAGGGGTTATTCTATAGCGCCCTTACCGATTCCTGCTCCTTTGTATTTTAAAGATCAAGTATTAGCAGCGAGCTATATTAATTATCTGGTCTTAAATAATGGTGTTATTGTTCCGTGTTATAATCAAAAGACAGATGATCAAGCCTGTTCAATTATTCAAGAGGCTTATCCTGACTATTCAATCGTGCCTTTTCAATGCACTGAAATCATTCAAGAGGGTGGAGGCTTGCATTGCTTAAGCCTTAATCAGCCATCTCTTCAGCGCTGAAATAATGAATCTTCTTTGCATGGGTAAAAAGAATGCTTGATTGTATTTTTGAAGGGTCAAGATTCAGCAGTTTCGAGAGAACTCGGTGATACAATTTAATCTGCTCTTTATGTTTACTTGCTGATGTCTCTAAAGTCTTGTTTTTGTTTATGTAATCGGTTTTAAAGTCTATGATCGTAGCACTAAGATAGGTGCCGTTTAAATCTTTGCAAATTTGAACACGATCGAAAGTGCCATTTATGATTGATTGATCAACTGAGTAAGAAAATGGCTGTTCTCTCCAAACTTCGCAGAAATCATTTTCTTTTTTAAATAAAGTTTGAATGGGTTTTGCATTGAAACAATCAAGCACACAATTGGAGACGGTTTGGGAGGGAATTTTATCTAAGATACCTTTAATTTGTTTTTTAGATTCATACCATTCAATCAATTGAAAGGCTCGATGGACTTGTTCGCCAAATTGGATTGCTCGAAGACTTGTTCCTAAAGGCATTGTGCCTTGCTCCTCTAAGTTTTTTCTTGAGGGAGTGATGGCTTTTAAGCGTTTATGTGTTGGAGGGAAAAAGATTGTTTCTTTTTTCTTCTTCACTTGAGCAATATTTTTATTCGCATTTGGAATCAGCGAATGCCAATTGACATTGCCTGTAGACCACAAAACATCAAATTTTTTACCGTCAAATAATTCTTTTTCTGTTCCTTCTTCATCCATCAAACAGTTCTTTAGGTAATCAAGCAGTGAATTATCTGAGACGCCCGATCGATCATTGATCATATAGAGGGCTTTTTTAGCACGGGTCATCCCTACATATAAATTACACAGAGCAGAATAGTGTTCTTGTTGGTTCATTTGTTCAAAAAACGCATCAACTTTAGGTAGAGCTTGCATCAAATCCTTTTTAAATGGCTCTAATATCCAATCAACTTCTTGCTTTCCATTTCTCCGTGCTTGAATACCGCTTCTAGGAGAGGATCGTTTATCATTATTCATTAGAATAACAACATCATATTCTAATCCTTTAGAGCGATGGATGGTTTCAATAGTAATACTACTTTTTGTATTGGGTTCATTAAATTGGTAGTTTTCTAAAAATGGAATTAAATCACTTAGTGTGCCTTTTTCTTGCTTCTCAAACTTTCGGCTATTTTCAATAAGCAAACACAAGTAGTTTCTGTGACGGTCATCCTTTGACTCGATTTTTGATAAAATGACCTCTGAAAAATTCAGTAATAATTTGGATGTCGATAGACTATTAGCAACAGGTCGTAGTTCATCTACTGTTTGAACTAAACTGACTCCATTGGTAGATGCGTCTATTAATTTCAAGAGTCTCTCTGCACTTAGGTCAGAAGGGTAGATGCAATAATTTAGCATACTCAGTAAGGTGGCTCCTACTGAAGTATCCGTGGCTGGATTTTGGCTAGAGCCTATTTTTATAGGGAATGCTAAATTTTGTTCTCTTAAAAAGTAAGCGATATCCTTCACTTCATCATTTTTTCTTACGAGGATGCCTACGGATAAATTTTCCAACTTTGGCTCTAGGTTTTTAAGAATGCTATAGATGAAATGATTTTCATTTTTATGGCTACTGGAATCGACCTGAATCCAACTGGCAAACCCTTCTTCTTTAGCAACAGAGCTATTTGAAAAATGGGGTTTCCAAGCTTTTTCCCATCGTTTACTTACAGTTTTACCAAAACAACTCTCGATCAAATGAGTTTCATTAAATACCTTATTGACGGCTTCCATTATAGCAGGGGACGAGCGATAGGATTCATTTAAGGGTTCGGGTAGTTCAATGCTTCCCTCATAATTTTTGCAGATTTCCTGATACAGTCGATCGTCGCTGTTTCTCCAAAGATATAGTGATTGTTTTGTATCACCTACAAAAAAAACGGATCGACCACTTTCAGGGTCTTGTAGCACTTCTTCAACCAGATTTGAAACAATGTTCCATTGTTGTCGGCTTGTGTCTTGGAATTCGTCAAATAACCAATGATCAAATTGCGCATCTAATCTATAATCAATTAAATCCCTTACAAAAGGGTCTTTGAGGTTAAAGCTTCTATTGCTTGAATTTGTATTCAATAGACAAACTAAGTCTGCAAAGGTTAGTTTACCACTTTTACGAATGAGTCGATCATACTCATGATCATAAATCTCTAATATCTTATAAGTGCCTTGTGTGCGTTCAAGGGAACGCTTTATGTATAAGCTAAATATGGCTTGAATGCTTATTTTGATAGCTTCGCAGAGTGCACCTTTAAGGAATAATTGTTTATTTCTGATTAGAATAGAAGCGTCCCCTGAAAAGATAGCTTTGTGATTATCAATGCATCGCTTAAGTGTTGTTCGATAGGACAATTTCTTGGGAAACGATTTGATATCATCCGCAGCACTTTCAAACGCTTTATATGCAGCCTTTGTTGAATCATCTGGTATTGCTTTTAAGACATTATTAGAGAGTTCATCCCAATCAAAATCATTTTCATAAAACCATTTAAGAGTGGAGCCCCAAATGTATTTAAAGTTTCCCCATTTGCTTTCTTCAGGTGTTTCTAAAAAGAGTTGGTGTTGCTTTTGAATGTAGTTGCTTAAGGTCTTTTCTATACTTCTTTTTTGCCCTCCGTAATTCGATTGGTTGAAAGCGTACCAAAATTTTTTGATGATATCTTTTCCTTCGGTATTGGGATTTAATTGATAGATGATCGAATCTCGAACTTGTTTTTGGTAATAGTTTGCTGAGTTTTCGCTGAGTAAGTTGATTGGCTCTGGTATGCCAAGTTCAGTGGTGAAAGAAGAAATGATTTGATATAGAAAACTATCAAGCGTTTGTAAATTTTGCTTATGAAGTGTTTTCAGCATACACTCAATTAAGTCCGTATATCTTATAGTATCCGCCTTAATGTTTAGTTCTTTTGATAATTTAGAGGCTGCTTCTTCAGAGCTTGCTGCTACATATAGTTTTTCAATAATCTTTTTAAAAAATTCTCCAGCCGATGCACGAGTGAAAGTTAATGCGATGATTCGTTCTGGCTTTTCAGTATGATGAAGGATTTGTATAAATCTGTTTGTTAGTTGGTAGGTTTTCCCTGTACCAGCTGATGCAAACAGTGCTTTATTTTTTAATATCATTTTAATCAATGTTCTATGATGAAAAGGTGTAATTCTTAAACGCTTCAGAGTCTACAGTATTAGTTATTCCATCAGGAAAGTAATCGGAATAAGCATCGAAAATAGGATCAATTTGGTCATTAGGTGGCCAAAATTGACCTAATTGAATACAATTTAAAATCGATTTTGCACAGAATTCCGCGGACTCTAAATGTTGTTCTGAAAAGTCATCCCAAGTATCGATACCTGTATTTTCTTCTGATTTTGGGATTTGAAAGTAAGCTAACTCTAAAATTTTATGCGGTTCCTTCCGTTGTTCGGATAAACAATAGAGTGGTAGCTGTAAATCCTGCCAATACCAAATCTTCCCATTTATTTCAAAGTAGGCTTCGCTTGGAAGGTGGCTTGGTTCTCCTTTTGTCCCAGCGCCCTTTAAGTGAGCTTGTTTTGGTTTTATGGGGTTTTCGGATGTTTTATAATCAATTAATCGCTTTGCTCCAGATAAAGAATCAATGCGGTCAATTTTTCCGTGAATATCAAACGGTTCAAAGTCCAATTTGAAGTCTTGTTCGGTTGAGATAATACGCAGTGATTTGTGAATCTCTAATTCTTTGATTTGAGCTTCGACAAATGCCTGTATGCGCCCCAATAAAGTTTCTTTTTGCATTTCTAAAGCGAAAGAGAGTCGGTTGCCAAATCGTGAAAATATCAGTGATTCTGCTTTCTTTATTAAGGCATCTTTTAAGGCTATTGCGTCCGTTTTATAATCTAAATCATAGCCTTGTAATAGAGCAACTGTATCATGAAATAGTGTTCCAAAAATGGCAGGCGATAATTCACGCTCAAGAGTTTTCTTAGGTGGCAACTTAAGGATATGTTTTAGATAAAATCTAAATGGACATTGTAAATAATCCTTTAAAGCGGATACCGAAAAGTGACTTGGGAGTTTTTCTTTTGAGCCCTCTTTGAGTTTCCAAGGAACTTCAAGACGTTTGAATGTTTCAGTCGCAACTTCATCTATTAATATTTGTTTAGTTTGCTTTAATAGAGCCTCCCTCTTAAGATTAAATAAAATCCTTGATGGATAGAGGGGGTTACTTTCTAAGTCATTTTCACAAAATATGATACTTACCTTACCATCAATATCATAGCTTCGTTTTCGACAGATAGATTCAAATAAGTAAATATCTTTAGCATATGAAGATTCATTAGTGCTTAGATTTAAGAGGCGTCTCAAAGTTTCAGGAAGTAAGGAATCCATTTTTATTTTATTCGGGACGGTGCCCTCATTGAATCCGCATAATAAACTATGTGGTGCATCATGCCATAACAGTTCTAACCAGCCTAATAAATCATGTGAGTCTTCATGGCGCTCTTCATATACTTGCGTTTTGTTTATGGTTTCTAATAAAAGCGCTTTTTGTGATTCAAGACTAACTTTATCAAATTGTTTTATGGTCTAGATCGGAAGAGCGTCGTG
>CAJWEH010000038.1 GCA_913031135.1 uncultured Puniceicoccaceae bacterium | reverse complement strand
CATTCTCTAAAAAATACTCGAATGCACGCCAATTAATTAGCCATTAAGTAACTAATCATCAATAATTTACATTTACTTTTTTCATACGTACAATTTTATTTTATGAATCAATTTTTCTTAATAAGTTTTAAAGAGTTTATTTTCACCAATATAGTATCGTTACAAACAGGAAAACAGAATTGTGAACAATTCGCTATCAATTGCCGTTATGACTAATATTTCCTATACCAATAAGCTATGGGAAAGCGTTTGCGTTGAGTTAAAGCGGCTTTTCCCTTCTGATGTTTATGATATGTGGTTTTCAGAACTGATCTGTGAAGCCCAAACCGAGGATGCGCTCGTCTTAAAGGTTCCTAATGAGTTTAATGCTATTTGGATTGAAAATAATTACTTGGACTTCATTCAACAGCAAATTCGTTTTATCTCAGGTTCTCCCATTAGTGTTTCGTTGGAAATTATAGAAGAGTCTAATGAGGATGCGATTGTTGAAGATATCCCTGCTCAAACAAATAATAATTATTCCAATCGATTGAATGAGGATCGTTTACATTCAAAAATCCCGACTCAGTTAAAGCCGACATTTTTAAATCCAAAAAATACATTTAATAATTTTGTTATTGGTTCTGGCAATCAACTAGCGCATGCCGCATCCATCGCTGTTGCGAATGCACCTGGCCGAGCTTATAATCCGCTTTTTGTATTTGGTGAAACAGGACTCGGGAAGACTCATTTGATGCATGCAGTTGCCCATCAAATGATTAACGCAAATCCAAATGCAAAGATTGCCTATTTATCGACTGAAAAATTCACGAACGAATTCATTCATGCTATTCGTGAAAATAAGCTAGCAAAATTTCGTAAGCGCTATCGAACTTTAGATGCATTGTTGATCGATGATATTCATTTTTTATCAGGTAAAGATAGCACTCAAGAGGAGTTTTTTCACACATTTAATGATCTATTTGAATCGGGTAAACAGATCTTTTTAGCTAGCGATCGTCCCGCTAATGAAATCGATCGCTTAGAAAATAGGTTGGTGTCTCGTTTTCAATGGGGTTTGGTTACAGATATTCAACCGCCAGATTATGAAACACGCTTAGCTATTTTACGAAATAAAGCGGCGGCTATGAATTTAGCGATTGATGACGAGATATTGGATTTTCTAGCTGAAAAAGTATCTCGTAATGTCCGTCGTATGGAAGGAGCCTTAACTCGTATTGTCAGCTATGATTCTTTAATTGATCGTCGATTAGATATTGCTTCAGTCGAGCGCTTACTCTCGGACCTTTTGCAAGAAGAGGTAGCCAGTTTGGTTACGGTAGATCAAATACAAAAGAAAGTGGCAGAGTATTATCAAATCAGCTTTAGTGATTTATTAGGGCGTAAACGAACCAATGCCATCGCCTTTCCTCGACAAGTAGCTATGTATTTAGCTAGAACACTTACAAGTGATCCTTTGAAATCAATAGGGGACGCTTTTGGCGGTAGAGATCATGGCACCGTAATTCATGCCTGTAAGCAAGTTGAGAATTTGATGGAACAGGATGGAACAATTAAGCGATCTGTTGATTATTTGGTTAAAATAATTTCTAAAAAGAGTTCTTAATATGGCTTTGAGTGAAGAACAAAATGCTACGATCTGTTCCTGGGTTGAGTCTGGAAAATCTATTGCAGAGATACAAAAATTATTAAAGGAACAATTATCCTTGTCGTATACTTACATGGAAGTCCGATTTTTGGTGGATGATTTAGGTGCAGTTTACATTGAGCCAGAATCCAATAAAGAAGAAGAAATCGAGTCTGAAGAAACGGATATTGAAGCAAGCTCTGCCAATGAAAACAAGACAGATGGGTCTGTTGTGGTGGATGTAGATGCAGTCATTAGGCCGGGCTCATTGGTGAGTGGTACAGTTACCTTTAGCGATGGTGAAACATTAGGCTGGCAATTAACCAGTGCGGGTCAGTTAGGGCTGATTCCTGGAGACAACCCAGAGTACCGACCATCCAATGAAGATGTACAGTCCTTTCAAAGTCAGTTGCAAACGATTTTGCAGCAGAAAGGGTTTTAAAGAGCATTCAGAGACCTCAAGCGAATGCCAATTAGGTTAGGTTCAAATATGAGATTGTCTAGTTTTTGTTGGCTATTAATTGGTCTGAGGACTCGCTCGTTATTGTTCGCTTTGATCGTTACTGATTCATAACTAGGAGCACTTATTTTCAGTGTGTATCGTTGGTTTTTGAATTGCTCTATACTAATAGGAATTAAATTTCTGCCCATAGTTAGATTTTCGTAGCGAGCGATCAATTGTTCTTGAGCATCAAAAATTTCTAATACCGCGCCTGGCCCTCCTTTGGGGAAACGAGTGAAATCAACGCTAAACTCATCTGAGTAGCGGATTCCTAAATGAAGTACCCCTGGATTAGTTTCAATTGCTTTAGGACCGAAGTAAATAAACAGTGCACCTAATACTGCTGTGAGTAGAAATAGCGTAAAAACTATGGTTTTACCTTTAAAGATCATTGACATAATATAGGAGATTTAAAAATAAACTTACTAATTGGGGGTATTCAATGATGGAAAAATTTATTTTTTCTTATGAATTTTCATTTTTTTGAATTATGGATTTGCCATTCATGTTTTCCCCCTTTTTCTCAATTAAATCAATGAAAGTTCATAAAAGCATCACACGTAAATCTTTTTTTACTAAGCTCGGGGCAGTTGTCGGTAGTTTCGGTTTATTCGGGTTTATAGGATCAAGCAACTATTCTGTTGGAAAAAATAGAATAAATGGGACGAACGCTAAACTTTTGGCTCGCTTTAAGCTGCCTAGTGGTTCAGTAAAATCAAAAACATTGAGCTAAATTATTCGCTATGGCTAACATCTTCCCTAAATGGGTTAATTCAATACCTGTAAAAGTAATTATTGCTCTAGTTTTGATTAAAACGGCAGTGGTTGTAGGGGTGACTTATTATTTTAGCCCTGAGTATACAAGAGTAGGTTATGCTCCTACCCAGCCAGTCGCTTTCAGTCATGAATTTCACAGTGGAACTCTAGAGATCGATTGTCGATATTGTCATACATTTGTTGATCGTTCGGGTCATTCTAATGTGCCGGGAACAAATGTTTGTATGTCTTGTCATAGCATGGTGTTAAAAGACGATGATCGGTTAGCCGCAGTTCGGCAGAGTTATGAATCTGGTGAGCCGATTCCTTGGGTACGTATTCATAAAGTCCCAGATTATGTGTACTTTAATCATGCTGTTCATGTGAATCGAGGGATTGGATGTGTTGAGTGTCACGGGCAAGTCAATGAAATGGAAGTCGTTCATCATGCTAAACAATTAAGTATGGGCTTTTGTTTGGAATGCCACAGGAATCCAGAAGATTACATACGACCAATTGATGAAGTTTACAATTTAGATTGGGAGCGACCTTCAGATTCTCAGTCGATAGAAGAAATAGAGGGCTTTGTGCACGACTGGGGTGTGAATCCACCACAGAGTTGCTCAGGCTGTCACAGATAATTTATTGGGGATGAAAGAAGATAATAATACAAACGGTGCTCAGTATTGGAAAAGTCTAGATGATTTGGCTGATACTCCTGCATTTAAAGATTGGGTGAAGAACGAATTTCCAGCTGGAGCTTCTGAACTCGAGGGTGTCAACCGCAGAAATTTCATGAAGATTATGGCGGCTTCTTTTGGGCTAGCTGGTCTTGGGATGAGTGGTTGTCGTCGTCCTAAACAACACATTTTACCGTATTCTAAACAACCTGAGAATTTAATTCCTGGCGTCGCTAATTTTTATTGCACATCCATACCAGGTCTTAAAGCAAATATCCCTGCTATTGTAGAGTCACATCAAGCAAGACCAACAAAGATTGAAGGGAATCCTAGTTATGCTCCATTTGGCGGTGCGACTTCGACTCATAATCAAGCGAGTATTTTAGATTTATATGATCCCGACCGATCAACTAAATCGTCATTGAAACAATCTAAGATCGCACCGTTCCAAGTGCGTGATGAGCTTGCTTCAATAAAGGACTATTTTTCTGATAATGAGGGAGAAGGGTTTGCTGTCTTAGCTGAGCCTAGTTCTTCTCCATCAAGAGAGAGTCTTAAAAATCAATTTAAGCTAAAATACCCGAAAGCACAATGGGTTGAATATAGCCCAAGTTTAATCGGGAATGTAAGTTCAGCAGCTTCGATTGTATATGGTACTTCATTGGAAGGACATTTTGATTTTTCTAAATTAGATCGAGTCTTATCACTAGACGCTGACTTTTTAAGTGAAGGTGATAATGCAATTGCTCATGCCAGAGGCTTTACTTCGAAAAGAAAAATTTTGAATAAAGACGAAGCCAGTAAGATGAACCGTTTATACGTCGTTGAAAGTTCTATGACGACCACAGGTGCTATGGCGGATCATCGCTTGCGCTTGAGTGCGGTTCAAATGACTGCTTTCTTGGCTAAATGTGCTTCTGAATTAGTTCGTCAGTCAGGAGTGTCGGGTGACTTGTTGCCACTTCTAGACCAACTTGCAAGTGATTGCCAGGTGGAATCAAAATGGATTTCAGAGAGTGTGATTGATTTATATCAATACAAGGGGCATTCGGCAGTTATAGTTGGAGACCATTTGCCAGTTGAGGCACAGGCTGTTGCTTTTTACATAAATCAAATATTAGAAACACCAGTTGCTTTGTACGAAACGAGCGCAGGTGGTACAGAAGGAATAGCATCTCTTGTAGCATCTTTAAACGAAGGTTCCGTTGATCGATTATTGATTCTTGGGGGCAATCCCGCATTCGATGCACCTGCTGATTTAAATTGGACTTCTGCCCAAGCAAAAGCTAAACAGAGCTATCATTTGAGTTATTGGTTCAATGAGACGTCTGAGCTTGCTCATTATCATATTGCAGAATCGCATTATCTTGAGTCTTGGTCTGATGGTCGTACGCCTGAAGGTTATTTAGTTCCAGTGCAGCCCTTGATTGATCCTTTATTTGAAACATTCAATGTTTTAGATGTTTTATCTAGTTTAGTCGATTCAGCGAGCCGGGATGCTTATTCTATCGTCAAAAGTACCTACAGTACTTTAGGTGGGAGTGATTTTAATCGTTTTTTAAGCGAGGGGGTTTCAAAGGAAACTGGCTATTCAAACATTGAGCGTTCTGTTAATTCATCTGCTTTGGGCGAGCTTCTTAAAAAGAGTGTTCAAGCCAATAAAATCGAGCCTTTGAGTGCGTCTAACTTAGAATTACGTTTTGTTCCTAGTTTCCATGCATTCGATGGTCGTTTTGCAAATAATGGTTGGATGATGGAATGCCCAGATCCTATTTCTAAACTCACTTGGGATAATGCGTTAATGGTCAGCCCAAGACTGGCTAAAGATTTAGAAAGGGAATATGGTGTTTCCATTTTTGCGGCCGATTCATTAATGAATAAGGGAGGTGCTTTCTTTAAGAGTGCGAAAGGGGAATTGCAAAAGAATTCATCGGTCTTTAAGGATGGTAAGGAGTCAGCACTTATAGTTGAACTACAAGTTAACGGGAAAATATTAGAATTGCCGATCCATGTTTTGCCTGGATTAGCCAATTATACGGCTGTACTTCCTTATGGAATGGGGCGTTCGCTAGTTGGTAGAGTGGGTGAAAATGTCGGTTTTAATGCCTATCCAGCTAGAACAGCTACGAGTATGGGGTTTGCTACGGGTGTTCAGATTAAACCACTTAAGAATCGTTTTTATTTAGCAAACACGCAAGAACATTGGTCTATGGAAGGACGGGCTATCGTGCGTGAAGGGACGACTGATTATTACAAGAAAGATTCAAATTTTGTGTCTAAGATGGGCGTTGAGTCTCATGCACCTGATAATTACGGATATCATGCAGATAAGTCATTAGCTGAAAAGTCCTTGAATCAGTATCGAGGGAATTCTGCTTATGTTCACCCCAAGTTTAACGAGCCGGATTCCAATGTTAAGATTTGGAAAGATAAGGAGGATCAATTTGTAGCTAAGCAGCAATGGGGGATGGCGATTGATATGAATAGCTGTACTGGATG
Organism: uncultured Puniceicoccaceae bacterium; assembly: GCA_913031135.1. Taxonomy (GTDB): domain Bacteria; phylum Verrucomicrobiota; class Verrucomicrobiia; order Opitutales; family Coraliomargaritaceae. The sequence continues at coordinate 6,920 of CAJWEH010000038.1, read as the reverse complement.
TTCTGCCTGTGTGGTCGCTTGCCAAAGTGAAAACAATATTCCGATTGTTGGTAAAGATCAAGTGCTTAGAGGTCGTGAAATGCATTGGTTACGTCTGGATCGATATTTTTCTGCTGAACAATACAATGCTTCAGAAATCCCAGAGGATGTTCAAGTTTCCTTCATGGGAATGATGTGTGCTCATTGTGAAAATGCTCCTTGTGAAAGTGTTTGTCCTGTCAATGCAACCGTTCATGATAAGGAAGGTTTAAACACAATGGCTTATAATCGATGTGTGGGTACTCGATATTGCGCGAACAACTGCCCGTACAAGGTCCGTCGTTTCAACTTTTTTGATTGGAATAAACGACAAATTGGAGAATTTTACAAGGGACCTTTAGGTTCTGTTGATGAACCTGAATTAGAAAAAATGCGTGCAAATCCAGATGTTACGGTTCGTATGCGTGGTGTTATGGAAAAGTGCACCTATTGTGTCCAGAGAATACAAAGTGCTAAGATTAATCAAAAGCGGGTAGCTGGTGCGAGTAACGATGTTCATGTGCCCGATGGTACCATTAAGACTGCTTGCCAACAAGTTTGTCCAACTGATGCGATTACTTTTGGAGATATTTCAGATGGGCAGTCAGAGGTTTCAAAGATGAAGGCTAGTGATCGCAATTATTCTGTATTGGGATACTTGAACGTTAGACCTAGAACCACTTACTTAGCTCGTTTAAGGAATCCTAATAAGTCTATGCCCGATTATTATAAGTATCCATATGCCTATAAGTCCTACAAGGAGCGATATGGAGCGATTCCTGCTAAAAGTTCAACAAAATCACAAGCTTCTAAATCAGACCATGAGCATACGCATGCTCCACATGAAACCCTTTAAATGTAACATTTATGTCTACGGATTCAACAGATTCTCAATTTAGTCCAGAAAGGTCGGCTTTGCTGAGCAAAGTTGAGCCTGCTGTTTTGGAAGAACAAGCATTGGTAACCAACAATCGTGATTTTAATTGGGTGACCAATAAGATTTGTAAAATCGTTGAAACGAATGCACCTAATTGGTGGTGGGTTTGTTTTGCGGTAGCCTTAGCAACTGCTTCTTTTACTCTTGTAGGGTTGATTTGGCTAGTGAGCACCGGTGTGGGTGTTTGGGGCTTAGCTAATCCGATCAATTGGGGATGGGCGATTGTTAATTTCGTGTTTTGGATTGGTATTGGACATGCGGGAACCTTGATTTCAGCAATTTTGTGCCTATTAAAACAAGGTTGGCGAACGTCCATTAATAGAGCGGCTGAAGCGATGACAATTTTTGCGGTTGTTTGTGCTGGAATTTTCCCACTTTTCCATGTCGGTCGAGTGTGGTTTGCTTGGTGGCTTTTCCCATTGCCAAATGCCAATTTAATTTGGCCTCAATTTAGATCACCTTTGGAATGGGATGTATTTGCAGTTTCGACTTATGGTACGGTTTCCGTTTTATTTTGGTATATGGGGATGATTCCTGATTTAGGAATCCTTAGAGATCGGGCAGTACAGCGTTTGACCAAAGGCGTTTATGAAGGGTCTTCTAAGCTTCGACAATCTATGGCACACGGTGCAGATATTTTCAGGAAGTATTTTTATGGTGTATTAGCGATGGGCTGGAGAAATGCAGGTAATCACTGGAGGAATTATGAAATGGCTTACTTGCTTCTTGCAGGTCTATCGACACCCTTAGTTCTTTCTGTGCATACGATCGTTTCATTTGACTTTGCTGTTGCGGTTTTGCCTGGGTGGCATACGACGATTTTTCCTCCTTATTTTGTGGCTGGTGCTATTTTCTCGGGCTTCGGTATGGTACTCACTTTGATGCTTCCGTTAAGAGCGCTTTATGGGCTACATGATTTGATTACACAAAGGCATATCGATAATATGTGTAAGATTTGTTTGGGTACCGGTTCAATTGTAGGATACGCCTACATTATGGAGTTTTTCATCGCTTGGTATGGGGCGAATCCATATGAAAGTTTTGCTTTTATCAATCGTGCTTTTGGTCAGTACTCATGGGCGTATTACATTATGTTTAGTTGTAATGTATTCACGCCTCAATTATTTTGGTTCAGTGCGGTTCGTAAAAATGCCGCTTTAGTTTGGATTATGTCAATATTGATTAATGTTGGAATGTGGTTTGAGCGATTCGTGATCACTGTAACCTCATTAGCAAATGACTTCTTGCCTAGTAGTTGGGGTTATTATTCGCCGACCATTGTTGATGTGTTCACATTTTTTGGAACTTTTGGACTGTTTTCTACTTTATTCCTCTTGTTCTTACGTTTTTTACCGCTCATGCCGATTGGGGAAATTAAGTTTGTCATGCCACAAGCAGATCCGCATGGTCACGAATCAGATAATGGAAAGGAGTCTCACTGATGTCAGAAATTTACGGTATAATTGCTAGCTTTAAAGACACGCCTGATTTGTATCATGCGGCAGAAAAAGTTCGAGATGCAGGCTTTAAAAATTGGGATACTTATTCATCATTTCCAGTTCACGGCATGCCGGAAGCTCAAGGTCAGCCTCGCTCTAAAGTTCCAGTTTTTACTTTTTTAGGTGGTGTTACTGGTTTTACCATCGGTACTTTGATGGTTTGGTATATGAATGCGTTTGATTATCCACTAATCGTAGGTGGTATGCCATTTTTTAGTCCAGTTTTCCCTTTCCCTATTATGTATGAGTTAACTATTTTGTTGGCTGCTTTTGGAACGCTTGGAGGTATGTTTATAACCAATTTACTGCCACAGCATTACAATCCCCTGTTCAATAGTTCAAAATTTCTAGAAGTGTCAGGGGATCGATTGTGTATAGCTATTGAGGCTCGGGACAGTCAGTTTGATCGTGATCAGACGAGAGCTTTTTTAGAATCTATTGGAGGGTTTGATATAGAAGAAGTGGAGGCTTAGTAAATTATGCGTATATTTTTAATAGTTTATGTGTTGGTTATTGTGAGTGCCGTTTCGATTTTAGGTTTCAGAGGGTCTCTGACCGAAAAAGAACCCGTTGAGGTCTTCAATGACATGGATCGTCAGGCTAAATATAAGCCTCAAGCTGAGAATTCATTTTTCAATAACCGGCAGAATGACCGATTGCCTCCTGCATTAACGGTTAGCAGGGGAAGTGCCTTGGATACAAGTGATGTTTTTGATGACGACTTTATCGCACTTTCTTCGGACCAAGTCTTATTGCTAGAGGGTAAAAATTTAGATGGTTCCTTTTCGGAGCAGTTTCCTTACGAAGTCAATTATGAGTTCATGCAGTATGGACAGAAAAATTATAATATCTTTTGTGCGTCTTGTCATGGGGTCGCTGGTGATGGTAACGGTGTAACAAAACCGTATGGCATCTTGGCGGCTTCCTATCATGATGATCGTCTTCGAAATGAGCCAGATGGCTATATTTACGATGTTATTGCCAATGGTAAAGGCCTTATGTACGGACTGAAAGATCGTCTTACTAATGAACAATCATGGTCTATTGTGTTGTATTTGAGGGCTTTACAAAGAGCTCAAAATGCTGACCAGTCTGACCTATCACTAAAAGAAAAATCAAAATTAGGATTATAAGTTAAGATGGATAATCAAGAAGACATTAAAAAAATAAATTCAGTAGGATTGTTCGCTTTAATTATTGGAGCAATTGGCGTATCTGTTGCAGGATTTGGTTTTTATCAAGGTTTAACATCTGAAGATGCTCGCCCTCTTTTAAGTTGGTTAATTGGTATCGCATTTTGGTTGTCGATTGCTCTTGGTGTTTTATTTCTGACGCAAATTTGGTATGTTTTTCATGCTCGTTGGCCTACAATTATTCGCCGTCAGTGTGAGCATTGTTTTAGTGCTTTGCCTTGGCTCTTTCTTTTGTTTTTACCACTTCTTTTAATTCCTTTTGTTTCCGACAATCCGGGTATTCTATGGAAATGGATGGATGGCACTAATCTTTTGCCTGGTGGTCATGAATTAGTTCAAGACGATCCTCTTTATAACTGGAAGGCGGCTTATTTAAATCCAACTTTTTTTGCGATCCGTGCCTTCTTGTATTTTGGGGTCTTTATTGCTTTAGCTTATTTTCTTAAAAAGTGGTCATTTGATACTGATCAAACAGGCTCTGTTGAAAACATACACAAAGCACGTCGGCTTTCATCAGTTGGGCTGTTTTTATTAGCTACAGCCTCTACTTTGGCTGCAATTGATTGGTTTAAGTCCTTAGAGTACCACTGGTTCTCTACAATGTATGGGGTATGGTTTTTTGCTGGTTGTATGCGAGCAGCCTTGAGTGCCTTGTTAATCTACTGCGTTATTCTTTCCACGAAGGGCTATTTGAAAGGTGTTTTCAATCAAGCACATCGATACGATTTGGGCTGCATGATGTTAGCGTTTACAATTTTTTGGGCTTATATCAGTTTTTCTCAGTATTTTTTGATCTACAATGCAAATATTCCTGAAGAGACTTTTTGGTACAATATTCGTGAACATAATGGAGATGGAGTGCATAATTCTTGGTGGATTATCAGCATGCTACTTATTTTCGGGCACTTCTTGATTCCTTTCTTACTGTTGCTTTGGTATAAAACTAAGGTGGTCATTTGGAAGAGCATTGGAGTCGCGGTTTGGATCCTACTGTTTCACATTATTGATTTGTATTGGAATATTATACCAGGAAAGGTGGTCGACCTCGATGCATCTAATGGGTATTACATAAGACAGTTTTCGGTAGAGGTTTTTGATATTGCAGCTATTGTTGGAATAGGTGGTATCTGTATATGGGCGGTTTGTTCTAGTATGTTAAAAGCGGAACCCATTCCGATAAAAGATCCTAACATTTTAAAATCATTAAATCATTCAGAATAGATCATGGAACAAGTTGATACCAAAAAGTCATTGTGGATTTCTACTGCTTCGGGGATACTGGCAATTCTAATTTTTTTATTTATTTTATTTGTCACTTATTTGCCTAATCAACCTGAAAGTGCGGATGCTCAGCTGAAGCTAGAACGCTTTGAACAAGCTGAAATGACTCGATCAGAAGGCATCAATACTTTAAACGCTTTAAAGTCTTTGGACGCTCAAAATAGTAAATATGCTATACCGGTAGAACGTGCTATGGAATTAACGATAATTGACTACCAAAAATAATTTTTGATCTGATCATGTCCTTAGAAGATTTAAAAGAAGCAGATGCTTTATCCGTATCGACAACACCTTTTTCTCAGAAGGGTGTCGATTCGATCGATCATTCGATTCGTTTATCTACATACTATTTTATACTATCTGGTGTTTCTTGGTTAGTTCTCGCTTCTATTTGTGCGCTAATCGTAGGGTTTAAGTTAATAGATCCTTCTATTTTAGGTGCTTTTGAAATGCTATCTTATGGGCGTTTACAAGCTGCTTTAAAATCTGCTTTATTAATGGGATGGGTTAGTAATGCTATTTTTGCAATTTCTCTGTGGATTATGGCACGCTTATCTGCGAAGCCAATTGAGCATGGCGGTATATTGTTGATAGCTGGTATCATTTGGAATATAGGTTTAACGATTGGTTTGTTAGGTATCTTAATTGGTGACATGAGACCTTTTGCCTGGTTTGAGTTGCCGAGTTATGCTTCTGGAATTTTCTTATTGTCTTATTCGCTCATTGCAGTTTGGGCTATTGTTACTTTCAGGCATAGGAATCACTTATCTTCCTATGTTTCTCAATGGTATATTTTAGGTGCTCTTTTGTGGTTTCCATGGGTTTATGTCGTAGCACAATTTTTCCTGAATTATTTTCCATCCAGGGGTGTTATGCAATCGATTGTACATGCGTGGTATCAAAATAATGTCTTTTATTTATTTGTAGCCTCTATTGGCTTAGCTTCAGTTTATTACATTATACCTAAAGTCTTAAATGTCGCAGTTCGTTCTTATCATTTGACGGCTTTAGCTTTTTGGTCATTCGCTTTATTTAGTTCATGGGCTTCGTTCACATACCTAATTGGTTCACCAATTCCTGTTTGGTTGATTACCACTTCAATCGTTTCCGCAATAGCTTTATTGGTTCCGCTTAGTATTTTTTCGATCAACTTCATCAGTACATTGAATGGTCGTTTGTCCCAAGCTTTAAGGATACCTTATATGCGTTTTGTAGTTTTTGGAATTGGAGCATTTTTAACACATCTTGTATTAAAACTAGTGCTTTCAATTCGCTCAATAGATGCAGTGGCTCATTTTACTTTGATACATGAAGGCTTAAATTGGCACCTCCTATACGCTTTCTTTAGTATGGTAGCTTTTGGAATGTTTTATTATCTGCTACCTGTCTTATTAAAAGAACAGTGGAAATCACAAATTTTAGTAAAAATCCATTTTGGATTCAGTGCTATAGGGATGATTTTATTACTTATTTCTATGTATGTTGGAGGCTGGATTCAAGGTCAGCAATTTAATCAAATAGAATTATCGTTTATTGAGATTATAATTGGTTTAAAGTTTTGGCTTCAGCTACAATTTGTTGCATTGATATTAATCTTCTTAGGTAATGTTTTATTCTTCTTTAATATTGTCTCATTGTTTTGTATTCGGTTTATACGATCTTTTAAGAATCCGATTTCATCACAAATAGAGGGGGTAGTCAGTTAATTCTATGAAGCATTTTTCACTACTTATTATCGGGATATTCTCTGTTTTCACTTCATCTTTTTTAGGTTTAGTTGTTACTAGCCAGAATCAAATTGGAGCATTGGAGCCTACTACTGAATCTTTAGAACTGAACGACGATGGAGCTCTTGTAATGATCGAAGGTGATCCATTATTTCCACAAAAGCTTTCCGGTTTAGCCAGTCAGGGGCAATTAGAATATATTAAACTTGGTTGCGTAAATTGTCATTCGCAACAAATTCGAAGAGCTTCTATCAGCCGTGATTTA
>CAJWEH010000037.1 GCA_913031135.1 uncultured Puniceicoccaceae bacterium | reverse complement strand
AGACCGTCAAGTAGAGACGAATCTTTCTTATGAATAATTGATCCTTAAAAAATCGTAGTACATTAGAGTGAAAACAATGATTTGAAAAACTCTACAAAAAGTTTTTTCTAAGAGTATGGCATCTCCTAGCGAAGAATATAATCGACTCAAAGCACTCCTAAAATACCACGACGACCTCTATTACAAAAAGGCGGCTCCGGAAATTGATGATAGTAGCTACGATCGCCTTAAAAGAGCGTTTGAAGACTTGTCGGAACAACACCCAAATCTGAACGAATCGCAATCCGACCTGTTCTCGGTTGGAGATGATCGAGTGGAAGGCTTTGTCACTGTAGCTCATAAAATCCCTATGCTTAGCTTAGATAACACCTACAATAAGGATGAATTCATTGCATTTGGGAAACGCTTAGAAAAAGCATTTAGCGATACGACCCTCCAAATGACAGTCGAACCCAAAATTGATGGTGTCGCAGTTAACATAACCTATGAAAATGGACAGTTCATACGAGCCGTCACAAGAGGGAATGGAACGGAAGGAGACGATATCACACAAAATGTAGCCTTAATCAGTGAACTTCCGAAACAACTCATAAAAGCCCCCTCTTTCATGGAAGTTCGTGGAGAAATCTATATGCGACACGATGAATTTGAACGAATCAATGCACTTAGAGCGGCTGATCATTTAGAACCATATAAAAATCCAAGAAATTTAGCAGCTGGCACAGTGAAATTATTAGATTTTGATGAAGCGAAAAAACGACGGCTAAACCTAGTCGTTTACAGTGTCGGTTATTTCGAACCAGCAAATCAATTCAATTCACAAAGTATAGTACAATCAAAACTATTTGATTGGAACTTCCCAGTCTTAGAAAAATTTTGGGTCGCCAATAACACAGAGGAAGCTTGGTCATTTATAGAAACATTAGATCAACTCAGACACAACTTTGCCTACCCAACCGATGGAGCAGTCATCAAAGTCAATGATTTCACTCAACAAAAACAATTAGGATTCACCTCAAAAGCACCCAAATTCGCTATTGCCTATAAATTTGAAGCTGAGCAGGTAGAAACAAAACTCAAAGACATTCAATTACAAATCGGACGAACTGGAGCCATCACTCCAGTGGCCATACTCGAACCAATTCAGCTAGCAGGTACGACTGTTTCAAGAGCGACACTGCATAATGAAGATGAAATTCGTCGCAAAGATATTCGCATTGGAGATACGGTACTCGTTCAAAAAGCAGGTGAAATCATACCACAAATACTTTCTGTTAATTTAAACGAACGTACCGACGATTCCGAAACCTTTGATTTTTCTCAGCACCTAAAATCTTTGAATATTGAAGCAGAAAGGGATGCCTCAGGAGCCACTTGGCGAATCACTTCAACCAATGATCCCATTCAACGACAAAGAGCCCTCCTGCACTTTGCAAGTCGTCCTGCGATGGATATAGAAAATCTAGGTACCGCAATCACTGAGCAATTAGTCTCACACTTTAATGTACAAACCCCAGCAGACCTCTACACATTGACCATCAATGATTTTCTAAAGCTCGAAAAATTTAAGGAAAAATCTGCCCATAACTTATACACAGCAATTCAAGCTAGCAAAGAACAGGCACTCTGGCGCTTGATTCACGGGATCGGAATACCGAATGTTGGCAAACAAGCAGCTAAAGATTTAGCCTCTCACTTTAAATCACTCGAAAATTTAAGCCAAGCAAGCGTTCCAGATTTAATTCAAATGGATGGAATTGGAGCCACGATGGCAGAAAGCATCCGAGCGTGGTTCAATAATTCTGACAATCAAGCAATGATCGAACGCTTCAAAGCATATGGACTCAATCTTTCCAATGATCCAAAAGGTCAGACTGGCCTAGCTCATTCAGCCTTAAATCAAAAAACCATCGTTATCACAGGGAAATTCGAATCTATGACTCGAGAACAAGCCTCTGAACAAATTGAAAAAGCAGGTGGGCGAGTGAGTAGTTCTGTCAGTTCAAAAACAGATTTTGTCCTAGCAGGAGAATCAGCAGGCTCAAAACTGACCAAGGCTCAAGCCTTAGGTGTACCGATTCTTGATGAATCGGCTTTTAAAGCGATGATAGAAAGTTGAATCGTCCTCACAGCAAACGCTTCAGATCCTCCACCGTTTTTTTCATCGCTTCATCCATGGTATGCTTTGGTTGAAATCCGAGATCATTTTTTGCATTCGAACTATCAAAATAATGATCTTTAGCTAATTCAACCGCTACAAAACGTGTCATAGGTGGTTCACCCTTAAATTTAAAAACCCTCCAAGCTAACTCCAACACATAGCCTAAAGCATACCCTAACGGTAAAGAAATTTTTTGATTAATCCTAGGAATGGATAACTGCTCTAGGATCCCATTTAACCATTCCCACAAAACCACTGGTTTTCCCTGAGAGATAAAATACGCTTTGCCACAAGATTGACCTGTCTGTAATGCTTGAAAAGCTTTTAAGTGAGCCTCTGCTACATCTTCAACATACGAAACATCTACCTTATTATCGCCCTTTCCTACTATCTTTAAACGACCTGCCAATACAGATCGAATGACTCGAGGAAATAAATGTGTATCCCGAGGTCCAAAAATTAAATGAGGACGCAAGGCACACACCCTTAATGTTTCAGAATTCGCTTCAAGCATTTCCTTTTCCGCAATCGCTTTCGTTTCCGCATAATGGCATAGCCAATTTTTGCCATAAGGCAAAGACTCATCAGCACCACAGAAAGATTGACCATTAAAAACCACGCTCGGTGTGCTCGTATAAATTAGATATTTAATCTGTTCTTTCTTGCAGGCAGTTAAGACATGGCGGCTTCCCATCACATTCGCATCATAATAGGACTTGCGACTTCCCCAAATACCAGCCTTAGCGGCAACATGAAATATGACTTCCTGACCTCGAAAGGCTTGGTTAACAGCCTCTTGATCTTGTAAATCTGCTTCAAAAACTTCGACTCCCATAGCTGTCAACTCGGGCTGAGGACTCCGACCCAATGAACTCACCCTGTGCCCCTCACGCAAAAGACCCTCAACGATATAACGCCCTAAAAATCCCCCACCGCCTGTAACTAGAATCTTCATTTATGAAAAGCCCTAAAGGTCATCCATTTCTTTCATTGTCTTTTCACTCCTATGATTTTCAAAACGACCTCCGACTAAAATAGAAAGTTCATAGAGCAAATACATAACACCTGTTGTCAAAGGTAGTGACAAGAGATCGCCACCAGGAGATACTAAAGCAGAAAAAATCATCAAACTTAGAAATACACTCCTTCTAGCTGACTTCAAAACGGCAATGGATACCACATCTAAGAAGACTAAAACCAATATAATTAAAGGAAATTGAAAAAAGGCACCCGATGCTAAACAAAACCAAACAACCATATTGTAATAGTCAGAAGCCGCCCATAACAAATCAAACCCTAGCAATTCATTTAGCCGAACAGTAAACCCAAGAGTGAGTGGAAGGATCACAAAAAAGGCAAAAACAACACCAATCGAAAATAGAATAAACGCGCCTAGGCAACTCGGAGCTAAAATTTTCCGCTCTTTTTCCTCTAAGCCAGGAGTGACGAAAAGACCTAGAAAATATAAAATAAAAGGCATCGCTAAAGACAGGCCACCTAAAACAGCCACCTGTATGAAAACGGAAATCACACCCATGGGCTTGTAGGTAATTAGGTTTTGCTCCATAAGCTCGGCAGAACCATAAGCTTTAACTAAAGGGATCTGAAGAAAACCCGAAACATCCTTCATAAAAAAAAAGACGACAATAACACCAAAAATAAAAGCCAAACAACTACGACCTAGCGTCCAACGAAACTCTTCTAAGTGCTCAAAAAAAGTCATATCATATTTCTCTTTTTCCAAAGCTTTTACAGATTAAGAAGATAGAATATCCCATACATTTCTTTTTTCACAAATAAAAATTTCAAAAAAAGAATGCCTTTGAACAAAAAGTTTTCACCTTATCGTTTGACAGTCGCTCGCTTTTATATTTTCAAAATACTTTTTGATTCATGAAAAATTGATTCAACAAACACCTCTTTTAACAAATAATTAAAATGCCAGTAAAAAAAGCAGCTAAAAAAAAGTCAACGAAGCGACCTGCTTCCACAAAAAAATATAGTTACAATTTCGGTAAAAAAACGGATGGTAATTCAAAGCAAAAAGAACTTCTTGGAGGAAAAGGAGCGAACCTTGCAGAGATGGCACGCATCGGTTTGCCTGTACCTCCAGGCTTTACGATTACAACTGAAGTCTGTACTTACTTTTATGATAACAAGCAAACCTATCCTAAAAGCTTGGTAGCAGAAGTGAAAAACTCCGTTGCATTGATTGAAAAGCAACTAGGGAAAAAATTAGGAGATACGAAAAACCCTCTGCTATTATCGGTTCGTTCAGGTGCACGCGAGTCTATGCCTGGCATGATGGATACCATCTTGAATTTAGGATTGAATGATAAAACCGTTGTCGCTCTAGCAAAGGAATCCGGAAACGAAGCCTTCGCATATGATTGCTATAGACGATTCATCCAAATGTATGGGGATGTTGTTATGGGTGTTCAGGCGGTAAACGAGAATGACCACTGCCCGTTTGAAGCAGCTTTAGAAAAACTCAGAAAGGAAGTTAAAGTTGAGTTTGATAACCAACTAACAGCTGACCACTTAAAAGAGCTCATCAAGCGTTACCAAGCAATTATCAAAAAACGCACTAAGTCCGCTTTCCCTCAAGATCCTTACGCACAACTTTGGGGTTCAGTCGGTGCCGTCTTTAAGTCTTGGCAAAATGAACGAGCGATTCTTTATCGTCAAAAATACAATATCCCAGCTTCTTGGGGAACTGCAGTGAATGTACAAGCCATGGTCTTTGGTAATATGGGTGAAGACTGTGCTACAGGAGTAGCCTTTACAAGAGACCCTGCTAATGGAGAAAAAGTCTTCTATGGAGAATACCTGATTAATGCACAGGGAGAGGATGTTGTAGCAGGAATTCGTACCCCTAATCCAATTGCACAACTTAAAGAAGAAATGCCTAATGCTCACAAAGACCTCGAGGCGGTTCGAGTGAAACTAGAAAAGCATTTCAAAGATATGCAAGATTTTGAATTTACGGTTCAAAACAATAAGCTCTATATGCTTCAAACTAGAAACGGCAAAAGAACTGGCTTAGCTGCTGTTCGCATCGCCGTTGAATTGAATAAAGAGCGATTAATTGACCAATCGACTGCACTTATGAAAATACCTGCAGATTCAATATCAAGCTTGCTCGTTGCAGTTTTTGATCCTGCAGCCATTAAGAAAGCAACTCCATTGGCGCATGGTCTTCCAGCAGGTCCCGGTGCCGCTTCTGGTAAAATTTGCTTCACAGCTGACAAGGCAGAATCAGTCGTTGCAAAAGGAGGACACGCTGTACTATGTCGAGTTGAAACAACTCCTGAAGACCTACGTGGTATGATCGCAGCTGATGGAATCCTAACCTCTAGAGGTGGGGTGAGTTCTCATGCTGCTCTCGTTGCACGCCAAATGAATAAAGTTTGTGTGTGTGGAGCATCCGATGTCATCATAGACTACAAATCAAAAACTTTAAAGATTGGAAGAAAAGTCCTTAAAGAAGGTTCCGACATCTCTATTGATGGAACAACTGGTGCCATCTATGCAGGTCATGTTGCCACTGCACCGTCTGAAGTTGACCAAGTATTAAATGGCAAGATGAAAGCTGAAAAAAGCTACACATATCAACTCTTTGCACAAGTGATGAAATGGGCGGATAAATACCGTAAGCTTGGTGTTCGCACGAATGCTGACTCTCCAAGTCAAGCCAGTTCAGCTGTAGCATTTGGGGCTGAAGGAATCGGTCTATGCCGAACAGAACATATGTTCTTTGAAGGCGATCGTATTACCTATATGCGCCAAATGATTTTAGCCTCTGACGAAAAAGAACGTCGTGCAGCCCTTAAGAAACTCTTACCTTTCCAAAGAAGAGACTTTACAGGTCTATTCAAAGCAATGGGCGGTCGTCCAGTAACGGTTCGTTTATTAGATCCACCATTACATGAATTCTTACCGCATGACTTAGCTGCGAAGAAAGAGCTCGCTAAATCTTTAGGCGTTAAGGTAGAGGACATCAACGAACGAGTTGAAGCACTACACGAAGCAAATCCAATGCTTGGACACCGTGGTTGTCGTTTGGGAATCTCTTATCCAGAGATCACCGAAATGCAGGCACGAGCAATTTTCGAAGCTGCAGCAGCCTGTTATAAATTAGCTAAACCGGTTAAAATTATACCTGAAGTTATGGTTCCACTAGTGGGCTTTGAGGACGAACTGAAAAATCAAGTTTCCGTGATTCACAGAGTCGCCAAAGAAGTGATGGCTGCCAAAAAAGTGAAATTCAAATACCTTGTTGGTACGATGATCGAAGTTCCTCGCGGAGCACTCACTGCAGACGAAATCGCAAATACTGCTGAATTCTTCAGTTTTGGAACGAATGATTTAACGCAAACAGGATTGGGAATGAGTCGTGACGACGCAGGTTCTTTCCTCGGTAAATATAAAGAATTGGATATTATGCCACAAAACCCATTTGCTTCAATTGATGCATCTGGAGTCGGACAGTTAGTTGAAATCGGTGCTCAAAAAGGACGCTCAACAAACGGCAAACTTAAGTTAGGCATTTGTGGCGAACATGGAGGTGACCCACAATCGATTGAATTCTTCCACCAAGTGGGGCTTGATTACGTCAGTTGTTCTCCACCAAGAGTACCAGTTGCTCGCTTAGCAGCTGCTCAAGCAGCATTAAAATAATTCAATTATTTTAAAATAAAATTCATTTCAAAGCCCTCTTCTCTAGAGGGCTTTTTTATTTTAATATAGCCAAAAGAGTTACAATTCCACATGTTGTTATAAATGAATAGTATGACTGGATACGGAAGTAGTATTTTAGAATTAGAATCCTACCCACTCACCTTAGAATTCTCCATTCAATCGGTTAATCGTAAAAACCTCGATTGCCAAATAACCGTACCGCAAGATTGGAATGGTTTAGATCGAACGATCCATGATTGGATAAAAGGTCATCTTGAGCGTGGAAGAATCACCATTCAGCTAAGAATCAATAAACGAGTGAATGCTAAGCAGGCATTTCAAATTAACCATAGTCTACTCGATGAAACGATCAAAAAATTCAGCTCCTACGCACAAAGTAAACAGATTCCATTTGAGCTAAACGCATCCTCACTTATTCAACTAAGCCAACTCAACCAAAACGAAGATAGTTTACCAAATTGGCAAGATTTCGAATCTTCAATTAAGGAGGCGTTCGAATCTGCATTTCATAGTTTTCAAGCAATGCGAGCTGAAGAAGGAAAACAATTGAAAGCAGATATTATAAAACGAATCTCAATCATATCTGAAAATAATAATCGAATTAGAGAACGATCAAAAACTGCATCAAAGGACTATGCAGAATTATTAAATCAACGCCTAAAGGCAATGAATCTAGAACTGAATCTAGAAGATGATAGAATCTTAAAAGAAATCGCTTTATTTTCCGACCGTTCAGACATTTCTGAAGAATTAGTCCGATTAGACTCCCACTTTGAACAATTCAGTCATTTTTTAAATAGCCAAAAAGCTAACGGAAGAAAAATGGACTTTTTATGTGTTGAGGTATTTCGAGAGCTCAACACAATAGCTAGTAAAACAACTCAGTTAGAAGTCACTCGTTGTGTCATCGACAGCAAAAACGAACTAGAAAGAATTCGAGAACAAATACAAAATATTGAATAATACTATGAGCTCTAGAGTATTAATTAACCCCGATTCATTCCGACCCATCATTCAGATTTCTATTCATGCCGATAATAAAGTCGGTCGTTTAAATGAAATCTTAGGCATCTTAAAAACACACGACATCCATCTTATTGGCCTTTCTATACTAGATACCACAGATAGCTCAATCATTCGAATTATTGTAGACTACCCTGAGGAAGCACAACACCTCCTTGAAGCCAATAAATTTTCGTTTGTGAGTTCTGAACTCGTTGCTGTTGAAATTAATTCTGAATCTGAGATTCACAAAGTGACTCACGCACTGGTTCAAGCAGAAATCAACATACATTACATTTACCCCTTCATCGCTCGTCCAAGTGGGCGTTCCGCATTAGCAATTAGCCTTGAAGATAATGATTTAGCAACCGACACCCTCTCAAGGCACCAAATTACAGTCATTGGACAAAATGACATCACCCGATAGACCCTAAAAGAACGATCCATTACTTTAGGATTTGACAGTATTAAACTGATGCATTTTCTAAGAAATATCCTTAGGGGTGACCTAGATGGGTCTGAGATGCTTCCTAACTAAGTTCAGAAGCGATCCCTTTGAACCTGATCCAGTTAATACTGGCGGAGGGAAAGGAATAGATGCCTTTAGCATTTGTTGTGACTCTGCTGATAAAACCTGGATTAAAATTTAATTCCATAAACTTTAATCCTAATGAAAAAAATTACATCATTTATACTACTAACAAGTCTAACGCTTTGCATTAATGCGAATGAGACTAATGATAACACAGAATCGGTCTACCAACTACCAGACTTAAGGGTAACGGCGACTCTCTGGGATTCAGAATTATACAATACGACACAGAGTGTTTCACTGGTCGATTCAGAGTCCATTGAGATCACAGGAAGCCAACACTTCCAAGATCTCATAGAAACAATCCCGAATTTAACGTTCACAGGTGGTACCTCACGCCCAAGATACTTTCAAATAAGAGGGATTGGCGAAAACTCACAATTTGAGGGCGAAACTCCCGATGCTACCGTTCGTTTTTTAATCGATGATTTTGATTTCACTGGATTAGGTGGAGTGACCGCACTTCACAATATCAAACAAATAGAAGTATTAAGAGGACCACAAGCCGGAGCCTTTGGCGCAAATGCAGCAGCAGGTAGTATTCAAATACTCACGCAAGAACCGACTAGTGAGCACATGGGAACACTAAAAATCACGCTTGGCAATGATTCCTTAAATTCTTCAGCCTTTACGCAATGTGGCCCTCTTAACAATGGAGCAACGGATTCCATGAACTATGGCATCACTATTTCTAAGAGTCAAAGTAACGGCTTTGTGAACAATAACACTTTAAATCAAAAAGATACCAACCAAAAAGACGAAACATTTGCACTGCTCAAATTTAACTATGACGCCAATGATAGCCTAAGCATAAAGCCAGCAATCATCTATGCAAATTTCAATAATGGCTATGATGAGTGGTCTTTACAAAACATCCCATTCACCACCTACTCCGACCAACCTGGTCGCGACGAACAACGCTCTGTCGGTGCTTCTTTAAGAATTGAATCCACTAAACCAAGTGCACTCTCGATGACATCGATTACGAGTCATTTAAATACAGACTCGCTCTACAGTTATGATTCTGACTGGGGAGCACTTCAAGACGATTATATCGAACCTATACTCCCTCAAGAAAGTGGCTATAGTGGATTTATTGAAATCGATCGAGAGCGTAAGAACTTTTCTCAAGAGTTTCGTTTAGATTCTGCTGAAAAGAATACGGTTCATAGTTTTATTCATCGATGGACAGCCGGTGCCTATTTCAGTCAGTTAGATGAGTATACGGATATGCATTACCAAGACAATTTTGAATTCGAAAACCAACAAGCCAGAGTAGCGTCCGATTATAATTCAGAAACAATCGCTCTATTTGGAAAAATAGGCTCTCAATTAAATCCTAAAACACATTTGGATATCGGTCTACGCTATGAAATTCACGATATTCAATTTAACTCCAACACAATTGATAACGCTGTTTATGAAGAGTTTGATGATCAATTCATCCCCACTGGAGAATTAATATATTCCTTAGAAGATGGCTCCAACGTCCAAAATAAAAGCTATTTAAATGGCTTTAAAATTGATCTTTCAAATCAACTCAACCCAAGAGATACGCTCTATGCATCCATCACTAAAGGTTACAAATCCGGAGGGGTGAACAGTTCTTCTTTCACTGATTCAGGACAATCACTGACCTATGAAACCGAAAACCTTATGAATTATGAAGTGGGCTTATCGCATCGCTCTATTGATAATCGCTTTCGTTCAAAAATAAATGCCTTCTATCTAACACGAGAAAATGCACAAGTCAGGGACTCAGAAGGCACTGCCGGCTTTTTCCGTTATTTCACAAAAAATGAAGGCGATGCAGAGCATTACGGATTAGAATATCAATCCGCTTGGAGTTTCAAAAAAGACTTTTCCTTACATTCCGAACTGGGCTTGCTAAAAGCAAAATTAAAAAGTAGCAATCGAGACCTAGCCAATGCACCACACTATAGCTACGGATTCAAACTCCTTTACACCCCTCAAAATGGTTATTTTGGAAGTCTTTCAATCAATGGTTCTGACGATTATTTTGAAGAGAACTCTGACCCTACTAAGCGAGATGCATTTGAAACTGTGAACGCTTCATTTGGCTATCAGACCGACAAAATGAACCTCACTTTCTGGGTCAATAATCTATTTGATCAAGCCTACTCTAAGCGAATGTTTTACTTTGATAATTACAATCCTAGCCAAGCTGGAGAAACCGAATATTCCATCCAAAACAACCCAAGGACATTTGGCATTAGTTTGAGCTATAAGTGGTAATCGAAGAATACTTAATCTCGAATTTGAAACTGATAAAATAAAAGACCTGCCAAAGCGAGCGAGTGCCCAATTTTTGAACTCTGCACCCACTGCTTTAACTTAGCTTCTGAAAATTTGACTATTTCCATTTCTTCATGTGCATCCCATTGTGGTCCACTATCTAATGGGATCACCTCATCCGCAAAGACAAAGTGACAAACGTTGTTGAGCATGGCTGGATTAGGCTGACAGCTTCCAATCAGCCTTCCACTTTGTGCCTCAAAACCCGTCTCTTCTCTAAATTCTCTTAAACCAGCTTCTATAGGATTTTCTCCAGGATCTATGATACCACCAGGAAGCTCCCAAGAAAAATCATCGATTCCCCAACGAAACTGTCTCACTAATAAAATGTCCCCTTCTTTAGTACGTCCAATAACGACGACCCAATCAGGGGAATGAATGTAGTAAAAATCCTCTTCAATCGCTTTCTTTGGATGAAAATAGCGCCGTGTGCGTAATTCCCACACTCTTGAAGAAAAATTAAGCGTATCACCTTTCAGCTCCCACCTTGATATGTTTGATTCCTCACTCATAAAACTCAATCGCTACTAGTCTGATGATTCCGTGGGAATGACAACGATTTGTTCAATCTGCAAACGCCTTGGATCAATCGATGGATTACTCTGCAATAAACGAGATAGTGGAACTCTATGCATACTAGCAATTTTCGACAATGTGTCACCGGCCTGAACATTGTAGGTTCGTTGATGGGTTTTAGGAAGGTTCGATACACTGTTTGAGTTTGAATGACCCCTTTCAACCGATTTATTGGGAGGCTTAGGACGATTCGTTATTTCAAAATTTTGAATGATCTTTGCCAGTCGTTCTATTTCTTTCGATTGTTCTAAATTCAATTGCTCGATTTTTTTATAGTCCTGTTTCAAAGCAAAAACCAATTCCTCTAGATCATGATTAGACGCATTACTAGAGTATTCAGAAACGACTGAGTCTAACTCATTAATTTGATCACTTGTACGCACACTCAAATAAAGGCTTAAAATAGAAAAAATAAGAGCAATCAGTAAAATTAAATTTAACAAATAGGATTTAGGATCTTTTTTATGTACTTCCATTTAAACTCTATGTTTTACATTCAATGCCTAACTTGCAAGCTATGAATCAACTCCTATAATGAAAAGAATGAAAGACCTATTTCAAATAGACTCAAACGAAATTCACAGTGTCAGTGAATTAACTAAAGAAATAAAAAATCATTTAGAGCCTAGCTTCAGAAACCGATGGGTAAAAGGAGAAATCTCCAACCTACGCTCCCAGCAATCCGGCCACTTTTATTTTTCACTAAAAGACCCACAGAGCCAAATTCCCTGCGTATTCTTCAGCCGCTACGCAAATAATAGCGAATGTTTGCTTGAAGATGGGGCAGAGGTATTTTTATTTGGAGACCTTTCGATTTATGAGCCCTATGGACGCTACCAATTCAATGTTAAATTAGCTCAAGCTTCTGGAAAAGGAAACCTTCATATCTTATTTGAAAAACTAAAAAAGAAATTATATGACGAAGGGCTCTTTGATTCGACTCACAAACAGCCAATCCCAAAAATCCCAAAAAAAATTGCACTCATTACCTCCCCCAATGGAGCTGCTATTCAAGATTTTCTTCGTATACTAAAACGCAGAAAATTTTCCGGAGTAATTGACCTTCTACCAACCCAAGTTCAAGGCAAGCAGGCACACTTAGAGATAATTAAAGCAATTGAATATGCTTCCATAAAAGAGCACGCCTATGACCTCATTATTATAATGCGAGGCGGAGGTAGTATTGAAGACCTATGGTCTTTTAACGAAGAATCGTTAGCTAGAAGCCTTTACAAATGTACTATTCCGAGCATTTCAGCCATTGGGCATGAAATCGATACGGTTTTAACTGATCTTGTTTCAGACTTTCGAGCTGAAACTCCTTCAGCTGCAGCAGAACTAATTTCCTCAAATTTCATTGAATCCAAAAACACTTATACCAAGTACAGCAAATTTCTAATAAAACAGAAAGCGGACGCCTTATTTTATTTGAAGGAACAACTCATAAATACATCGAAAAAACTAGCACTCTTAAAACCTCAAAATCTTATAGATAAAAGAATGATGCACCTGGATGTTTTGGAGAAAAAACTAGCACAAAAATTAAACACGGCCATCCAATTAAAAAATGAATCTGCTGCAAAATTACTGTCAAAGCTCTCTGAGCACCATCCGAGACAAAAACTAAAAGCAAATCTCTCACACTTGGAAATTAGACAGCATCAGTTCATACAGTTAAAAAACTCCGCCCTTAAAACGAAAACTACAGAAGTCTCAAACCTAAAACATCGACTCGATAATAGTAGTATCCAATCCAGTTTAAAACGAGGGTATGTCTTGCTTAAAAACGAAAATCAAAAAGTGCTAAGCAGTTATGAAGACGCCAAAAAGGAATCCATAATTCATGCCCAATTCCATGACGGGGACTTAAAACTGAAAAAAAATTCATAAAATATGGAACAAAATCACTTTAAAAGACTCATACTAATATGACAGTTTAGTCATAGGATGATGTAAAAGTAATAAAGACAACAGTCTTATAAGGCGTGTTCCAAAATTTGGAACACGCCT
>CAJWEH010000036.1 GCA_913031135.1 uncultured Puniceicoccaceae bacterium | reverse complement strand
TTAAATTTATAACTAATTAAAATTATGATTAAGCCACACTCTCAATTAGCACTAGCCATTTGTGCAATCAGTTTTTTTCTTGTTTCCTGTCAAGTAGCTGTTGATCCAAAGAACAATTCTGGAGCGACTGCATACTACCAAGCAAATACTTTAATCGCAACCGTTGAAACGGATGTAGACACTGCCTTTAGAGCCTCTATACAAGCTCTAGATAAGCTCAATTATTTCCGCACCGGTGAAGTTCACAAAGATGATTTTACGACTATCTTATCTAGAAAAGTTGGCGATGAGCGTGTTGTTGTAAAGATCTTAAAACTCACTGATGAACAATCCCAAATTCAAGTACGCATTGGAATCGTTGGAAACCTGCCTGAGTCACAAACGATTATTGCAGAGATCCTAGATAATTTGAATATCTAATAATTGACGGCGTATTAATTGGTCGTGCAATCAATGAAAAAAATCCTTGGAATAGGAAATCCTATTGTTGATGAAATTGCTTTTATAGAAGAGACATTTCTAAAACAAATTGATGGTGCTAAGGGTGGAATGGAGCTCTTAGACGAAGATCAGTTAGAAGCAATCAAGTCTCTTTTGCCTAAAAAGCTGAACAAGATACCTGGAGGATCTGCAGGAAATACCGCATTTGCGTTGGCTCGGCTAGGGACTCATACAGGCTATCTTGGAAAGGTAGGAAATTGCCCGACTGGTAATTTTTATAAAGAATCATTCACTGAATTAGGTGGGTTTGCCCATGCAATCAAGGTCGGCGATCGCTCAAACGGAAACTGCCTTTCACTCGTGACCCCCGATGGTCAAAGAACGATGCGAACTTCTTTAGGTGCAGCGATGCATTTATCAGCCGATGAGATAACAAAAAACGATATCGCTGGTTACGACCATGTACACATTGAAGGCTATATGATTCATAACAAAGACGTACTGTATAAATCCCTAGATTTAGCCAAATCCAATAATTGTACTGTCAGTTATGATTTAGCCTCTTTTGAAATAGTGAATAGTATGAGGGATGAGATAAAAACAATCCTCTCTGACTATGTAGACCTATTATTTGCTAATGAAGATGAAGCGGCAGCTTTCACCAGCGAAACAGAATTTGACCCAATGCATACCGCACAGTTGTTAAATCAATTTTCTCAAGTGGCAGTTGTAAAACTTGGGGCTAACGGGTCTATAATTGCATCAGAAAACAAGCTATCTAAGGTGGAAGCAGTACCCGTAGATAAGGTTGTTGATACAACCGGCGCTGGCGATCTATGGGCAGCAGGATTTTTACATGGCTGGGCTATTGGAAAATCACTAGAAGAATCGGCTGAAATTGGCTCTCTATTAGGAGCCGCGGTCGTACAAACACAGGGAAGTTCATTGGATGAATCGCAATGGGATTCTATTCTCAAAACTATTTAAAGAACCTACCCAAACGAATCATTGCAATGACTGAAAAATCACTAGAAACATTAATTGAATCAATTGCACAAAATGCAAGGAACGCTTCACTAGAATTAGTCACGATTCCAGCAGAAACAAAAAACCGCTTTTTAAATGATTTGGCCAAATCAATCGAAGACCATTACCAGGACATTCTCGATGCCAATCAAAAAGATTTAGACAACGCAAGTGAAATGGGCCTTTCAGATCCTATGATAGAGCGTCTCACTTTTACGAAGAAGCGCATCTATAAAATGGCAGAAGGTGTTCGACAAGTAGCCAAATTACAAGACCCAGTAGGCGAAGAAATTGAACAGTTAAGCCCCCCTAGAGGATTTGATTTAAGAAAAATACGAGTACCAATCGGAGTGATTGGCATTATTTATGAATCACGCCCTAATGTGACGATCGATTGCGCAATACTCTGTTTAAAATCCGGTAATGCTTCAATTTTACGAGGCGGTAAAGAAGCCTTCCATAGTAATTCTTGCCTCATACAAATCATTCAAGATTGCCTAAGAAACAATCATATTAATGAAAATGCTGTTCAATTCATTCCAACTACAGACCGAGCCGCATTAAATGTACTACTCAAACAAGATGCCTATATACACTGTATTATTCCCAGAGGAGGAGCAGGCTTAATTCGCTTCACGGTGGAAAATAGCCGGATACCAGTGATCAAACACTACACTGGAGTATGCTCAGTGTATATCGATTCAGAATGTGATTTTCATTTAGCTGAAACAATCACTTTAAATTCTAAGTGCCAAAGACCGAGCGTTTGTAATGCAGCAGAAAATCTACTCATACACCAAGACGCTAGCGAAATCCTCCCTAAACTTGCCGATGCACTTCATACACAAGGTGTTGAACTTCGTGTCGATGCAGCAGCCAAAGCCATCCTTTTGGGAACTGGAATTCCAGTTAAAGATGCACAAGAAGAAGATTTCGGTGAAGAATATAATGATCTCATTCTATCCGTTGGAATCGTTGCTAATATTGAATCTGCAATCGCCCTTATAAACTCAAAAGGCTCAGGTCATACGGACACAATCATTACTTCAAAACCAGAATCAGCTGCACTTTTTTTAAATTCAGTTGATTCAGCAACCGTGATTCATAATGCGACGACTCGATTTAGCGATGGCTTTGAATTTGGTTTAGGTGCGGAAATAGGAATCTCAACAGATCGCCTTCACGCTCGTGGTCCAATGGGTCTGAATGAACTATGCACTTATAAATATGTTCTGCATGGTACTGGAGAAATAAAAGATTAACCAGCTTCACTGAGGACTATTAAATGGATTGCTTGGCTGACTTTCAGACTGAGCTAGCGCTAAATCTGTTTTTAACTTCAACTGTCCGCAAGCAGCATTGATTGAATGCCCCTTCTCTCGGCGAATCGTTACAGAAACACGCTCTTTCTTTAACACTTTAACAAATTTGTTTTGCCTATTTATACTAGGACGTTTCCACTCTAAGCCCTCAACTTTATTATAAGGGATACAATTCACATGTGCGTGTAATCGATGGGCTATTTTAGCTAATTCTCGAGCCTGATCCAGACCATCATTTATGCCATCAATCAAAATGTATTCTAAGGTCAACATACGACCTAATTTTTTATGGAATGCCTCTGCTGCCGGAATTAACACTTCCAGGGGATATTTTTTATTAATAGGCATAATTTTATTTCGAACTTCATTAGTTGCACCATGTAAAGAAATTGCCAATCGAATACCTATCCCTTCATCCGCCAATTGTTCAATTTGTGGAGCAAGACCTGAGGTAGAAACTGTAATTCGGCGAGCACCAATATTGAGCCCCCAAGGAGCATTGAGAATCTTTAAGACCCGTACTAAGGCATCATAATTAGCAAGCGGTTCTCCCATGCCCATGAAAACAATGTTATCAAAAGGAACCGAACGTTTTTCCGCATTTACGGAATCCTTAGAATCCATTTCCGCCATGTGCATGAATTGAGCAATTACCTCCGAAGCAAGTAGATTTCTTTTAAACCCTAACAAACCAGAGGCACAAAATTTACAACCGTAAGCACAACCCACTTGGATGGACAAACAGACTGTCTTTCTAGAATCGGATTGCCCAACTCCTACTTGAGGTGCTCGAATCAACACCGTTTCAATTAAGGACTGATCACCCAATTGCACTAAAAATTTTTGTGTAATATCATTGGAACGTTTATCTAAAACGACTTTTGTTGGGTTTATTTCATAGTTTTCACTTAGCCATAGTTTTAAATCCACTGGGAGATTCAACATCTCTTCTATACTGTGTACTTTTTTCTTAAAAACCCAATCAAACACTTGTTTTGCTCGGTATTTAGGGAATTTAGCCTGCTCCAAGTCAGCGGTGAATTCCTCCAGCGTTTCTCCGATTAAGCCTTTTTTATTGGGTGTAAAACGCATACTGATGAAATTTAAAAATCTTTTTTGAAATAAAAATGAAACTTTAAGCTATATATAGAAGAAAGGAAGTCTACTAAAAGTGTCTCAAAAACAAAAAATCCGACTCCAAGATATGGATTCTACTGAGCGTCCGCAGGAAAGCCTTTGTCGATTAGGATCCAGCGCACTCAGCGATGCAGAATTATTAGCCATGATTCTACGAAGTGGCACTAAAGAGTTTAATGTCTTAGAATTAGCTAAGGAGCTTTTAAAAGAAGCTGGGGCACTCAATAACTTACTCTATTTTACCATTGATGATTTTAAAAAAATAAAGGGCATTGGAAATGTAAAAGCGCTTCAATTATTGACGATTATGGAGTTATCTAAGCGGGTATTATACGCTCCAGATAAAAAACCTCTACTCAATAGTCCAGAGAAAGCGTATGATCATTTGCTTCCAAGAGCAATCGGTCTAGAAATTGAAAAAGTATGGGTTTTATGCTTAAACCGAAAAAATGTTTTAATAAAAGAATCTTTAATCAGTTCAGGGATTGCAAATAGCTCATTAATTCACCCGAGAGAAATATTCAGAGATGCCATTCGAATCAGTGCGAGTAGCATTATTGTAGCACATAACCATCCATCGGGAGACCCATACCCAAGTCAGGCAGACCGTAATGTGGCAAAACAGTTACTTAAAAGCGCAAAAATTATCGATATTGAGCTACTAGACTTTATCATCATTGGAACAAAAGAGATGGATCAAAAATCTAAAGGCTACTACAGCTTTCGAGAAGAGCAGCTACTGGCCCTTTTGGATTAACTTTTGTAGTAGTTCATCGAGCATTGCAGGATTGGCTTTCCCTTTAGTCGCTTTCATAACTGGTCCCTTCAAAGCATTGATCGCTTTAGTATTCCCATCTAAAAACTGAGAAACAGCCTTAGGGTTGCTGGCAATAGCCTCTAAACACAGAGCTTCAATTTCTCCAGAATCATTGCTTTGGCTCAAACCCTTTTCTTCAATGATGGATTTCGGGCTCTTACCATTCAGAAACATTTCAGTAAACACCTCTTTAGCAATTTGCTTTGAAATTAAGCCCGACTCTACAACCTCGACTAACTCTGCTAATAATTCCGGCTTCATCTTGGTATCAGTAATATTCAATGCAGAATCACCCTCTTTTGAATGGGCGGATAATTCTCTCAGTAAGTCATTGGTTATATAATTAGCAATCGCCTTAGGTGCGTCAAATAACCCTAATGTCGATTCAAAAAAGTCTGATAGCTCTCTATTCGCACAAAGGACTGATGTGATCGTATACGGCAAAGAAAATTCTTTCTGGTAACGCCTTTGACGATCAAATGGTCGCTCAGGCAGTTCCTCTTTTAAAACTTCTACACGATCTCGATCCATTTCAACAGGAAGTAAATCTGGATCGGGGAAATAGCGATAATCATGAGCTTCTTCTTTACTCCTCAAAGAATAACTAGCATTCTTTGTAGCGTCCCAACGACGCGTTTCTTGAACGACAGATTCTCCGGAATCTAACACTTTAGCTTGTCGCTTTATTTCGTACTCAATAGCAGATTTTACATTAGAAATAGAATTTAAATTCTTCATTTCAGTGCGAGTTCCTAGAGCATCACTGCCTTTTAAGCGAAGCGAGACATTTGCGTCACAACGCATTTGCCCCTTTTCCATATCACAATCTGAAATACCAGCATAAATAATTAAGTTTCTTAAAGCATTCAAAAAAGCAACCGCCTCTTCTGAACTAAATAAATCGGGCTCAGTAACAATTTCTGCGAGTGGAACACCTGCACGATTGAAATCAATTAAACTATCGAAAGCGGTATGCGTTAGCTTGCCTGGGTCTTCCTCTAAGTGAATCCTGTTTAATTGTACCCAACGGTGCTCTCCTTCAATATTCCTAGATGATCCAGGCATTTCTATTTCAACCGAGCCCCCAAGGCACAAGGGTTCTTCATTTTGAGTTAGTTGATAATTTTTAGGGGAATCGGGATAGAAATAATTTTTACGATCCCATTTACATACTTTAGCGATACTACACCCTAGCATAAGTCCTAATTGAGCGCATTTTTCAATCGCTTCATAATTTAAAACAGGCAAAGTTCCAGGTAGTCCGAGAACAACTGCATCCGTTAATGTATTAGGACTCTTTCCATATTCATAAGGTGCCGATGAAAACATCTTAGATTTTGTTTTCAATTGAACATGGATTTCTAAACCGATAACTGCTTCGTACTTCATCCTTTTGATTCTTTTTCTATAAACTGGGTCGCATTTGGTAGTAAGAGTGCGAACGTTCAAACGCATGGGCAATACCGAGAATATCTGCTTCCCCAAATGCTCGACCAATCACTTGCATACCTACAGGCAATTGATTTTTTGTGAATCCAACAGGAACAGAAAGAGCAGGTAATCCGGCTAAATTTACTGAGATCGTAAAGATATCACTCAAATACATGGATAGCGGGTCATCACTCTTTTCACCCCTATTGAATGCGGGAGTTGGAGTCGTAGGCGTTAAAATCGCATCGACTTGATCAAATGCTTGTTCAAAATCACCCCGTATTAATGAACGCACTTTCTGTGCCCTCAAATAATAGGCATCATAATAGCCAGAACTTAAAACATAGGTTCCCAACATAATTCTACGTTTAACCTCAGCTCCAAAACCCTCGCCTCGACTGTTAGAAAACAATTCTAACATATTTTCAGCCTCTTTGCTCCTGTGTGAGTATCGAACACCATCAAAACGAGCTAAATTAGAAGACGCTTCAGCCGTTGCTATAATATAGTAAACCGGTACGCAAAGTTCAGAATGAGGTAAAGAAATCTCAACAATTGAATGCCCTTGAGTCCGATACCATTCAATCGCGCTAGTAACGATCTCTTTCACTTCAGGATCCAAGCCCTCACTAAAAAATTCCTTTGGTATGCCTAAGGTTAACTTCCGTAATGGAGAATCGAGCACTTGGCTGTACGACTCTTTCTCTCTCTTTAAAGAAGTTGAGTCTTTGGGATCATGGCTCACTAATGATTCTAATAAAAGAGCCGAATCTTTAACCGTTCTTGAAAATGGGCCGACCTGATCGAGAGAAGACGCAAAAGCAACGAGCCCATATCGAGAAATTAACCCATAAGTAGGCTTCATCCCAACGACTCCACATAAAGCAGCTGGTTGACGGATAGAGCCGCCTGTATCCGTACCAATACTAACGATTGTTTCACCAGCAGCAACAGAAGCAGCACTCCCACCTGAAGAACCACCAGGTATGCAATCTAGATTCCACGGGTTTGCTGTCACGCCATAAGCAGAATTTTCGGTTGATGAGCCCATAGCGAACTCATCCATATTTAAACGCCCCCATATAATAGCCCCCGAATTTTTCAAATTTTCAATACAAGTTGCATCATACGGAGAAATATACGAATCCAACATTTTGGAAGCACATCGTAATGGTTGATCCTTAACTGCTAAAATATCTTTAATACCTACAGGAATCCCATCTAAAGGCCCCAAAGATTGACCCTTAGATCGCCTTTCATCTGCAGCTTCCGCTTGCTGAAGCGCGCTTTCAATATCCCTATCTATAAATGCATTGATTCGTCCTTCAACGGATTCGGTTCGTTCAATTACAGAACGCATTAACTCAACAGATGTGAAAGATTTATCGGCAAAACCTTTTTGAAGCTGTGAGATTTCTAACTGATACAAATCGGACATCGTTATTCTACTACTTTGGGAACGACTACTTGATTATCTCTAGACTCTGGTGCTAGTTGATTTACAACAGACGGACTGAAAACTGGGCCTGCCTCATCACCTTCACGCCATACATTATGTACTTTTAGCGCATGAGCCATTGGCTCGATTCCCGAAACATCAACAGCATTCAATTGTTCAAAGTGTCCTAAAATGTCATTCAATTGATTCGACATCGTTTCTTTTTCCTCGTCGGATAATTTGAGCCGTGCTAAATCAGCAACATAATTTATATCAATAGATTGGTCTTTTGGCATAATTTAAAATTATTTACGTATTTGATAAGCCGTTTCTTTGCTAACCTTCTCTTGAATCACTTCAAAAGCTTTATTCACTTCAGAGTCTTTTAAAGTCCTGTCTTTGGCTCGAAAAGTCATACTCACAGCAAAACTTTTTTTACCCTCTTCAAGTCCTTCTCCTTCATAAACATCAAAGATTTGAACTGATTCACAGGAAAATCCATCCGCCGCTTTTTTTGCAAATCGTTCGATTGCCGTCTGAACCTCTTTGGATAATACCTTTGAATCGACGATCAATGAAAGGTCTTTAGTACTAAAAGGTTGATTGCTCAATGGCTCATATTTCAATTTTTGAAGGGCACGATTAAATAATTCTGGATGAATTAAAAGAGAAGCTGCATAAACAGGCTCAGAAAGATTCCACTTCTCCTTCACTGTTTTAACATTCAACAAGCCAACAGAAACTTCATATTTTTCTTTATGAATTGAGCCAAAATGAGCTGAATGATTCCCCTGCCATAACAAACCGTCATTGATCGGCTTTAGATTGAGCTTTGGAATTTTTACTGGCATAAGATCCACCAAATTCTCCACTAATTTTTTTGCGCTATAAAAGTCAAATGGTGCTCTTGTTAGCCAATTACGATTTAAGTCTTTTACAAAAGCGACAAATCCGACAGATACTAATTCAACTACTTTCCCGTCAATCGTCTTAAAGACTCGACCCCGCTCAAAAAATTTATTTTCAAAATTTTGCCGTGCATGGTTTAGTTCTAAAACATCTAATAATCCAGGAATGAGACAATTCCTCAAATGACTTTGATCACTTTGCAAAGGATTACTTAAACGAAGCGCAGTTATATCCTCATGTGATTCTCCGAGCAAATAATCAAATTCTTTAACATCTCGTAAGGTATATGAGAACGCTTCATTAAATCCACATCCGCAAAGATACTCACAAACACTGTCATTGTATAAATAAATTAAATGATCCTCAGTGCTGACTCCTTTTACATGATTTTCAATAGAAGGAATTTTATCTGTGCCATAAATACGAACAAACTCTTCGTACAAATCAACTGCCCTAGTTAAATCGCCTCTATAAGAGGGCACGGTTATGCTCCAAACCGCTTTTTCGTCATCTTTCACGATAAAATTTAGCGCTTTAAAAGCTTGTACAATCGCTTGATTAGCAACTTCAAAACCAATAAATTGCTGCATCTTTTTTGGAGAAAATTCAATACTGACTGGAGCATAATCAACCTTCCCAATCGTCATCCTGTAACCAACTAAGCTACCGCCCGCAATTTCTAAAATCAGTTGGGTTGCCCTCTCTATAGCATAGCTTAATCCAAGGGGATCAACCCCTCGCTCAAATCGATATGAGCTATCAGTAGTCATTCCTAAACTTCTGGCTGTTTTGCGAATTGAACTCGAATTGAAATAAGCCGATTCTAAAATGATAGATTTTGTATTGCTGTCGACTTCAGCCGCTTGTGAACCCATGATGCCTGCAATCACAAGTGGTTTTACCTGATCTGCAATAACGAGCATACCCTCACCTAGACTGCGTTCTTTTTCATCAAGGGTTTTAATTGTCTCTCCGACCTTTGAATTGCGAACAATTAATCCATTACCTTCAATTTTATCTGCATCAAATGCATGCAATGGTTGTCCCATCTCATGTAGGACAAAATTAGTAATATCAACGACATTATTAACTGACCTCAAACCAATCGATTCAAGTTTTTGCACCAACCAATCAGGACTTTGAGAAACGCTGACTCCTTCAATACAAATAACTGAATATTCAGGACACATATTTGGCGCCTCAATCTCCAAAGATTTCAATAGCACATTTGGCTGAAAATTCACGTCTGCCTTTATTGTCTCATTTTGAGGTATCTTTACGGTAGCTCCAAAACGAGCAGCAAGCTCTCGAGCAACTCCAATATGACTCAAAACATCCACCCTATTCGGAGTGATTTCTAAATCAAAAATAATATCTGTATCCTGAAAGATTGCATTGATTGGCGTTCCTAATTTCGTGGCAGCATCTAAAATCATAATGCCGTCATGATCATTCCCAATATTCAGTTCTTTTTTAGAACAAAGCATTCCTTCAGATTCAATTCCACGAAGCTTAGATTTTTTTATTTTGAAATCTCCTGGTAAAATTGCCCCTGGAAGTGCCACCATCACTTTATCTCCAGCATTAAAATTCTTAGCGCCACAAATAATCGAATGCATCGGACCTCCCTCTTCCGTGACTACCTTACAGTATCGCAATCGATCTGCATTAGGATGCGGTTCATACTCTAAAACTTGTCCCACTACGACCTGCTCCATAGCAGGAGGTCCTTTTACTTCGGATTCCTCGATATCAAATCCAAGAAGCGGGAGCGCCTCCAAAAGTTGATCTGAACTGACATCCGAATCTAAATAATTTTTTAACCAATTGTAAGAAACCTTCATTATAACTAAACACTAAATTGACGCAGGAAGCGGATATCATTTTGATAATAGTAGCGAATGTCATCAACACCTTGTAAGATCATTGCAATACGCTCTATGCCCATCCCAAAAGCGAATCCACTATATTGATCTGAATCTAAGCCTACCTCTTTTAAAACCTCTGGGTCAACCATTCCACAACCCATAATCTCAAGCCACTTATGGCTCAATTTACCAAGATCTGGCGAGTAAAAGTCCATTTCAAAACTAGGCTCTGTGAATGGGAAAAAACTTGGTCTGAGTCGTGTTTTAGCTGAGCTACCAAAAGTTTTTTTCACAAAATAATCCAAGGTGGACTTTAAATCTACCAAAGTCACATCCTTGTCCACATAAAGCCCTTCTATTTGATGGAAATTCGCACTATGAGTCGCATCAGGCGTATCTCTTCTGAAACATCGACCAGGTGCAACAATACGAATAGGGGGTTTTTCATCTAATAAAGTTCGAATTTGCACACTAGAGGTATGGGTCCTTAAAAGATAACGCTCTTGGTTTTTCTTTGAAACATTGTCCATCTGTAAGTCTTCAGGCATGAAATAAGAATCTTGCATGTCTCTTGCAGGATGATCGGACGGAATGTTCAATGCATCAAAACAGTAATATTCCGTTTCGAGTTCTGTTCCTTCAGCAACTGAAAAGCCAATACGATGAAATAAATCAATCACCTGATCACGAACTTGCGCAATCGGGTGAAGACATCCTTTTGAGCTATCAGGACTCGGTAACGTTGGATCTATAGGAGGTCCTAAGCGAGACAACAATTCGACTTCTTCAATTTCAGTAAGGACACGATCTAAATGCTTCTGAATTTCACCCTTAGCTTCATTGATTTTTTTTCCGACGGTAGGCTTATCTTCTTTAGGTACAGAACCCATTAATTTCATAATTTCCGTAAGCTTTCCTTTGGGGCCAGATATGGTTGCTTTAAAATGCTCAAACTCGACTCTAGTTTTGATGCTAGAACACTCATTTTCTACCAAAGCAATTACTGTATTTAATTTTTCCTCAATCATAGCTCATTCATTCTGATACCTAACAAAACTTTCTGTTCAATTAAAACGTAGCAATAGAAATTTTATAACCATACTCAACACTCTTAATGCGAAATAAAAAGCGAATAAAGATTATATTTCTAAAAAATCAATTTCCACGCCATCCTTCCACAAATCTTCAATTCCATAGAAGGAACGCATTGCTTCAGTTTGAATATGAACCATGAAATCAAACGCATCTAGTACAAGCCAACCGCTCTCTGAAGCATTATCATTCCCAATCACAGCAATCCCCTTTTCACTAATCTCCTTATCTAAACTATTTTTAAGTGCTTTTGCATGTGGTTCTGACATGGCAGAAACTAAAATGATATAATCCGTTACTGAGGATTTTTCACGAACATCGATCAAACGAATATTTTCACCTTTTTTTTCTTCAATCACTCGAATAACGGCTATAATTTCATCGTTAACCTTGGGTGCACTTTCTTGTTTATTCTCTTTTGGCATGATTAATTTTCCTAAACTTGGTAAATCTGTCTAGAGTGAATAAAAGCTTCAACGCTCCTTGGGACAAGTCCTTTTATCGATTGAGACGCCCGACTAAGTTCTCTAATGTTTGTTGAACTAACATTTAATCTTGGACAATCAAGCCATTCATAACGAATACCGTCCATATCGCTTCCACTGTAATGCCCAGATACTCTAGGATAAACTAAAAATTCAACTTCTCGAATAATAAATTCGATCGCATTCCAATTTTGAAGATTCGCAAATTGATCTTCCCCGAGCAGCCAATAAAGCTTCTTTTTGGGATAACGAGCTCTGTAAATCTCAATCGTTTCTGATGAATAGCTAGTGCCACCTCGATCAACTTCTAAAGAATCTAAAACAAAACGATTTTCTCCTGTTATCGCTAGCGATACCATTTTTAAGCGATCCTCAGGACTCGCTACACTAGCAAAACCTTTTAGTGGCGCTTGCTGACTGGGAATAAAAACCAGTTGTTCTACATCGAAAGATTTCAAAACCGATTGTGCTATTTGAAGGTGTCCACAATGTATCGGATCAAAACTGCCCCCAAATAAAACAATCGATGAACCCGCTATCAATTTATCACTTTTTTGCATTTAAAATCTTTAAAATTAATGAATAAAGTCTAAGTCCTTAAAGCAATGCAAAAGAATACTCAAAACTTTGGAGACTCACATACAACAAAACCAACCAGTTTGAAAAATGCTCTCTTGGAAATAAAAGATTCCTCCGAACATAGTACGATTACCCTTGGCAGTTTAATACATCAATTAGGATCAAAAGGATTTGGCGTTTTATTGGCAATATTAGCATTACCAAGTGCTTTACCCATTCCTGCACCAGGCTATAGCACGCCCTTTGGGATCGCTATCAGTCTAGTGGCATTACAAATTTTCGCTGGAAGAAAGACCGTTTGGCTACCAAAACAATTACATTCGATTCAGTTTGGACAGAAACTAACCAATAAGATGCTCACCGTGGCGACCAATTTTTTAAATAAAATAGAAAAACTAATACGCCCAAGATATCGCTTTTTTAAAAATGTATGGATCATGAGAGTGATTGCACTCCAAATAGTTCTACTCGCACTTCTGATGGTCTTACCGATACCCATGACGAATACCATTCCCGCAATGATCATCTTTCTAACAGCAATTGGAATTTCAGAAAATGATGGACTCATTTGCCTCATAAGCTCTTTACTGAGTATAATCGCAATTATTTTTTATCTTCTATTACTATTTATTCTATCTAAAGTTGGCAGTGAAGCCATCCAACTCTTTGTTTAATAAATGCTTTTAGAGTATTTTACTATCATAGCGGTTAAGACAATTAGGCAGATAATTAGGTCTAAAAGAGAGCAAAAATTATCTCTTCCCCGAAAATACTTTCAAGGAAGAGATTTAGCATGTACCTAACACCAATTAGGAAAATCATTAGATAAATATAAGAAGGAATTTCTATAAATTTATTCCATCTATTTTAATTTTCTATA
>CAJWEH010000035.1 GCA_913031135.1 uncultured Puniceicoccaceae bacterium | reverse complement strand
AAGCAATAGCTAATATTTTTAAAAAGGAAAATGCAAAACTTGAAGTCTGTGCACAATTCGATAATGTTGAATTGATTAAACACGCAGTCGAAGTCAATATTGGTTGTGCAATCGTACCAATTAGTGCTGTAGAAAAAGATTTAGACTCAAGAAATTATAAAATAATTAAATTCAAGGGCAATCCATACAAGAGAACGCTTTCCGCTATTTTTAGGAAAGGCAAAAAACAACCTTCGTCTGTAAAAATGTTCATCGATTTGCTAACCTCATAGATACAGTTGAAGAACTCTTACTGCGAATAATCCAGCTAAGAGATGTTCAGGTTTCGATAATCCAGGTTTAGCTTGTCTCCTTACAATACCATTATAAGGTATCATTGAGATGTTTTTAAAAATAAAAATACCGTTTCTGACGCAATTGCCGCTATTTCTATCATTATCCTTAACTCAAATGCTCACTGCCGATATTCAAACGAATGACCCATTGAAACACATTCAAACCTATGCAGGGATTGAAGAATACGAGCTCACAAGTAATGGACTTAAAGTTCTATTATACCCTAATGAGACGATGCCAATTGCAACGGTTATGCTAACCTACAAAGTCGGCTCAAGAAACGAAACTCAAGGTGTTACAGGGGCAACCCATATTTTAGAACATATGATGTTTAAGGGAACCAACAAATTCCCTTTAAAAGATCAAAAAGACTACTCAAGCCAAATGGAACGGATCGGAGCTAGGTCAAATGCAACGACATCAAACGACAGAACCAACTATTATGCCACCTTGCCAAAAAAATATGTGCCTCTAGCCATTGAGCTAGAAGCCGACAGAATGCGTAATTTAATACTCAACAAATCAGAATTAGCCGCTGAAATGCTCGTTGTACGAAATGAATATGAGCGCCGCGAAAATAACCCGTCCGAAACACTCTACAAAAAATTATTTGAAACCGCTTACAAACAACACCCCTATCACCACCCCATTATTGGCTGGAAGTCAGACATAGAATCCATAACCGTCAAAAAATTAAAGCGTTTTTATGACACCTATTATTGGCCTAATAATGCCGTTCTCAGCGTGATTGGTGGCTATGACAAAGATGCGACCCTAAATAGCATCCGCAAGCATTTTGGCTACATTAGCCCGTCTCCAGCCCCAATTCCAGAACTGAAGATACAAGAGCCAATTCAAACACAAAAACGAAAGGTTGAAGTAAACCGAGCCGGTGGAGTCGGAGCCGTTTTATTAGCAAACAAAATCCCACATGGCACTCACTCAGATATCCCGGAATTAATCGTACTAGCTGAAATTCTTGGAGCTGAAAAAGTTGGACGATTTTACAGAGCCCTTGAAGACAAAGGACTCGCCACAAATTCATTTGCCTTTCCGATACGATTAAAAGATCCAGGCTTATTTGCTTTCGGTGCCTTTCTGACGGATCAGTCAGATCACGAATCAGTCGAAACCATACTTATTCGCGAAATAGAAAAAGTCATAACCGATGGCATTTCAGAAGAAGAGCTTAATCGAGCACGCTCTGTTTACCTAAATAACCAGCTCTTTTCCAAAGACGGAACCTATCTCATTGCTGATCAAATCAATGACGCCATTGCTATCGGTGATTGGAAAGACTACCATAACCTACCGAAATCAATTGAAAAAGTAAGCCGAAAATCGATTCAAGCAGTCGCAAAAAAATATTTAAAAACGACTTCGAGAACAGCTGCTTGGTATATCCCCGATACAAGCAATCTAAGCATGACACATGATCTAAATGAAGCAAAAAAAGCCTACCACTACCAAAGCCCAAACCTAAAAGATCCCAGTACAGAAAGTAATCCAGACATACATTTCACACCAAACATTAAGTCATTTCGCATCTCTAATATTGACATTACAATAGTTCAATTGCCCATTGAAGGAGTTGTTTCTTTTGCAGGGAGTATTGCCTGCGGTGATAACAAATCACCAAGCGATTCACCTTTATTGGCAGAATTCACAGCTGCAATGCTCGATCAAGGAACCAGGACAATGAATCGCTATGAAATCACCCAACGACTCGACTCGTTAGGGATAAAAATTGCGTTTCAAACAGGAACTCAGTCACTTGAATTTTCTGGTCGTTTTTTACAAAAAGATACTGAAACCTTTGTTCAAACCCTCGCCGATCAGATAAAAAACCCAAAATTCGATCCCGAAATTTTTAGTGCCATCAAAGAGCGCTATAAGTCCTATTTAATTCAATACGAAAACAATACCGACTTTATGTCAGAGAATGTATTACTACGGAATTTATATGAGCAAGGACACCCAAATCATCCTTCTTCGATTCAAGCAGTTAGGGATTCGATCGAGGCACTGAGCGTAAACGATCTCAAAAATTTTCATAACGAGCACTATGGGAAAAAAAGTTTAAAACTAGTATTTGCTGGAGATATTGACTTAGAAACCATCCAATCTTCAGTAAAAAATCAGTTTGGAAATTGGAAAAATGGCTCTGACTATAAAGCTGTTCCCTACTCAAAAAAGAAGCCTCAAGCTTCCTACACGAACCATTTTATGCCCGATAAAACAAGCGTATCCGTCCGCATAGCTCAGAGAACTGGATTGAAAAGAAGTGATCCCGACTACCTTCCATTCAGTATAGCAAATTATATACTAGGCGGCACATATAATGCACGTTTAATGAATTATGTCAGAGAAGATAAAGGTCTCACTTATGCCATTTATTCATACCACAGCGGAGATATTTTAACAGAGGGACATTGGATGCTAGAAGCGACCTTTTCCCCAGAACTTCTCGATCAAGGAATGCAGGCCATTGATTCAGTGTTTGAGGATTGGTATTCAAAAGGTGTGACTCAAAAAGAAGTCAACGAAGCAATTGAAACCCTTAAAGGTCGCTATTTAGTCGGCTTGTCGCAGACAGGATCAGTCGCAAGACAAATTCATAGCTTCCTGCAACGGGGCTACTCCGCTTTTTACATTGACGAGTACCCTAGACAATTAGATGAGCTAACCCTAGAACAAATTAATAACAGTATCAAAAAGTATTTTAACATTGAAGCATTAACATCCGTTACTGCAGGCACGACTAACGGAATTCAAAATTAAGACCCCACTTGCAATCATCTAAAAGCTTTTTTAAAAAGCTATTTGAAATTATACTTTCTAAATTTTCGATATAGTCTAAAGTAAGAGGATGGCTAAAATAGATTTAGAAAAATTAAAAGCGATACTGCATCGAAATGAAAGTGATATTCAAAAAATTCAAGAAATCATCAAAGATGTAGAACTAGAGTTACAAATCGAAAAAGAAGAGAGAGAACAACGACCACCAATTGTTAAAAAGCAATTTGTGACTTTAATTTCAGACAGTGAGGGGAAATTAATTGATCATGATTTCGCTAGTTGGGTATTACAAATTCCTGAAGAGGAAAGCCCACATACGGTTGTCGATAAAATTCATCAATCCGCACACAACTACAATAGTAGCGCTAAAGGACAACGATTTCCTGTAAAATCAATTGGAGAAGCCTGCGAGATTGTGAGTGCTAAGACTTTTAAAGAAAATAACCTATGGGTTAAAACGAAAATACCAGTGCTCACGGTTCGATGCTCCAATAAAATCAATATGGAACCGCACGCTACCTCATAATGATTCCATTTGTATTAGATTTGTTATATGCCTCTTGGATCATACTCGCTGAGTTTGCACCCTATTTACTTTTCGGCTTTAGCGTAGCTGGTCTTTTACATTTTTTTATACCTCAAAAATTTATTGTTAAACAACTTGGAAAATCGAACTTTTATTCTGTTTTTAAAGCAGCCATACTAGGGATCCCTCTTCCATTATGCTCCTGCTCAGTCATTCCCGTTGCCTCTTCCATTAAAAAAGAAGGTGCTAGTCGTGGTGCGACGATTTCATTTTTGAGTTCCACTCCGCAGACAGGAATCGATAGTATATTGGCAACCTATGGCTTATTTGGCTTTAGTTTTACTTTCATAAAAGTAGTCGTAGCCCTAATGTGCGGACTCGTATCTGGGGTACTCGTTGATCTCTTTTGTGACCACGAAAAAAATGATTTGGACAAAACTTCACAGGAAACAGATACGAACATTGGATCAAGAAACCTTAAGCAATCACTAAACTATTTTTTCACCGACCTGCCGATTGATTTATACAAACCACTCTTGATTGGTATTCTAATAGCAGGATTAATTAATAATTTACTACCAAGTGATTTTTTCACAGGAAGTTTTAGTTCTGGTTGGGCGGCGTTCATAGGAATCACACTAATTAGCCTCCCCCTTTATGTCTGCGCTATTGAGTCGTTACCCCTTGCATTTGCGTTTTTGAGTGCTGGCATTTCTCCGGGAGCTGTTTTAGTCTTTCTCATTGTAGGGCCAGCTACAAACTCAGCTACCATCATTGCGACACTTAAAATTATTGGAAAAAAAGCCACCCTGATTTACATTTTGACGCTTGTCGTCATTGCGTGGATATCTGGCTATATTACAAATAATGTATTTAATTTAACCACATCAGATTTTCATATACATGAAGAATCTATTGGACCCTGGAACCATTTCTCAGGCGTTTTATTAAGCGCCTACTTCTTAAATGCTTTGATTAATGACTTAGGCTTTAAGAAATCAAAAAAGCAGAAACAAACAGAGCCCAAAAAGCAATGTCATTAGTGCCTTCGTATCAGAGGTTGACTAGCACCACCAGAAAAAATCATGCCCTCATCTAAATGATGGCCCCTCAGAAAATCGGCAACTGGCAGCATTCTACCTCCTGCTTTTTGAAGTTCTAAAAATTCAATTAACCCATCCTTTGTTTCAACAAATAATTGATCTCCTTTAATGTGAATGGCTCCTTTAATTCCTCTAGATTTCAATCCGCCGGTCTGTGATTCTGTCATCTTCAATGACCCAACTTTTATCCTTTCATCTCCCAACAAAAAGTATGAACTAGGCCATGTTTTAAATGCTCTCCATCGATTGTAAATTGCTTCAGAGCTTAAATTAAAATCAATAAGCCCATCTATTTTATTAAGCTTTCGGCAATAGCTAGCTTCGGAGTCATTTTGAGCCTTAAATGTAAGCTGACCCGAAGCAAGTTTTTCAAAACTACGCTCTAAAATAGGAACCACCGCTTGCCCAATTTTCATCCTAAGAGTCGTGGCATCCTCATTCTTCAATATCGCTACAGGCTCAATATCTGAAACAGCACCAGAATCCATCTGTGCACCCACCTCCATTAAACAAACACCCGTTTCATGTTCACCGCAAGCAATCGCCGACTCGACGGGCGACGCACCTCGGTATTTAGGTAAAACCGAGCCATGAAAATTATACATCCCAATATTGAATGATTCCCTTAAAGACCGACCAATAAAATGCCCGTATGCCATGACTAATCCAATCGCTATAGCCTGACCAGTCATCCAATCGGCTAATTCTTTGTCGGGTTTTTCAGGCTGAAATAATTGAATCCCATTTTCTTTCGCAAACTCAGCGACTGGATTTGAACTAACTTTTTGGCCTCGTCCCTGTCGACGATCGGGCTGGGAAACAACTGCTAAAAACTCAAGACTGATTCCATGCATCCCCTTTAACCAACCAAGGGCAGGCAAACAGATAGCATCCGATCCGAAAAAGACCACTTTTTTCAATTTTTGTTCACTCACTTGCATAATTATCACCAAAGTTCCTGCTGACTTCGTTTTTCAAATTCATCATTAGATCCAGAGCTCAAAATAAAAAGTTGGTTTAAAGATAGATCAACTAATTCCTTCAACGAAAACAACCTTTTAAGCAATAAGCCAGATGCCAAGGCATCGTAAAGAGCACAATGAAATTGAGATCGAGACTCCTCGCAATAGAATTGGCTCAAAGCCTTCAGCTCCGAATCTAATTCAAAAAATAAAACTAAGGCATCCAACTTATACGATTCTAATTTAGGGTATAAGCGGCGGTAAATTTGCAAGGTATCCAACCAAGGTCCCCAACTGGCAACAAGCTTATCCGTATTACTATTAGAAAAATCCTTGCTAGCCCTAGGATAAGCCCAAGTACTCCTCAAAAAACCATCTTCCACAACCGCATGGTGAGCACAAAGTACACCCGTCTGACGATAATTCATAAAAGTCGCCCTATCCACTTCAAACGGTTCTAAATTCCTAATCAAAGTCTCAGAAATACCATGTTGAGCAAGCTCCGCATTTGAAATATTCGAGCGATTGCCACATAAGCGAGAACGAGCGTCCACAATACACCCCTCTTCGAGCGTAACAACTCCCCACTCTAATACTCCCGAACGATGACTCCCTTCAAAGTCAATGATATGGATAGGTGTATCAAACATATAGAATTAATGAAAATGTAGCTTATTTAAGACTATGCGATTGCATCTTATTTTAGTATCCTCAATCTGAAAAAAGACATCATCCAAAAAGAATGCACTCATGAGCGAACAAATTGAAGAATTTAAGAAATTTATTACATTTCTTTGCGAAGAAGCAACTAAAGAGATACTACCGCATTATGGTTCCAATGTATCGGTCGAGAAAAAATCTGACGCCACTCCCGTTACTTTAGCAGATAAAAATGCAGAAAAACGCATTCGAGAGCGAATCAAAGAACGCTACCCTGATCATGGAATTATAGGAGAAGAATATGGTGTTGAAAACCAAGAAAGTGAATATGTGTGGGTCTTAGACCCAGTAGACGGCACAAAATCTTTTATATCAGGGGTTCCTCTATTTGCGACCCTCATTGCTCTTTTACACAATGGACGCCCGATACTTGGAGCGGTAAACCAACCCATCCTCAAGCAACTATTAATTGGGGATTGCAAAATGACTACCTTGAATGGAGAAGTCGTTTCAGGTAGAGTTTCACGCCCACTTTCAGAAGCCACTTTATGCACGACAGATCCGATCCGAAAAACCTTATGGCAAAATAACGCACAATGGGATGACCTCCCACCTAAAACAGCCTTATATCGATCTTGGGGCGATGCCGGTGGCTATATTCTCCTTTGTTCTGGATTCACTGATATAATGTGCGACCCTATGATGGAAATTTGGGACTGTGCAGCAATCATCCCGTGCCTTCAAGGGGCTGGCTTTAAATTTACAGGATGGAATGGCGGCGATGCTTTTGATGAACGGAGCATCATTGCGGCAAAAGAACCACTTCATACCGAGGTGATGAAAACACTCTATCCAAATAATTAAACGCTTAAGACCGTGTTCAATCCGCTTAAATTTCTACTGAAAATTTATAAAGCGTTCATTCGCTACAATTCATTAGAATTTTTCCCGATTATTCAAACGCTTCAGTCCTACTCATTACGCTATCTAAAAGACGATATAAAGAGCGGTTTTAATGTTGCGCTCTTAGCATTTCCACAAGGTATGGCTTATGCATTGATAGCAGGCTTACCCATTCACTACGGAATCGTTGGATCTGCCATCGCAACGATTGCCAGTTCCCTATTTGCAAAATCCAATTTGATTACCTTTGGTCCGACTAATGCAACTGCAGTAATGCTTTTTAGTGCCTTTGCCGCTTTAGGCATCAGTGAAAATCAAAAATTTGAGTACCTCAGTATTTTAGTCCTCTTAGTTGGCTTATTCATATCAGCAGGTGCCTATTTTAAACTTGCTCATTTAGTTAAATACATATCACGCTCTGTCATCACAGGCTATATTACAGCCGCTGCATTACTGATCATATTAAATCAAATGCCCGAAGTCTTGGGAATAATAATTGATGAAAAGGCTGACTCCTTTTTTCACCTGATATGGATTTTAATTGTCAACCTCAGCTCAACCCACTTTCCGACCTTTGGATTAAGTCTCTTTACGCTTTTGTGCTTCTTTATATTAAACACAAAATTCAAATCCCTACCCAATGTTGCAATCGTACTAATCCTTTCCTCCATCGCTACTCACTTAATTAACGGCATAAACTATGACATACATTTACTAAAAGCTATCGGTTCAACCTCTTGGTCGATTTCGCTACCAAGTTTAAATCTGCAAGCTATAGAAACACTCTCTGGAACAGCCATTGCGATCGCTCTACTCTGTATCATAGAGGGTATTGCTATCGGCAAATCCCTCGCCGTAAAAAAAGGAATCTCCTTAGATGATGACCAAGCAATGTACTCTATAGGCATGTCGAATATCGCTTGTGCTTTTTTTAGCGGGATGCCAGCCTCTGGATCCCTTACCCGCTCAAGCTTAAATTTCAATAGTGGGAGTCGAACCGTTCTCTCAAACTTTTTCTGTGGTCTGATCATTTTAATGACTGCCATTTTATTGGGTTCATTTATACAGTATATTCCAGTCGCTTCGCTAGCTGTATTAGTGATTATTGTAGGCATTTCATTGATCAACAAACATGCCATTCGTATCGTCACACAAACAACTCGATCTGATGCCTTTGTCTTTTTAATAACCCTACTCTCTGGACTGTATTTGCCGCTTGATAAAGCCGTCTACTTTGGCGTAGGCATCTCAATTATTTTATTCCTCAAGAAAGTAGCAAAAACTGAGTTAAAAGAATACACATTCACCGCAGACGGAGTACTAGCCGAATCTAATGACACCCATGGTCGAACAACACCTGAAATTTCAATCGTTCATATAGAAGGCGAACTCTTTTTCGGTGCTACTGATTTATTCAGAGAACAAGTTCAACGCATCTACCTAGAGCCTCAACTAAAAATACTCATTTTAAAAATGCGAAACGCTTATAATAT
Source organism: uncultured Puniceicoccaceae bacterium (assembly GCA_913031135.1). Classification (GTDB taxonomy): domain Bacteria; phylum Verrucomicrobiota; class Verrucomicrobiia; order Opitutales; family Coraliomargaritaceae. The sequence continues at coordinate 4,646 of CAJWEH010000035.1, read as the reverse complement.
GGACGCCTCAAGCATTATGGCATTAGAAGAGCTCGTAAAACATATGAACGAAAATGGTCGCTACTTAATACTCAGTGAAGTGCGCAAAGACCTCTTAAGAGTCTTGGAAAATTCTGGCTTATCACACTATATCGAAGCACGAAACATATTCATGGATGACCCACAAAACCCGACCTTATCAACAGCAAAAGCTCTGAAACGTGCAAAAGATCACCTTGGTGAAATTGAGCCAAATATTTCCATCTACTTTGATCCTGAGAAAAAAACTACTTAACCCAATCAGATGCCTAAAAAATCATTAGTTTTATTGCATAGCGGGTTTGAAGAACTGGAAGCGATCGCCCCAATTGACCTGCTCAGAAGAGCTGGCATAGCAGTCATTACCGCTTCCGTTGATGGAAAGGTTACAGTGACAAGTAAAGGCGGAATCTCAATACAAGCGGATAGCAAATTAGAAGCCGAAAAAGACACACTATTTGATGCCATTATTCTCCCTGGTGGACCGGGAATTTTTAACATACGAAACAACATCGAAATCGAATCGCTCATTTTAAGGCACTACAATGAAAGCAAATGCATTGCCTGCATCTGCGCTAGCCCATTAATTCCTCTAGATTTAGGTTTAAACCAGTCCCATACAATGACCTGTCATCCTAGCGTTGCCCATGAATTCAAAAAACTAGATTCAAAAAATGTCGTTCTAGACGCGAATATTATCACCTCAAAAGGAGCAGGTACTGCATTAGAATTTGCATCAACCATTATCCAATATTTATCAGGAAGCGAGGTTGCTCAAAAAGTCTCAGAAAGCATTTGCCTTTAAATCACATAGCTCATGGAAGAGAAACAAGCACCCATACTAAATATAAGAGACCTTGAATTAAGGGACAATTTTACCGCCTCTGAAATGATTTGCTTTGGCATAACCATTCTATTTTTAGTAGCACTCTCTTGGCTTACCAACGCTCGATCGACTCTAATTTTAGGCTATGTTTTGATCATTTCAACGGCCTCAATGGCTAACTTAAAAATTCATCAAATAGTACATCCTTTCATAATTGATCAATTTTGGAGAAAAGTTTCCTATCCATTAATCATACCAATCTGTTTGCTATTAGTATTTTATATCAATGGAGACTATTCAAATGCCAGCACTTCAATGATCTTAGAGGAAGGGAATAGCTACACATATAGCACACCCAAACCCTTTATTGGAAATAACATAGATGTGATCAATAATTCCATTTCATTTTTAGGGCTCGTTTCATTATTTTGTTTTAGCACTCAACTGCTTTTGATCCCAAAATCTCTGTATTTTATAAACAAACTATTGCATTGGGGCTGTACGAACGCACTCATACTAACTGGCATAGGTCTTTTTTACAAATTCTTAAATTTCCAAGCACCTATGTTTGTAAAAACAGAATCACACTATAATTTTTTCGCTCACTTCGCTAATGATGAACAATGGGGAGCTTTTGCAATCCTATGGATGTTTACTAGCTATGGGTTAGCAATCATTGAACTGAAAAAAGCAGAATTTAAATTCTCAAAATCAATTGCTCGCTATTTTTTCATGATTGCATTGCTTCTAGCCTCAACCGCACTTGTGCTGAAATCAGATATATCTGCTGCATTTATCGCATTTTCATATGCAATCCTATGTATAAAAAAGATTCGATTCTTTAAAATGCTAAATCAACCTATTTTTAAACGCTTAAAAAACTATACCTACTTTTTACTCGGCACTAGCATTTCCTATGGAATCTATCGAACTTTTAAAGCGAATTCTGAACTCGAAACCATTCAAGCCTTAAAAGCAACAAGCTTTCATATGTTTCAAGACAGCCCTATCTTTGGATGGGGCCTCGATGCCTTTCAAAAATTAATGCCCTACTACTCAAATTCAAAATTATTAGACAAATACTACGAAACGGCGCCGACAGGGATTCTATCTGCGCTCATAGAATTTGGTAGTTTGGGTGTTCTACTCATGGCTGGTTATCTCACTTATCTCTTACTAAGAAATTTCTTTTTGAAGCGAGAAAATAGTTTATCAAATAACATATTCACAGGTTTGATGATTGTGATCATTCTCATTTTTTTTGAAAATCCCTTTTACAATACGGCTGTTCTTTTTAGCTTTTGGGTGCTATTATTTTGTGCATTAAGATGGGCTAAACTGATCCACAACCCTTCCGATCAAGTGGACACCAAACTGAATTTGGTCATAAAAGATTATCTTAGAAGAGTACCATTTGTCTTAAACCCAAAGAAAGATGTTTATAAATAATTAAAATAATTTTATGATTCCCTTTGAAGATACCTTTCTAGACATCTTAAAAAAAGCGTGTATTGGCAAGGGAATGAGCAAGCGGGAACTAGCAAAGCTTAGCCATCTCAATCGCCACACCCTCAATGAGCTTTTTGACGGACAAAATACTGAGCCAACGGTGATCGAAAAAGTTTGCCCCTACTTAGATTTAAACCCTCAAGCTCTAAACGACCATCTTTATCAAAAAAACGTCCCGAATGTAATAGTAATAAATGGATTTAAAACCTTTCAATCCTCTTTTTTTTACACCGAGACCGATATTCTCAAAGTAAACAATTACCTCCTTTATGACAAGAACGAAGGCGAAGCCGTTCTTTTCGATACTGGCACAGAATATAAGGTCGTTCAAAAATGGCTCAAAACTCAAAACTTAAAACTAAAAGCGATCTTCATCACCCATAATCACCGAGATCATGTGTATTGCTTAAAAGACTTTGTTCAGGAACAAGCAAATCTACCAATCTACTGCTCAAATAAAGCAGATATAAAAAGCAATCATACTGTATTCGTTGAACCCAAGGAAACCATAAGTATTGGTAACTTTAATATTCGCCCATTGGAAACACCTGGACACACCCCTGATGGAATCACTTATCAAATTAATGGATTAGATAAAACCATCGCGGTTGTTGGAGACGCCCTATTTGCCCACTCTCAAGGAGGCATCATGCACCCTGAAGTCTATGCCAAAGCAATCGAAATCAACCGAAACCACATACTATCATTAGATCAAAAAACCATTATAGCCCCAGGACATGGTCCTCTGACGACGGTCGAGCATGAACAAAAATACAACCCATTCTATGCGAATTTTTTCACACAAACTTAAGAGGATTGCATTTTAATAATAGCTGATTTCAACATTCCAACAGCGAAAAAAAATAACCTAGAATGTAAATTACACTCTAGGCTAAATTATGAATTTATAAGAATTTTTATTTTCTATCAACTGGTTAGAGCTGAATACTAATAAAGTATAACAGTAAAAAATAGAATGCAACAGTAAATAGTAGTGCTAAGAAATAAAAAAGATTACTTATGTTTAAGAAGTATTGCTTATTTATACTTAAGTCTAATTAAAAGTAAACCCCTCTGGCAATGCTAGCTGAGTGATCCACCAATTGATACCCTTTCGCTCAAATAAAACACGTGCCTGATTGAATTCAGAATGAGCATTTTCGATCACAACTTCAAATGTATCTATTGATAGATAACGAAACTTAAAGCCATTTAAAACAGCTTGCACCGTCTCACTCGACTCAAAAAACTCAGGATTCCAAGTGCCTTCAGAATCCTTATTCATATTATTAGTATTTTCTGGAACAGCTTCATTGATTAATGAAGCAATCGTCTCCGGATTCAAAAACCCATCCACCATTTGATCGGTGAACTGAGTCGATAGTTGAGAGAACAAAAAGCCCATAGGCTCCTCAAAACTCAATGTATTTTCTGCCTGAACTCGATCTCGAATCTGCGCCTTTAAATCAGCTCGAACCGACGGAAAATTAATATAGTGATCCAATCGTTCGGCCTCTCCCTGACGAATGCAAGATTGAATCCCGTAGATTGTTCGAACTGGTCCTAGCAGGACATAAGCAAGACTCAAACCAAGCACCAAAAACAAAATAGCAATGAAACGTTTCATAGTTTCAATACTGACCTTCTGAATGCCTTTGCTCAACAGAAAAAAACAAGGCCGAGCCTCTCGGCTCGACCTTGAACAATTAATAACATATCCTATGATATATTAAATTTAGAAGCCCCAACCGTATGAGACTGCATAAATGGCATCGTTAGCGCCTCCATCAGAATAGGTAATCGTAAGATCACCGTATGCGATATCCAGTTGAGTGTAATCGTAATCATCAACGCCACCTTCAAAAGAGTAGTCACCGTAAGTTAATGTACCAGTCACACCCTCTACGATATCAAACCCATAAGAGATTGAGTAGAAAGCATTGTCTGTTGTATCAATATCAAACGCATATGCTAAATCAAAACCAGAGATTGAATAACCGATATAAGCTTCAGTGAAGTCGTTAGCTCTAGCACCAGGGTACATATATTTAATGATCCCTACATCAAAACCATTGATGTCTGTACCAATATATAGATCAACTTCCGTAGTAATATCATCTGCCCAATCCGCTTCAGAAACCCATGTGCCAGCATAGAATGACTCGCCTGCATAGTCGAGACCTCCACTTACCGCTGACTCGTCTGAACTTTGAGTTGTACCACGCCATAGATAGTTCGATGTTACTCCGATGTTACCAGAAATTTCAGCATAGGCTGAAGTAATGAATGCACA
>CAJWEH010000034.1 GCA_913031135.1 uncultured Puniceicoccaceae bacterium | reverse complement strand
AAATCGAATTTTAAATTCTTTTTCTCTACCAAATAACTGAACCATTTCTCTCGTCCAAGTTCTAAATGGCGATAAATTTTTCAGAGCATTCTCACAAATTAAAGTAGCCACGACACTAGCATTCGATTCTACCGCTTGAACAGAATCAACAACCCCACTTGATTTTAGTACAAATGTCACAAGCACTGTTGTACCAGAATCCAAAGGTTTGTGATAGTCGATCTCATTATACCACCCCCTTTGCAAAGCGGCAAAAAATTGTTTTTCATAAGCACCAAATTCACTGAACAACGCATCAATCGCAATAGCCCCACGCTTCATAGGACTAGCACTAGAATCCATAAGAGGACCCTCGATAAGCTCAGCGGAAACCCTAGGGCGAAGTTTAGGAATAGGCACATCAAGCGGTTTCAATTCACCTTCTTTATTCAATTCATTCATCGTATCGAGTGATAAAGGGATCCATTGTTTGATTGGAGCCTCATCCCCTTCTCTAGATTCCTGATCAAGTACACCGACCCCATCACTGCTCAATTCAAGATCCTTTTCTGACGATCGAATGTCCGATGGAGTCTGTAACTGAGCTACAACAACTTCCGACAGCATTTCTTGTTCGTTTACTAGTTCATTACTACTATCGACCAACTCATACACACCCGGTTTTTGTTCTGATTCAAGCTCATCAACAGACCCTTTTACAATTTTTACTGAATCTAACTGAGTCCCTTTTATATAAGGCAGAACTGAAATCTCATTATGTTCAACCCAATCTGCAGCCTGTTGATTTTGAAAGGAATACCATTCACTGCGATCTGGTTCATTTTCTTCTACTTCAGGATTAACCTCTACATACTGAGTCAGATCAAGTTCAAGCACCAATGGCTGTTCCTCTTCAAGCAAATCAGACATCCCCCCACCATTCAACCAACCACTTTGAAAAACAAATAAGCCAAGACCATGCATCACCATAGCACAAATAATTGCGACACAATAGCCCTTATAACGAAATGACTTTGTGTCGCTGAGCGGGTAAATTGAATCAACCGTATCTATAAACACAACTTTGAATACTAAAGACTCTTACCCAAACTCGCACTCTTAAAATCAAAGCCATTCTGATTCAGCCGATCCACAAGTACCTGTGTCGGTAATCCCATTATCGTCTCAAACGATCCACTGATCGACTCTATAATCCGTTCACGCTCTTCTTGAATACCATAGGCGCCCGCTTTATCCAATGGATTCACTAAAGCATGGTAAGCAGAAATATCTGTATCAGAAAGGGTTTTAAAACGCACCTCGCTAACCTCATGAAAATCTTCTTTAAAAGAGCAAGACTGCCAACGCAATGATACCGCTGTGTAAACCTGATGCACTCGCCCAGAAAGCTCGCTTAACATAACACCCGCTTCCTCTAGCGTTGCCGGCTTTGAAAAAATCTGCCCCTCAAGAGAAACCGTTGTATCCGAACCAAGCACGAGCGCATTTGGAAATCTAGACATAACTGACTCCGCTTTCAAAATTGCATTTTGCATCACAAGGTATTGCGGCTCTAACTCGGCACGATCATCCTCAATAACATTCGACACAAAAACCTCAAAAGACAGACCTAGTTCCGTTAATAAATCACGCCTCCTTGGAGATGCGGAGGCTAAAATCAATTTTTCAGGTTGCATAAATTATTTTTATGAATGAAAGGCTAGAATTGCAAGTGTCAGATAATCTCTAATACTAAAAAGCGTCATGAAAATAGGAATCGCACAAATCAATACTACCGTAGGAGATTTAAAAGGGAATCAAAGTCTGATTCTAGCTGCCTACGATCGCTTGGTAAAAGAGGGTGCGGACCTCATCTTATTTCCAGAATTAGCAGTCTGTGGCTACCCCCCTAGAGATTTACTTTTAAAATCCCGATTTTCAAATGATGTAGCAGACACATTAAACGCAATCGCTTCCAGAACGAAATCCATCCCTGCCTTAATAGGAACAGTCGAATCAAGAGCGAACGAGGAATCAGGTCGTCCCCTCTACAACTCAATCGCTTGGTGTGAAAACGGAACCGTTCAACACTTTGCAAGAAAGTGTTTACTTCCTAACTACGATGTCTTTGACGAAGAACGCTATTTTGAACCCTCGAAAGCTTCCGCCATACAAAACTGGAACGGGCTTAAAATTGGGCTGACCATTTGTGAAGATATTTGGACGGACGAAACCCTTCAAACTAGCAAACGCTATGAATTTGACCCAATCAAATCCCTTGAAAACAAAGACTTAGATTTATTGATCAACTTATCCGCAAGCCCATGGCACATAAATAAAGAAACCACTCGGACACATTTAATTCAAACGGTGAGCAAACGCCTCAACTGTCCCGTTATTTATTGTAATGCCGTAGGTGGAAACGATGAGTTAATTTTTGATGGATCTAGCTTCATTACGGATCAACAAGGAAGTATCACCCATCAACTCCCAAGCTTCCAGTCCTCCCTTCAAGTACTTGAAATAGAGACGAGCGAAACCACTCCCCTAGAGACAGATGAAGTCGATCCCATTCAAAAAACACATGATGCCTTAGTCCTAGGGCTTCGAGACTACGCTCATAAAAGCCAGTTCAAAAAAGGCTTGATTGGTCTTAGTGGTGGAATCGATTCTGCAGTCGTCGCAGCGCTTGCAGTGAAAGCACTAGGCTCAGAAAATGTTATCGGCATCGCCATGCCCTCCGAAATATCAAGCGAACACAGCCTAAAAGATGCCGAAGCCTTAGCCAAAAACTTGGGAATTGAATTTCAAACAATCCCCATAAAAGATACCTATAACGCAGTCGAAACGAGCTTAGAACCCAGCTTTCTAAACTATTCCAAAGATGTCACCGAAGAAAATATACAAGCCCGCATTCGAGGCTTATTGCTAATGGCACTCTCAAATAAATACGGAGCATTACTTTTAACCACAGGCAATAAAAGTGAAATAGCCGTCGGGTATTGCACATTATATGGAGACATGTGTGGCGGTTTAGCCGTAATTTCTGATGTTCCAAAAATGCAAGTCTACGCCTTAGCTCGCTACTTAAACAAAGCAGGTGACTGCATCCCATTAAACACGATTGAAAAAGAACCCTCAGCTGAATTGAGTCCAAATCAAAAAGACCAAGACTCATTGCCACCCTACCCAGTACTCGATGCCATCTTGAATCAATACATAGAATGCGGTCGGTCTAAGGCGGAAATAATAGCAGATGGATTTGATTCCGAAACCGTTCAATTTATAGTACAAAAAGTAGACCAAAACGAATACAAGCGAAAGCAGGCAGCACCTGGATTAAAAATATCGCCACTCGCATTTGGTGTTGGACGCAGAATGCCAATCGTTCAAAACTATTCCAATTAAACTATGAAATCGCACACATCCAACCACCTCTTTGAATCCGCTAAAAAACTCATTCCTGGAGGCGTTAATTCACCTGTACGAGCGTTTCGTTCAGTCGGTGGCACCCCATTTTTCACAAAGAGAGCAGACGGAGCTTTTCTCTACACTGCTGATGAGGAACGTTTAATAGACTTTGTTTGCACTTGGGGACCAGCTATCCATGGGCATAACAACCCAACGATCCATAAAGCAATTCAGTCCGCCTTAGAAAATGGAACTAGTTTTGGAACACCAAACCCCTATGAAGTTGAGATGGCTCAACTTCTAAAAAACATAGTACCCTCTGTAGAAAAAGTTCGCATGTGTAATAGTGGCACCGAAGCGACGATGTCTGCCATTCGACTCGCAAGGGGCTACACAAAAAGAGATAAAATCATCAAATTCGCTGGCTGTTACCACGGGCATGTTGATTCATTACTCGTGCAAGCAGGCTCTGGTGCTTTAACCTTAGGAAACCCAAACAGTGCCGGCATCCCAGAAAGCTTTGCCAATGAAACCATCGTCATCAACTACAATGATACCCAAGCACTCAATGAAGCCTTCCAAAAATACGGAGCATCGATTGCCTGTGTTATCGTCGAACCTTTTCCTGCAAACTGCGGTTTAATACTTCCAAAGGAAGGCTACCTTGAGGAACTTCGCTCCATAACAAAAAAACACGGATCGCTATTAATTTTTGATGAAGTGATGACGGGCTTTCGTCTCGCGCTTGGAGGCGTACAGGAATTGGTAAATATCACCCCCGATTTAACAGCCATGGGTAAAATTATTGGTGGCGGTTTACCCGTAGGTGCTATTGGAGGAAAAGCTGAAATAATGGATCATTTGGCACCCGATGGTCCCGTCTATCAAGCAGGCACCTTGAGCGGAAACCCCTTAGCACTCGCTGCGGGAATCGCATCCCTTAAAAAGCTCATTGAAGAAGCGCCCTACCATAGCCTAGAAATGCTAGGTAAACGCATGCAAGACGCCCTATCATCCGTTGCTCAAGAACAAGGCATCCCCTTACAAGTTCCGCAAGTCGGCTCTATGTTCGCCTTATTTTTTAATGAAACACCCGTAAGCAATTTTCCAGAAGCCCTACAATCGGACACCGATTTATTCAGCCGATTTTTTAAAGAAGCCTTACAACGAGGCGTTTACTTACCACCTTCTGCCTACGAGACCTGTTTCATCTCTACAGCACACGAAGCATCGGCAATCGATGAAGCCATAGACTCTTTAACACAAGCCATCAAAGCACTGTAGCGTGGATTATGTGCTACTATTCTTCTTGAGTTCAAAGCGCTGAAAACTCTCTGCAATCCCTCGCTTTTCATCGATACCAATTAAACAACCACTGAGCCGAACGTCCTCTTCTGCGACTGGAAAGCGACGTTTCATACCATCCAAAAAGGAATCAATGACCGGCTCAACCGAACGACCAAGAACCGACTGATACGGACCCGACATCCCCAAATCAGAAATATAGGCAGTCCCCTTTGGCAAAATGCGACCATCTGCAGTTGGAATATGTGTATGCGTTCCTAAAACGGCGGAAACTCGACCATCTAAATACCAACCCAAGGCAACTTTTTCTGATGTTGCTTCCATGTGAGCCTCGACGATGGTCACATCACAAACCGACTTTAATTCCTCAAGAAGCTCATCCGCACAGCGAAACGGACACGCATCTGCCTTCAATCCCATGTAATTACGCCCCAAAACTGTAAAGACGCCCACCTTTACACCATTCACAGGAAGCACTATAAAATTTCGACCAGGATTTTTTTCTGGCAGATTTGCAGGTCGGCAAACACGCTCTAAATGTTTAATATCAGAACTAAAACCTTTTTGATCCCAAACATGGTCACCGAGCGTAATCCCATCCACGCCCGCTGAAAACAATTCATTTGCGATGGATTCCGTCAAACCTGCACCACCCGCAGCATTCTCAGCATTTGCGATGACTGCATGAATCGATAAGTGGGATTTCAATTCCTTGATTTGCTCACAGACAAACGCTCTGCCTGGTCGCCCCACAATATCACCCAAAAATAGAACCTTAATCATAAAAAAACAATTTGTATAAGCCTCAATCTTAGGCAATATAATTGCACAAATTATTTAAATCTTGAGTTCCATGCTTGATTGATTGGTAAAAAAACTCTTTTTTAGCTGACTCAAAATGCATATTTAAGCACAAACAGTAACAATTATTATGAAAACCAACAAAGACAAATCACTCACAAAAAATGACACGAACAGTCAGATGATGAAGGGTGCAGATGTTCTAGTCTCTGCCCTTGAACGAGAAGGTGTGGATGTCGTCTTTGCATACCCTGGTGGTGCTTCAATGGAATTGCATCAAGCTCTGACCAAAAGCACAAAAATACGCACGATATTACCACGCTTTGAGCAAGGTGGCGGATTTATGGCACATGGCTACGCACGATCAACAGGGAAGCCTAGTGTTTGTATGGCTACTAGCGGACCTGGCGCCACAAACCTAGTCACCTGTATTGCAGATGCTTTCATGGATAGTATCCCACTCGTTTGCATCACCGGTCAAGTTTACCAACAATTCATAGGAAAAGCAGCTTTCCAAGAAACCGACTTTTACGGCATGACCTTGCCCATCGTTAAGCACAGTTACTTAGTACTCGAAAAAGAAGACCTTCCAAAAATTGTTAAAGAAGCATTCCATATTGCGAGCACAGGAAGACCAGGGCCAGTCGTTATTGATATACCCAAAGACGTTCAACAAGCACTTTTTGAACCAGAATTTCCTGACACGATAGACATTCCAGGCTATAAGGTTAACACCACGACACCCAAAGCAAGTGACTCAGACTTGGCAGTCGTTTTAGGCCTCATTGCAAAGTCTAAGAAGCCCGTCATTTACACAGGCGGTGGTATTATTTCTGCTGAAGCTCATGATGAGCTTCGTGCCTTTGCGAAATCAACAGGAATACCAGTCGCTTCTACACTCATGGGACTAGGAGCCTTTGATTCGGAAGACCCTCAATCCTTATATTGGTTCGGTATGCATGGAACTGTTGCAGGAAACTGGGCAGTTTGTGATTGTGACTTACTCCTCTGCATGGGTGCACGATTCGATGATCGAATTACCGGTAAAATTGAAAAATTTGCTCCCGATGCAACGATTGCACACATAGACATCGATCTATCGGAACATAATAAAAACAAATATGTCGATGTGCCGATTCATTCCGACATCAAATACGCACTCGAGCGATTGAATCAATTATGGAAAGATAAGAAATGCAAACAGCCAGATATTTCCGATTGGATGAACACGATTCAAAAATGGAAAGAAGAACACCCCTTTTCATACGAACAATCCGAACACATCACTCAACAGGAAGCAATTGAAGTACTCTATGAAGAGACAAAGGGTGACGCCATCGTTTCAACCGGCGTCGGACAACACCAAATGTGGGCCGCCCAATACTTTAAATTCAGAAAACCAAGAACCTACATTAGTTCACTTGGACTTGGAACTATGGGTTTTGGTTTACCAGCAGCAATTGGGGCACAAGTAGCTCATCCCGATAAGCTCGTTGTCAATATCGACGGTGACGGTTGTTTTCTCATGAATGTACAAGAACTCGCCACTGCCGCTATTGAAAAAATCAACGCAAAGACGATTATTATGAACAACCAGCACTTAGGAATGGTTGTTCAATGGGAAGACCTATTATATGAAAGTGTTCGAGGGCAAACCATCCTCTGTGATAAAGACAACATCGGAGGTCCCGACAACCTCGATGCCCTCTATCCAGACTTCGTTAAAATTTCTGAAGGATTTGGCGTAAAAGCCAAACGCGTCCACAAGCGAGAAGACTTACGAGATGCCATCAAAGATATGATCGAGCACGACGGACCGTATGTCTTAGAAGTCGTTGTACCGTACACAGAACACGTACTACCAATGATTAAGCAAGGACTATCCGCCAAAGAAATCCTCCTTAAGTCGCCCAACTCAAAGTAAGGCTCGAACCGAATCTAAGGTATCGGCATCCTTGGCAGGTTTATCCTTACGCCAACGATGGATTCGTGGAAAGCGAACAGCAATGCCCGACTTATGTCGGCTCGACTCTTGTACGCTCTCAAATGCAATCTCAAAGACTAAATCAGGCTGAACCACTCTCACAGGTCCATGCCTAGAGACTGTATTTGAGCGTATCCATCGATCCACCGATTTCATTTCTACATCACTCAAACCAGAATAAGCCTTACAAAAAGGTACGAGCGTATCGCCCTTCCAAATAGAGAAAGTGTAATCTGAAAATACGCCCGCCCTACGACCATGACCCTGCTGTGCATAAACCAAAACCGCATCGACGGTATAAGGCTCAACCTTCCATTTCCACCATGTACCCTTTTTCCGACCCACTCCATAAGCAGACTCACCATGCTTTAACATCAAGCCCTCAACCCTTTTTTCACGAGACTTCAAGCGTTCAGCAGCAATCGCATCCCAGCCACCAACAAGCTCTAATGTCGGAGAAAGTCTAAAGAGCGGAGACTCTAAAGAAGCAAACAAACGTTCCAATCTTTTACGGCGCTCAAAGGTGCTGAGAGAACGCACGTCGACACCCCCCTCTTCTAAGAGATCATAAGCCATAAAAATAATGGGGACAGACTCTTGAATCTCAGCCGTTACTTTTTTTCGCCCAAGACGCATTTGCAAATCAGAAAAACTACGAACAACATCCGACTCAAAATCCCACGCTAAAACTTCCCCATCCAAGACAAACGCTCCTTCACTCTCAAGAACCACTGAAGCAAGTTCTGGAATTTGTTCATTTAAAAGCTGTTCCCCCCTAGACCACAGAATGCACTCTTGTTCTCTGTGAATCATTTGTGCACGTATACCATCCCACTTAGGCTCAATTTGCCAATCGCTAGCAGCCCCAAGCAATAAATCCAACCGCTCTTCTTTTTTGATTTCTAGCGGATACGCCAAACAAAACGGATACGGCTTCCCCGTTTCCTGTTTAGAAGCATCCCCACTCAATAAAGCACGATAATTTGCACCACTTGGCTCCCAATTCCCCATTAATTGATGAGCCATAACCGCAGGGTCGACCTCAGCGATTTCAGCCAGCGCTTTAATCACAAGCGTCTTGCTCACTCCGACACGAAAGCCACCTGTTATTAATTTGTTTAAGACAAAACCCATAGCGCAATCCATACGATTCCATAACGATTGTATTCGCTCCCCTTGAACCTCTGAACCTAACCCCCTCAGAGGTAACAGAGCAGACGACACAAAATCCGACAACCCCGCTTCCACTTTAGACTCTAAATGAGAAACCTTTGTTTTAGCCTTAACTAACAAAGCAAGCGTCTCAGCCAAATCTCCCACATGGTCATAACAGTCTGCAATCATCCAATCAGGAAAGCCACATGAATCAGACGCCCACCGTTTCAAATCGCTCGTTTTAACCAAACGCTTAAGACGCTGCCCCATCAAAAAGAAAAGCGCCCAAGCAGCATCCTCATCCGAAACCGATAAAAAATAATCCCGCAAAATTCTTAACTTAGACTTCGTCTTATTCGTTCGGTCTAACTCAAAATAGAGATTCGTAAACGCTCGCATTAACTCAGCTCCTTTCCATTTTCTTCATCCTCACCTGACGCAATTGCGTGGTAGAGCGTATTTAATTCATAAGCCGTTTTTCCCTCGGTCTCTTTTAACCATCGAACCAATGCATCCGCATAGCCATGCGTTACACCGACAAATTCAGCACCCGTTCCTTCGACCGCCTTTAAAATCCCTTTCCAATCAACATGGTCGGATAAAACAAACCCACGATCCAAACCACGCCTTCTGCGACTGCCACGAACGGTCATCCATCCAGAAACAAACGCCTCTGACCGCTCGCCAAACTGCTTAAGCCAAGGTGAATTCTGAGTCGAGCCAGGTGCAATTATAATCCCCTTCCCCTGAAATTGTTCCTTTGTATTACGACTCGCACGAACCGTCTCTGGAATTGGATAACCCGCAGCAAGATAATGCTTATTAAATATGTCAACTGCTCCATGGACGCCAATTCGACCAATACTAGGATCTAATCCACACAAGACCCTTTGTGCTTTTCCCAAAGCATAGGCAAATAAAACACTCGTTAGCCCCGCCTCCTCGTTTTGCCTCCACCACTCATTGATTGATTGAAAAACACTATCCGATGGCTCCCAAGAATAAATCGGTAACGCAAACGTCGACTCAGTGATAAATTGATCGCAAGGAACACACTCAAACGCCTCGCACGAACGATCTTCCTCCAATTTATAATCCCCACCAACCACACAAACAAAACCCTTATGCTCGATCCGTATTTGGCTTGAGCCAAGCAAATGCCCCGCGGGGTGGAAAGACACTTGAACCCCATTAATCTTCAAAGTCTGACCAAAATCCAAACCTTCAATATGAGCCGAGCGCCCCACTCGTTCACGGACGATTGGAAGTCCACTAGAAGAAGTTAAATACGCATCCATGTAGGGACGCGCATGGTCGCTGTGTCCATGGGTCACTAAGGCTTTTTGCACAGGCTTCCATGGGTCTATGAAAAAGTCACCTGCAGGACAATAGAGACCCTCCTCTCTGAGACAGACGAGTGTTTGCGTTCTAGACATAAGCTCAAACGAGTAATCGTTAAACTCAAATGAAGCTTTCAAATTCTTTTCCGAATTCCTCAGATCCAAATAACGCCAAATCCTCGACCAAAGGTGCCACAAAAGAAATCGTACCACTAGGAAAGTCAAAATGGTATTCCGAGCAATGCAAAGCCTGACGCTTCAAGGGCAGTGCCTCTTCCAAGCGATCCGTCCAACCCTCCTCAATAAACTCGATATAGAGCGACTCATCGGGTCCATATATTTTATCCCCAACAACCGAATGCCCTAGCCACTCAGCATGCACTCGGATTTGATGCTTCCTTCCCGTAATAGGCGTGACCCGAACCAAAGAAAATTGCCCCTTTGAAAGCAGTGGCTCAAAAATCGTCTCCGCATTCTTCGCCGTTCGATCATTCGATACATGATTTTTAATTTTAACCAAGCCATTTGGTCTATGGGCAATGCCCTCATTCACCACAATTCGTTCACCCAACACTCCATTCAAAATTGCCAAATAAACCTTACGCACACGCCGCTCCTGAATGGCCATCTGAAACTTACGAGCCACCGCAGGTCGCTTTGCAAATATGACTAAACCACTCGTCTCTCGATCCAGCCGAGCCACCAAGTGCAACTTATCCAATTTTAAATACTCACGAACGGCACCCACTAAACTCGACAAAGGACCGTCTTTAGAAGGATGACAAACAAGCCAACCCGGCTTATTCACGACCAATACATCCTCGTCTTCAAAGAGAATCCAATTAGAAAAAACGGACAAATCTACAAGGGGTGCCACAGCTCCAAATGGATTAAAATCAGACATGTAAAATACAATAAAAAAACAAAAAAGACAGTTGCTAAATTAAGAACTTTTTATATCCTAAAGTTAGCGTGATTAATCATAGCATACAGTACCTAATTAAAATAAATTCAATCCGAATTTTACTTAATAACATTGGGTCACAAATAGAGGCATTACTGAATTCCCCTCTCTCCCCCCTTGAGTCTGACACACGCTCTTTAATCATCAGAGCAGTCGAATTTCATCCATCATACTGGCAATTAGAGGCCATAACCAACTATCATAATTCAAAATGAAAGAACAAAAAAAACTCATATTAGCAGGCAAACACTTAGAACTAACTGATTCTATAAAAACAATTATTAAAGAAAAATCTGAGAAGCTATTTTCACACAATAGCCATATTGTTCGAATGCGAGTTGAAGTAGAATACGACCCACACCAATCCACTCATCAAGGAGAGTACATTGCAAAGGGACACCTTGAAGTCCGAGGCAATGACCACAATGTCACAGTGGCAACCAATGATCTTTATAAATCCATCGATTTGATGGTCGAAAAATTAGATCGCATGATGCGAAGACGCTCTCGACTCGAACGAACGAAGCGAAAGTTAAAACATGATATCGATATTCCCTCGTTCATCCCCAAAATGAGTTCATAGTTGTTACCCCCAATCAACTAATAGGGGCAGGCAGGATAATTCTTGCCTGTCCCTAATTTTTTATAAAAATAGCGAATTATGTCACCAAATATATACAGCTTCTTACACTTATCAGGAATTCTGATGACCTTCCTTGGATACGGTGCGTTGATCGGTCTCGCATTAACCAAGTCAGCCAACCCACAACTTAAAAAACTCGGAGCCATTACAAGTGGCATCGGTCTACTCTTAGTCTTTGTCGCAGGCTTTGGCTTAATTGCTAAATTGGGATACAGTTACTCATCAGGATGGATCCTACTTAAGCTCACAATATGGCTTCTTATCGGAAGTTTAATTGCTCTGATAAACCGCAAGCCAGAATGGGCAAAAGCACTATGGTGGATCACTCTGATTCTAGGAGCGATTGCCGTATACAGCGTCTATTTCCTAAAATCTTAAAAGTTCTGCTTGTATTCTCCACTAGGAGTGTTTTTATAAAACTCTTTTTTACGTGCACCCGTAGCTCAATTGGATAGAGCGCTTGACTACGGATCAAGAGGTTAGGGGTTCGACTCCTCTCGGGTGTGCCATTTGAAACGAAACGCCCCATTTTGTACCGACAAACAATTGTTTGCCAGAGCTTATGAAGATTCAAAGTAGCCATTATGGTTCTCTCAAAGACGGACGAGCCACCTACCTATTCACACTCAGCAATCAAAACGGATACTCTGTAGCGATCACAAATCTAGGAGGCATCATCGTACGCCTTGATGCCCCCGATCGAAACGGCACGCCCTCAGACATCGCACTCGGGAAAGCCTCTCTTGCCGATTATGAAGCAGGACACCCTAGCTTCGGTTCGCTTACTGGGCGAGTTGCAGGCAGAATTAGCGGAGCCTCCTTTGAGTTAGCCGGCAAGAGCTACCAGCTAGAAGCAAACAATGGCGCAAACTGCCTGCACGGAGGAAACGACGGTTGGGAAAAACAAATTTGGGAGCCCTCGATCATTGAAAGAGACGGCATTCAAAAATTACAACTCAGCTACCAAGATCCAGACGGACACAACCACTTCCCTGGGACGATCGACTGCACGGTAACCTACTCGCTACTTGAGGACAACACACTCGTCATCACCTATCAGGCACAGACCGATGCCCCCACTCCATTCAACCCGACCAACCACGTTTATTTAAACTTAGCCGGAGAAGCATCTGGCACGGTACACGACCACATCATACGAATTGATGCCGATTCCGTCGCCCAAGCCGATGCAGATATGACTCTCACAGGAAAAAAAGCACCAGTACAAAGTGGCTTAAACGATCTGCGAACACCCATACGCATTGGAGATCTCTCTGAACTCACCCACCGAAATGCCGACACGCATTATTTCTTAAATGGCGGACGCACCCAAAATCCAAGAACCGTAGCAGAAATCTACGACCCTAAATCAGGACGGCACCTAGAACTCCTTACAACCGAGCCTGGTGTACAATTTTATGCCGCCACTAATTTATCGCTGGAAGCGCCTGACATCGGCAAACATCAGCGAGCCTACCAAACATTCGGAGCCTTCTGCTTAGAAACCCAAGACTACCCCGACAGCGTGCATTACCCAACTTTAGGCTCAGCACTCTTATACCCAGGAGACACCTTTCGTTCAGAAACCCAGTTCAAATTCAGCGTTCGCTAGGCTGTCATTGTCATACGCAGAGAAACTCTAAGGCTGAGAAAAAAGACGATAGAAGCGCTCCGCATTCACCGAAGGGTAGACATTGGTGATCGTTCGGGTGATCGTATCGTCCGCGGCATTCGTCGCCTCGATATAAGCTAGATTGGAGAGCGTCATCCACGTGCCCCCTGCTATATCGTCCGTAAACTGCACCTGCGTGTTGAGGCTGGCATCTTCAACTTCAGAGACGATAATGAATTGATTATTCTGCCTATCGAAGGAACTGCTGATGGTGTAGTAAATACCATCCGCTTGCTCGGGAACATAGGTCGCTAATTTATAGCCTAAATTCAAAGCCTGATAGTCCCCTAAGTACGCCGCCTGCACGTAGAGAGTCAATTCCTCATGTGTATCCAAAAATACATACGATCCAAAATTGGGTGCCGATCCCTCGAAGTACACGCTCGTAAGCGATTCACAATATTGAAATGCATTGCCTCCAATTGCTGTCACGCTGCTTGGAATCGTGATTTCTGTTAAGGCCTGACAGTCCCGAAATGCAAAATTTCCAATAGACGTGATTCCACTGTGTATCGTAATGCTGGTCAGGGATTCACAGTTATAAAATGTATTACCTTTTATCGCAGTCACTGCATCTGGAATATTCACACTTACAAGTGAACGACAGTCCAGAAATGCGTATGTTCTAATGTCATTCACCGTATCGGGTATGGTAACACTGGTTAAGTATCGACAATTATAAAAAGCACTCTGTCCTATCTGGGTCACAGGCTTGCCTTCGTAAGTAGCGGGAATGGTCAAATCTCCTGAGGCTGCAGTATCGCAGTCAATCACTGCATACTCACTGCCCCCATTAATC
>CAJWEH010000033.1 GCA_913031135.1 uncultured Puniceicoccaceae bacterium | reverse complement strand
ACATCAGTAATAATATAAAATTATTATATTTTTTTCTTTCTATATTTGACAGAAAATAAAGCTATTACGATTATGAATCTATTGTTTAATTTTTTACTTACTTAAAAATGTCTTCGAATCTGACAAAAAAAGATATTGTTTCTAAAATATATGATAAAACTAATTTTTCTCAAAAGGAAATTAGAGAGACAGTTCAGCTTACTTTGGAGGCTATACAAGAAGCTTTGATTGAGGGTAAAAATGTTGAATTAAGAAATTTTGGGGTCTTTGAAGTGCAAGTTCGACAAGCAAGGGTAGGACGTAATCCTAATCAGCCTGAAAAAGATGTTATTATTCCAAAGCGTGCGGTCATAAAGTTTAAGTCTGGAAAAGAATTGCGAACAGGCTTGAATGCTATGAAACTCGATTAATAACTAGATTGATATCTTGATGATGAAATTTGAAACCCTTCCCGGATTTCGTACCTTTTACCCAGAGCATTGTGCTGTTCGAAATTACCTTTTCAATCAATGGCGAACAGTTGCCCAATTGTTTAATTTTCAAGAGTATGATGCGCCGACATTGGAGCCATTAGAGCTCTATGTTGAAAAATCTGGCGATGAGATCGTTAGCCAATTGTTTAATTTTACCGATAGAGGGGAACGCGAGGTCGCTTTACGTCCGGAAATGACGCCTTCTTTAGCGCGTTTAGTTGGCTCAAAGGCAAATAGCTTAAAACGACCTATTAAATGGTTTAGTATTGGGGAACAGTTTCGTTATGAGCGTCCGCAGAAAGGTCGCCTAAGGTCTTTTTATCAATTTAATGTTGATATTTTAGGAGAGCCAGGAGTTGGAGCGGATGCAGAATTAATCGCTTGTCTGATCGAATCACTTCGCTTGTTTGGACTTGAATCCAATGATTTTAAGATACGATTGAGTGACCGAAAATTATGGGTCTTCTTCCTGCAATCTTGGGGTATAGCAGAAGCGGAATTGCCTTCTGTACTTTCGGTTATGGATCGAATTGAAAAAATGGATGAATCGGCAGTTTTTGATCAGCTTAAGCCTTATTTTTCTGACGATGCTCATGCTTTTTTGGAATCTGTTAAAAGCTTTTTAGAGATTTCGTCCTATCAACAGTTAGAGCCATTTTTTAGTCAATTAAAGGGGAGTGTTTCTCATATTTCTGGAATCAATGAACGTATATCTGAATTAGGCTCACTTAATTCACTCATTGCAGATATGGGTTTAAGCGACTATGTCGTTATTGATTTTAAGGTTGTAAGAGGCTTAGCGTACTACACTGGGTTTGTGTTTGAAGCTTTTGAATTTAGTGGAAAAGGTCGAGCTCTTGCGGGTGGTGGTCGATATGATGATTTGATTGATCGTTTGACTGGAAATGCGACGGAGGCTGTTGGTTTTGCAATGGGGGATGTGACTCTGTTGGATTTGCTGGAATCCAAAGGTAAGGTGCCAACCCTTCATCAAGCGCCAACGGTTGCACTAATTTTTTCCGATGATGAAGCAATTCCTCTAG
Source organism: uncultured Puniceicoccaceae bacterium (assembly GCA_913031135.1). Lineage (GTDB taxonomy): Bacteria > Verrucomicrobiota > Verrucomicrobiia > Opitutales > Coraliomargaritaceae. The sequence continues at coordinate 12,645 of CAJWEH010000033.1, read as the reverse complement.
CTCTTAAAGATGGGCAAATACTAAGGCGTTCTGGATATACGGTTGAGTATCCTTTGAGAAAAATTGGATTTTCTAAGCAGTTTAAAGAAGTGAATCAAAAAGGAATACCATATGCATTCATATATGGGTCCGATGAGTTGAAGGAGAATAAGGTGAAACTAAAGAATTTTAAAACAGGTGAAGAATCTTTAATTGTTCGAGAGGAATTGATGATGATTGAGGCTTTACGAACAGACTCTTAGTTTTATTTATGTCAGCTCTTGAAGATTTATTACGCACGGTTGCCAAATTAAGAGATCCTGATGGAGGTTGTCCTTGGGATATTGAGCAAACGCATCAGTCGATAACAGATTGTCTTATTGATGAGTGCTGTGAACTGCTTCAGACAATTGATCGATTAGACATGGATCATATGGAAGAAGAATTAGGAGATGTTTTATTGCAGGTGATCTTTCATGCACAAATTGCGAAAGAAAACGGTTATTTTGACTTTGAATCTGTTTGTAGCGTTTTAAATGAAAAATTAATTCGCAGGCATCCTCATGTGTTTGGTGATCTTGAAGGTTTGGAAACTTCAGATGCGGTTTTAGATCGCTGGGAATTAATTAAGTCAAAAGAAAAAAAACGAGGCCCGAAAGAACTGGGTGTTTTTAAAGATTTACCACGGCAGTTACCCGCTTTGATGTTTGCAGAAGATGTTCATAAGCAGATCAAAAAAAAAGGGTTAGATGGCACGAGCTTTTATTCGCTTAGTGGCGTTTCTGATATAATGGAACGAACCGATTCGGATCCTGAGAAAGTTGGGAAATTACTTTTTGAAATGGTGGCTTGGTGCAAAGATCATGATGTAGAGCTTGAGTCTTCTCTACGACGTTATACGCAAAGAATTATTGATGATATAGAGTCAAAAGAAGGTTCTCCCTAATCACTCTCTTAGAGTCTAACAGGGATGTTATGCTTATCTAAATATTCTTTTGTTTCCCTTATAGAGTAGGTTCCAAAGTGAAATATCGAAGCAGCAAGAACGGCATCGGCTTTACCTTTTTTAATCGCATCTGATAAGTGTTCAAGCGCTCCAGCTCCACCTGAAGCAATAATTGGAATTTCAACGGATTCACTGACTCGTTTTGTTAATTCTATATCGTATCCATTTTTAGTGCCATCGGCATCCATACTTGTGAGTAATATTTCTCCGGCTCCTCTTTGAGCAATTTCTTGAACCCATTCGAGAACATCAATTCCAGTATTTTCCCTTCCTCCATGAGTGAAGACCGTCCATTTTTCAGGAGAGACTTTTTTTGCATCGACAGCGACGACAATGCATTGATTGCCAAATTTTTCGGAGGATTTTGAAATGAGCTTAGAATCTTTAACCGCAGATGTATTTAGGCTGACCTTATCTGCTCCAGCATTGAGCATGTTTCGGATATCTTCTAAGCTTCTGAGGCCGCCACCAACGGTTAAAGGCATAAAACATTCAGAAGCAGTTTTTTCAACGACCTCATGTATGATTTTTCGTTCTTCATTGGAGGCACCGATATCTAAAAAAACCAGTTCATCCGCACCCTGTTTTTCATAGGCTTTCGCTTGTTCGACCGGATCACCTGCATCGATCAAGTCAACAAATTGAACACCTTTAACGACTCGACCGTCATGTACATCAAGGCAGGGTATTATTCTAACGGAAAGCACAGTTATTATGATTAAACTATTCGTCTACAAATATTATATCTGGTTCAAATGAAAATGCTAATCGATATTGAACGCCTTTACGCATGACGAGTGGGTGATCCCTTTCTAAAATTTGAAAGTAGTGAATATTTCCATAGTAGGATCTATAGTTTAAATCATCAGTAACGGTTTGTATGGGTCTCCAGTTGGCTTGAAAATCATCTTTCAAAACAGTAGTTCCGTGTCCATTTTCTCCGAGTGTGTACGAAGTGCCAATTCGATAAGTTGAGTGCGGTGAGGAAATCGCTATGACATAGCGAAATTTAGATAAGGTCACCTGATTTTTCACAGTAAATACATACTCGCAATTAATTTTGCCTCCTTGAAAAGCCCAATGAACGGAGCAGGAACCTAAGCCATTTACAAAATCGCCTTCTTTTGTAATGAGTTCAGGTTGGTTGTAAGAAAACTGAAGTGTATTTCGTAAGCCGACCTTTGTTGTGCAATTTTTGCCGTAATAAGAGGGGACGATGACTTTGTCTCCAAAAGTCAATTCGGGAACCATGATTGGCATGTAGGTGTTGACGGGCCAATCGAATAAACCTGGAGCATGTGGAAAAGCCAAGTAATCGCAGGTGTTAGCAAACTTTTTATTGGGAGCGATCAAGGGTAGTTGGAAAGAAAGAAGGGAATCTGGGTCTTGATAGATGAACAAGCCTTGTTCCTTTTTATTGGATCGGTCGAAATGCACAAAACGTCCGATTTTTCTCGGGCTTGGAATGGTATTAGAGGCATAAGAATTTCCAATGGATTTGATTAGTCTAGACCATTGGCATAAGTAACGAGCGGCATCGAAATTAGCCATTCTATTTGTATGCTGTGGGGTTGTATTTCGTTCTTCGTCTCGGATCACCAAGTATCCGTGTTCTTGATCTAAGTAATTGATGAAAAAATTCAAAAATAGTTTTTTCAGTGTGTCTTGGTATAGATCTGCTTTATTTTGAGGGATCCATCCGTCTCGCATTGCCTGTAAGATTAAACTGATGCAGTGCATTTGTCCGTAGGCGCCAATAGATCGTCCAAAACTCCACCCTGTGCCGTCTTGGCGGACTAAATCAGGTATGAGTTTTAGGTATTTTTCTGCCGAAGTTCTTAAGCTGGCTAGTTTTCTTTCCCGGAGATTGATATTGGCATGGAGTTGTAGTGCTTGTCGGATGAAAACAAAAGACACGACACCATAAATATCAAATGTCCCATTCAGCCCCTCGTTATCGGAATCAAGGTCATCAAAATATCCTCCGGTAGAATGTTCTTCAATACGACTCAGAAAGCGATCAATCAGTTTACCTGTTTCATCCTTTTTTGATAAGCCAATGCTGTATCGAGTTACGGATTTTGCTATGTTGAATGCCTGAAAGTGATTTGAGTAATCGTTTCTCTCTAATAATTGATTGTCTAATTGTTCTCTAGTCTCATCTAAAAGTCGTTCCCATACAGGGTTCCTATCTTTGGCGAGTCCAAAGGATAATAAACCTAATGCACTGTAGGCGAGACCGTTGTCGTGAGATTCTTCAGCAAATGCCTGTGCGGTTATAGTTTTTGCAGATAAATCAACAAGATCATAGTCATTTAATGTGAGCTTATTCGTGGCTCTATAATATTCACCAATAGCAAGTGCTGCATGACCAGCTTCGTAGTTATTGGAAACTTCATTTTGTAAAGGAGTTATTGTACCTTGATCAGTAATTGAGTCTAAATTATTACTAAGTATGGAATGTGCCATATCTAGGCACTGTTCAGCAAAATTTTCCATGTATTATTTTTATTTATTTATTTTTTTATAAGTATTAGTTGTTTTTTGGATTCAAGGTGTCAATAGGGTAATGCTTTTATATCATTTATTTACAGTTATTGTTGACGATATTCGCTCAAATTAAAAACTTTGTAATTCACGAATATTTTAAATGCCCCTATGAAAAGTTTATCTTCTGAAAATAGAAAATTTGAGCCTAGTGCTGAATTTGTTAAAAATGCGAAAATTTCTGGGCTAGAGTCTTATTGTGCTGAGTACAAAAAAAGTATAGAAAACCCTGAATCTTATTGGGCCAATATTGCTTCTGAATTGCATTGGTTTGAGCCTTGGACTTCTGTTTTAGATCGGACGGAGGCACCTTTCTATAAGTGGTTCAATGGCGCTAAAACAAATATTTCTTACAACTGCTTGGATCGCCATGTTGAAGCAGGGAATGGTGATAAGGTGGCTTTGCATTGGGAAGGTGAGCCTGGAGATACAAAAGATATCACCTATGGTGAGTTACTTCAATCCGTGGGACTATTTGCGAATGTTTTGAAATCCCTAGGTGTTCGCAAAGGAGACCGGGTTGCCTTGTATTTGCCAATGATTCCTGAATTGATTGTAGCCGTTTTAGCCTGTGCTCGAATCGGTGCAGTGCATTCAGTTATTTTTGCGGGTTTTTCATCTGATTCAATTAAAGACCGAATTCTTGATTGTGAAGCCCGTATGGTGATCACTTCAGATTATGGTTACAGAAGGGGAAAAGTCCTCGAATTGAAGAAAATTGTTGATGAGGGAGTGAAGGATTGCCCCTCAATTAGTGAGGTATTAGTGATTCGTCGAAATGGAAACGACTCCGTTGATTGTGCGATGGAATCGGGTAGGGATTTTTGGTTTGAAGATTGTGCGAATGCTTGTGAAGACCATTGCCCAGCTGAACCGATGGACTCGGAAGATCTATTGTTTCTATTATACACCAGTGGTACTACCGGCAAACCCAAAGGGATCATGCACACGACTGGAGGCTACCAAGTCTTTAGTTATATTACTTCAAAGTACGTTTTTGATTTAAATGATCAAGATGTTTACTGGTGTACAGCAGATGTGGGTTGGATTACAGGTCATACGTACATCATTTATGGGATTCTTCAAAATGGAGTTACTCAATTAATTTATGAAGGGGCACCCAATCATCCGACGCCTGCTCGATTTTGGAATCTGATTGATAAATATAACGTTTCCATTTTTTACACCGCACCCACTGCAATCCGTGCATTTATGAAATGGGGAGATCATTGGTTGGAGGGGAATGATTTGAGTTCTCTTCGCCTCCTTGGCTCTGTTGGTGAACCGATAAATCCAGAAGCTTGGATGTGGTATCATGAAAAAGTCGGTGCTGAAAAATGCCCCATTGTTGACACTTGGTGGCAAACAGAAACAGGCGGTCATTTGTTAACACCGATTCCAGGTGCCATTTCAACCAAGCCAGGCTCTGCTACCGTTCCTTTCTTTGGGATTGAGCCCTTAATTTTAAATGACGAGGGAGAGGAAACGGATGTTGGTATATTAGCGATTAAAAATCCATGGCCAGGAATGCTAAGGGGAATTTATGGCGATTCTAAACGTTATCTTGAAACCTATTGGAACAAATGGGGTGGTAAATACTATTTCCCAGGAGATGGTGCTCGCCGTGATGAAGATGGGTATTTTTGGATACTGGGTCGTGTTGATGATGTTGTGAATGTTTCGGGGCACAGAATCGGAACGGCAGAATTAGAAAGCATATTTGTTGAGCATGACTCTATTGCTGAAGCTGCAGTGATTGGAATTGCTCATGAAATTAAAGGTCAAGGACTTCTAGCATTCGTGACAGTTATAGAAGGGAAGGAAATCAATGAAAGCCTTGAAAAAGAATTGATTGCACTCGTGGATCAAAGAATTGGAAAATTTGCACGACCTGAGAAAATTGTATTTTCTTCGGATTTGCCTAAAACACGCTCGGGCAAAATTATGAGGCGATTGCTTCGTTCGATTGCTGAAGGCCAAGAGCTTGGCAACACAATGACACTTGCCGACCCTTCAGTTGTGGATGAAATACAAAAACAATTTAAAAAAGGATAATTTCGCATTTGTGTGCTAGACAAATAATCAACGTCTTACAATCTAATGATATCAATTATATGAAAATCTTTTTAAATAATCAGTTAGTAAACTCTGAAGATGCCAAGGTGTCTGTATTTGATCATGGTCTCTTGTATGGAGACGGAATATTTGAAGGCATTCGCTTATATGATGGATGTATATTTAAACTAGAGGAGCATTTAATTCGTTTAGAGCAATCTGCAAAAGCCATTATGCTTGAGATTCCGATGGATCGTTCTGCCTTAAGAGAGGCAGTTTGTAAAACCTGTAGAGCCAACAACCTTAAGGATGGTTATATTCGTCTTCTAGTGACCCGAGGGGTGGGGAATTTGGGGTTATCGATAAAAAATTGTCACCAACCACAAATCATTATTATCGCGGATAAAATTCAACTATATCCAAGTGAGTATTATGAAAAAGGGCTTAAAATCATAACGGTTCCCACTCGTAGAAACAACAGTGCGGCTCTTCCACCAACAATCAAATCATTAAATTATTTAAATAATATTTTAGCAAAAATTGAGGCACAAAACTTGGGTTACCAAGAAGCGATTATGTTGAATGATCAAGGTTTTGTTGCTGAATGCACTGGAGATAATATTTTTCTATTAAAAGAGGGCACCCTTTATACACCGAGAATTGCTGCAGGATCTTTAAAAGGGATCACCCGTCAAGTCGTTCTAGATATTGCTGATGCGCTTAATATTCCTGTTCAAGAGGAGGATATTACTCGCTATGATACTTGGGTAGCTGATGAACTGTTTCTTACCGGTACAGCCGCTGAAATTGTACCAATAGTAGAGGTGGATGCTCGTTCCATTGGTGAGGGTACGCCTGGTACAGTGACGGCTCAATTCTTAAAGGCTTTTAAAAAGAAAGTTTCTAAGGATGGTGTTATGCTGTAAAACCTTTGGTTATAACTCATAACATAAGTTGGCATGATAGTTGCCTGTAAATAGCTCTAAGATATTTCGCTAAGAATGTATAATTCCTTTTGCGCTTTATCAAAATTTTAATTTAATTTGTATTATGCCTAATAATTTAAAATGCAGCTTATGTGAACAACTAGCTACGGTTCATTTGACTCAAATAATCAATAATAAGGTTCAAAAAATTGATTTATGTGAAAGTTGTGCTCAGAAAAAAGGAGTGACAGACCCTGAAGGTTTTTCACTAGCTGAAATGCTTTCCAATAATAATTTTATTAATACGAGTGAATCCGTTTCATGCGAACAGTGTGGACTCAGTATTGCCGATTTCAAAAAGGTTGGTCGCTTTGGTTGTCCTGACTGTTATCGCGCATTTAATGAGCATTTGAAGCCGATGCTTCAAGATATGCACATTGGAACGCTCCATAAAGGGAAAGTCCCTGAAAATTCTTTCAAGCAAACTAGTCTTTCTGAAAAGATCGCATTATTGAAAGTGCAATTAAACGAAGCGATTAAAGTAGAAGCGTATGAGGACGCTGCACTTATTCGTGACGAGTTAGAATCCCTTTCTAAGGAGCTTTCGAATTCTGAAAGATAAGATAATGATTGAGAAATTAATCGAAAATTTAAACGCCAAAAAATCAAAAACGGGTTCAAAAGCCTCTCCAGTGGTGATCAGTTCTCGTATCCGTTTGGCTCGAAATTTAAAGGATTATGTGTTTCCTAATCGTGCCAATTTTACTCAGCGTTGTGACATTTTGTCAAAGGTTGAGGCAGCATTAGAGGGCGATTCAAAATTCAAAAAGGGGTTTTTTTATAAAATTGGTGATCTCTCACAATTAGAAAAAAGATTATTAGTAGAGCGTCATTTAATAAGCAGAGAACTCTGTGAGAAAGAAAGTGGTTCCGGTGTTTTTATCAGTAGTGATCATTCTTGCTCTGTCATGATTAATGAAGAAGATCATATGCGAATCCAATTTCTCAAAAATGGATTTAATTTAAATGCTTTATGGAAAATTGTTAACCAATTTGATGACCTAATGGATAGCCGTTTACCCTATGCCTATTCAAAAGACTATGGATATTTAACGGCATGTCCTACTAATTTGGGTACAGGTTTGAGGGCTTCAGTAATGATGCATTTGCCTGGGCTTACTATTTCTGAAAATATTGATAAGGTTATTCGAGCTTCAAACCAGTTAGGGCTAGCGGTTCGTGGCTTATTTGGAGAGGGTTCAGAAGCAAGTGGTCATATTTATCAGATATCAAATCAGCAGACTTTAGGAGAATCTGAAGGAGATATTTTGGCACGATTAGGAGGCGTACTTAAAAATATTTTGGAACATGAGTTGAATGCTCGCTACAAATATATTGAGGATCATAAAGCTCAATTATTTGATAAAATAGGTCGTTCTTATGGAGTTCTTAGGAATGCTCATATTATGAATTCAGACGAAGCTATGAACCACTTGTCGTTTATGAGAATGGCAGTAGATCTCGGCTTATTTGAAGAAGAGTTTCGTGGGTTAATTGATTATTTATTTATGGAGATTCAACCAGGTCATATTCAATACCCCGAAAGTGATGTGAGTGTTGAATTCAGAGATATAAAAAGGGCGGAAATATTAAGAAATAATTTTCAAAAACTTCCACTAGTTAATTTTGACAATTTTTCGGAACAGTTTTAGCTATAGATATAGATTATGGAACCATTAAACAATTTTACACCTAGAGCACAGCAAGTATTGGCACTCTCCAAAAAAGAGGCGGAACGTTTTCATCACAACTATGTTGGGACTGAACATTTACTGCTTGGGCTGATTAATCTTGGTCAAGGTGTTGCGGTTAATGTACTGCAGAAAATGGACTTAGATCTTCAAACCGTGCGAACTGCGGTCGAAAAACAAGTTGGGGTTGGACCGGAATCAAAGCCATCGGGTGCCATTCCCTACACTCCAAGAGTCAAGAAAGTGCTTGCACTTGCTGGAAAAGAAGCGAAATCACTCAATCATTCCTATGTTGGTACCGAACATATTCTATTGGGTCTTTTAAGAGAAGGTGAAGGCGTAGCAGCTAGGGTACTTAAGTCCTTAGACGTTGATATAGAACGTTGCAGAAATGAAATTTTATCTGAATTAGATCCTAATTTTTCAGCTGAAGAGACGACTTCAAATGTCTCTGGTGCCCAAGATGAAGAGGTAAGGAAGGAGTCAAAAACTCCAGCTCTAAAAGCATTTGGGCGTGATTTAACAGAGTTAGCACAAAAAGGTGAACTCGATCCTGTAATAGGGCGCCATAAAGAAATCCAACGCGTCATTCAGATTCTTTGTCGAAGAACTAAGAATAACCCCGTGTTAATTGGTGAAGCGGGTGTTGGGAAAACGGCGATTGCTGAAGGGTTAGCGCATGAAATTACATCAGGGGTCGTTCCAGAAATTCTCGAAAATAAAAAAGTGATCACGCTCGATTTAGCTCTTATGGTAGCCGGCACAAAGTATCGAGGTCAATTTGAAGAAAGAATAAAGGCTGTTATGGATGAAATCCGTCGCGCTCAAAATATTATTATATTTATTGATGAATTACACACCATTGTTGGAGCAGGAGCAGCAGAAGGAGCGATGGATGCGTCTAATATATTTAAGCCAGCATTAAGTCGTGGCGAATTACAATGTATCGGTGCTACGACACTAGCTGAATATCGGAAATTCATAGAAAAAGATGGTGCTTTAGACAGGCGTTTCCAATCGGTTAAAGTGGAAGCTCCATCTGTCGATGATTCTGTTTTAATTCTAAAAGGTATTCGAGGCAAATATGAAGAGCATCATAAGGTTGAATACACAGATGATGCTTTAGAATCCGCTGTTAAATTATCGGAACGCTACATTACATCACGGTTTCTTCCAGATAAAGCGATTGATATCTTAGATGAATCAGGGGCAAGGGCTCGAATAGACTCCATGAAACGCCCTCCAGAAATTGAATCGATGACGGAGAGAATTGATTCAGTTTGTGCTCAAAAAGAAGCTGCGATCGCAGGGCAACTTTTTGAAGAGGCTGCTAAGTTCAGAGATGAAGAAAAACAACTCAGAGAAGAACAGAAGCGTTTTCTTGAAGATTGGAAAAGCAAGCAAGCGGAAATCAAAATTGTTGTAGATGAAGAGGCAATGTTGAAAGTTGTTTCAGATTGGACTGGTATTCCGCTATCCAGAATGGAGCAGGAAGAAAGCAAAAAATTGCTTAATTTAGAGAATGAATTAAGATCCGAAGTCATTGGTCAAGACAAGGCAACGGAAGTCATTGCCAAGGCATTAAGGCGCTCTAGAGCAGATTTAAAAGACCCTAAAAAACCGATTGGTTCCTTTATGTTCTTAGGGCCAACAGGTGTCGGTAAAACCTTATTGGCGAAGATACTGGCTAAGCATATGTTTGGTGATAGTGATTCTATTATTCAAATCGATATGTCTGAATACATGGAGAAGTTTTCAGTTTCAAGGTTAGTTGGGTCTCCTCCAGGCTATGTCGGGTATGATGAGGGCGGTCAGTTAACAGAAGCCGTTCGCCGCAAACCTTATTCTGTTGTTTTATTTGATGAGATAGAAAAAGCTCATCCTGATGTCGTGCAATTATTATTGCAAGTTTTAGAAGAAGGGCGTCTGACGGACAGTCTAGGTCGCAAAGTTGACTTCAGGAATACTATTTTAATCATGACGTCTAATGTTGGTGCTGACATTTTGCAAAGGGACACTTCGATGGGTTTTGGTATAGAAACGACGAAAGAGAGTGAGTATGAGAAAATTCGAGATAAAATTTTAGATGAAACCAAGCGTGTTTTTAAGCCAGAATTTTTGAATCGATTAAATGACCTTGTCATCTTCAGATCACTACAAAGGCAAGACATGCATTCTATCGTAGAATTAGAATTAAGGAATTTGCTCAATCGTTTGAGTGCCCAAGACATCCGTTTTGAGTTAGATGATCGCGCAAAGTCGTTTTTAATTGAAAAAGGCTACGATGAAAAATTTGGAGCTAGGCCCTTAAAACGAGCCGTTGAGCGTTACATCGAGGACGCTTTAGCTGAGTGCATTTTAGAGGGTGAGATTAAGAAGGGTGAATTGATTCAAGTGACTCTGAATGAGCAAGAAGAGGGGTTGTCGTTCAATCAAAATAACGTGACCTCAAAAGCCTAATTAAGGGTGCCCAATTAACTTAAGGAAATCTGTTCCTTGATTGACAGGTTGTAACCTTCTAAGCCAATTACTTTTCTCGGATTATCCGTCAAAAGAAGTATTTCCTTGATCCCGAGGTCTGCTAATATTTGTGCCCCGATCCCGTAATCCCTGAGATCCATTTTTGGGGGGTTAATTAGGCTCTTTGAATTTTCTTTTGGCAATCCTTCTATATTAGAATTAGACTGTTCAATATAAACAAAAACGCCATTTTTTTGAGCTGCTATTTTTGACAAAGCCTTTTCAAGGTTCTTATTTCCGATCGTTCCTTTTTGTCTGAATAGATCCGATAACTTATATTCGCTGTGAACTCGCACAAGGGTTGGTTTTTCGCTAAGGATTCCCATTGAAAGGACGATATGTCGACGATTGTCTAGTAGGCTTTTATATAAATAAAAATCAAATTCTCCGAACTCCGTATCGATTGTTTCTTTAGAGATGCATTGTATTAATTTTTCTTTTCGATGACGAAATTCTATTAGTTGAGAGATTGAAATAAGTTTTAATTGGTGCTTTTTCTTGAACTCTATTAGATCTGGTAGTCTAGCTAGACTCCCATCTTCATTTAATATTTCGCATATGACGCCTGATGGGTTCAGGCCTGCAAGTGAAGCTAAGTCAACGGCTGCTTCTGTGTGTCCAGCCCTTTGTAGTACGCCTCCTGGTTTGGCTCTTAAAGGAAATACATGCCCGGGTTGTACAAGTGATTCAGGTGTCGCATTAGAATCGCTTAAAATTTGAATCGTTTTAGCTCGGTCATGAGCACTGATGCCTGTTGTAATCCCTTTTGCTGCATCGACCGATATAGCAAAGTCGGTTCCATGCGATTCTCTATTTTCAGAAGACATGGGATTAATTCCAAGTTTTCGAAGTTGCTCTGCGCGCATGGGGACACAGATCAAACCTCTAGCATGAAGGATCATTTGGTTGATTGCTTCAGGCGTCGCTTTTTCCGCAGCTATAATCAAATCGCCTTCATTTTCTCTAGCTTCATCATCCGTAACAATAATGGCTTTGCCTTGGGCAATATCTTCAATAGCGGATTCTATTGAGTCAAAATTGCCTAGGTCATTTATGCTATCTTTTTTCATTGATTGGATAAGCTTATGTAATCGTTTTTTCTCAAGTTACAAGTTAACCGCGATCTCAAAAGTAAAAAAAACCCGCTTTAAGGCGGGTAGTAATAAATAGTATTTTTTGGATGTTAAGCTGTAACAACGTTGATTTTTCTGTGTTTAGAATCAAAGTTTACTGATCCTTCTTTGAGTGCGAAAAGGGTGTGATCACGTCCCATACCAACATTTGCACCAGGATGGTAGCGTGTGCCTCTTTGTCTTAGAATTATATTTCCAGCCAATACATGCTCGCCACCGAATTTCTTAACGCCTAATCGTTTAGAATTACTGTCGCGTCCGTTTCTTGAAGTTCCCTGTCCTTTTTTATGTGCCATTGTATGATTGGGTTAAATTATCCTTCTATTGAATTAATTTTGATGACTGATAAACGCTGTCTGTGACCTTTGGTACGTTTATATCCCTGTCTACGTTTTTTCTTAATAATTGTAATCTTATTATCTTTTTTGTTTTCTAAAATTGTTGCTTTGACGCAGGCGTTCTCAATAGTAGGCGATCCAAATTTTGCCTCTGTGCCTTCGCCTAGCATTATGACGTCTTTAATTTCTATCGCATCACCTTCTTTACTGCCTGGATATAGGTTTACCTTAAGGATATCACCTTCAGTCACAGTAAATTGTCTGCCTTGTGTTTTAATGGTTGCTTTCATAAATTGAAAAGCTCCAAAAAAGAGGTTTCTTTGAATAATACAAGTAATTTTTTTATTATTTTAGAAAAAAATAATTGGTGGAAATAAAAATTCTTTATTG
>CAJWEH010000032.1 GCA_913031135.1 uncultured Puniceicoccaceae bacterium | reverse complement strand
TTCGGCTGGTTCTTTTCTATTGGTTTCAGCATTTGCAGGTTATGACTGCAACTCATGTCAAGGTGGCATGTCAAAAGCCAAATCTGAAAGACTTGAAAAATACAGTAATTTATCCCCTGAAGAGCGCAAAGCATTAAAGGAGAAATACAGTAATTTAAGTCCTGAAGAGCGCAAAGCGTTAAAGCAACAAAGAATTGATAAATTCAAAAGCAAAGATTCTGATCAATCTTAATCATTTACAAAAGGCCTTTAATAAAAGGCCTTTTTTTTGGCTTCATTTCTAAAATATTATAACCGCTTTTGCATCTTCCATCCTCGAAATAAAAAGAGCCCTACTTTTATGTAGAGCTCTTTGTTCAAATCACACTAATGACTATGTGATATTTGTCCTTCAACTTGATGTTAGAATCGGGTGCTAAATCCTACTTCGATGTTTCTTCCTGGGATCGGAGCACTTTCCTTCAGAAATGATGTGTGAACATAGCCTAATTGATCCGTAAGATTATTCACTTTCAAATAAAGCTCAGAAGCTTGGTCTTTCTGAATATAATAACCAAGGCGGGCATTGAATAGCGTGTACGAGTCCGTCGCTTCTTCGTTTGATCCTACGACATCATCCTGCTTACCATAATAGGTGGCATTCAGGTTGAATCGATAGTCTTCGTATTCCGTATAGTAACCAAGCCCAATTCTCCAAGGCGGAATTCTAGGCAAGTCACTATCTTCCGTTTTGTTTTTACCTCGTATGTAATCTGCAAATCCGCTGACATAGGTGTTCGCTGTCAATTGATAATCGAATTCATACTCAAAACCATATATGTTCGCCTCTGCTCCTAAATATTGGCGAATTGTAAGCTCTTCAAATGCTTCCTCTGGATGATCATCATCGTGTTCTCCGGTAACAAAACCTGTATCTGATTGAAAAATGAAATTATCGTATTGATTATAATAAATTGAAGCTTTTTGGCTTAAAGCACCTTGATTATTGCTTACAGCGAATTCAACTCCGACAGATTCTTCATTTTCCAAATCTTGATTTCCGATTTCAAAACTCTCTGTTGCGTGGTGAGCTCCAGAACTAAACAATTCAGAAGTCACAGGAGTCCTTTCAGAATAATGAAGGTTTCCACTAAAAGTCAAAGAATCCGATTTTTTAATTACAAATCCGATCGATCCATTTAGGGTTGAATCATCTCTATCAACATCTGTAGCGACAGGCGTTTCACCTTCTCCGACTCGATTCACTGCATCATAATCTCTTGATATGTTCTCATAACGAATGCCCCCATTCAAAGAGACTGAATCCGAAATCTTTTCTTTATGCATGAATCCAATTCCCAATCGCTTCGATGAATCATTATTGATACGAGGATTAGTACTTTCTGCCAATATACCCAATTCATCATTTTCCGTATTGTTTGCAGCATTATGCTCCATAGCAGCAAGATAACTTTCATCCCCATCAATTTTCATGTCAGAATCGGTAAAGCTCAAACTTAAAGCTGAACTAGCACTGTCGCTTTGTTTCGTGAATATAAATTGGCTATCAATGCCTTCATATAGAAATTGTGCATGGTGATCGTCCTCATCATGACCTGCTCCTTCAGCTGGAGCTTCCTCGTGCGAATAATCTCCGTATGCTAATTGGAAATCGACTCGATCAAAATAAGCAGAATCAAAATCATAAACTCCTTTTAATGTAGTTTTTTCTCTATCGATATTGACCACAGACTGTTCGTCATTTGGAACTCCGTAATCGAATGAATAATTAGAATAACTAAGACCGATATAACCGTTTTCATGGGTATAAGATCCTCCAAATCCAAATGTATCTATTTCAGAATGAGAATTCACAACACTATCCGCGAATACTTCCTCTTCTGCATCGTCATGGTGCACTTCAAAACTTGGAGTTTTATAATCGCTCGTTTTCACTTTAGATCCATTAAATTGAAAAACAAAATTTCCAGACTGCTGATAAAAAATACCACCATAATAACGACCATCATTCACACTAGAAAAACGCGTTCTAAAGTCATTTTGAAATGTATCATCATTTTGATAACAATTAGGAATAGAATGATCGAAAACATTCACCACTCCTCCAATTGCATTTGATCCAAAGATTAAACTAGCGGATCCCCTTAATATCTCTATGCGATCAAGCATTAAAGGATTTAATGAAACAGCATGATCTGCTGAAGTAGCTGATAAATCAAAAGCGCTGATACCATTCTCTAAATTAGTCACCCTAAATCCGTCAAGTCCTCGAATAATAGAACGGTTGGCGTTAGGGCCATAAAATGTTTGAGAAATACCAGGTTTTACAGCTAATGTTTGGGCGATTGTTTCAGATCTTAAATCGTTTAATTCTCTTTTTTCAATTACGGAAACGGATTGTGTCTTTTCTGATTCAGTTAACTGCAATGGAGAGGATTGAACAACATAATCGTCCAGTTCATGAATAGACAGATGATCTTCATCCGCCCATGACAGCCCAAAGGGCAATAATAAAATAAATAATAAAAAGTTTTTTGTGTTCATATAATTTTGTGAAGAGTTAGTGGCACAGAGTCTATCGATCTGACTTGTGCCTGATTATTCCGTTTGAAACTGCTAGTTTGCAGCGAATTAGACCTTCAAAAATGAAGGCGGACCTCTCACAAAATTTGATTTATTTGGCTTTTTAGAATAAGTTGCCTCTATGTTCAATGAATAGAAGGCCTCTAAAGAAATGGAAATCGATTGAGCCTTTTGGACGATTTCAAAACGATCAAATCCTTCAGAAAAAATAGAGACTGGACACAGTAGCGAATCACAACCGCCCTCTTCAGAATCTTCGGGTGCTTCGTGTGAACAAGCTTGTTGATCATTCCCTGAACAAGAACTCGTCACTACTTGAGCCTCGACTACGTTAGCATCCCAGTGAAAGACTAGGTCGTGTATTCCCTTATGAGCCGTCGATAAAGACAACACCAAAATTAAACCGATGGCATAGACTGAAAAAATTGTCTTTTGTAGAAGATGCGCGAGATGAAAAGAAAAAAGATAATTTATAATGTCAACTAATAATCAAGGACAGCTTGAATGAACTTGGTACGAACCTTGCTTTTAGTCAACTATCATAGCAAGTACTGAAAGTTTTATTGATACATTCGTTCAAAAACATCGACTGAATGATGCCTTTCGCACCCTCATTCAAGAGGCTTACATGCCAATTATCAAAACCATTATAAGTTGGAAAAAAGAAGGAACAGAAACGCTCTTAATTGGAGTCAACGGCGCTCAAGGTACGGGAAAGACGACCTTTTCACATTTTGTTTGCGAGTATTTGAGTCAGCAGTATGAGTTCCGTACAATTGTTTTGTCCCTAGATGATTTTTACAAAACAAAAAGTGAGCGCAATGCCCTAGCTGAAGCAATTCACCCTCTATTTGCAACAAGAGGCGTTCCTGGAACACATGCTATTGATTTAGCACTCAATGTCATTCAAGCATGTACCTTTAAAAACGCTCATGATATTATAGAATCGCCGATTTTTAGGAAAGAAATCGATGATCGCGCCGAGCGCTCCCAATGGCAGCGAATTCAGACTCCTATCGATGTTCTATTATTTGAAGGATGGTGTGTCTCTGCACGACCACAAGCCATTAAAGATTTAGAAATCCCAATTAATCAACTTGAAGAAAAGGATGATCCAAATGGCGTTTGGAGAGATGAAGTTAATGCGTTTTTAGCAGGCTCCTACTCAGACCTATTTGCCCTTTTAGACCATACCATTATGCTGAAAGCACCGAATTTTGATCAAATATTAGAATGGCGAATGGAGCAGGAAAATAAACTTCGTATCCAATCAAAATCCTTAGCTGACGCTTCACAACACCATTACATGAGTACAAATGAACTCAAACACTTCATTGCTCACTATGAACGACTGACAAAATGGATGCTGAATGATATGCCAACACACGCAGACATAATTCTTGAATTCAACAAAGATCGCTCACTCAAACAACTCGTTTCAAAATATGCCTAAAAAGCAATCATGGATAATAGTAACGGATTTAGATGCATCGTTACTAGACAGACACTACTCGTATGAAGCAGCGAGTGAAGCCATAGACTATTTACAAGAAAAAGAAATTCCGATTGTTTTAAATTCTAGCAAAACAATACATGAGTTGATTGCTCTTGCCAATAAATGGAATTGGAATCCCAAGCCATTTTTAGTTGGAGAAAATGGTGCCTGTCTAGGAATTCCTATGGATCACCAAGCCATTCAATTCATTTCAGTGAATCACAACCACCAAGGGTATGCTTGCTCGTACGATCCAAATGCTTACGAGCGAATCATAAGCCTCGCAAGGCAACTGAGAAATACTGAAAACTATCAGTTCAAAGGATTTTCAGATTTATCGGTTTCAGAACTATGCACACTAACTGGATTAAGCGAACAAGATGCTGAACTCGCACGACATCGATACTGTACAGAACCCATACTTTGGAACGATAGCCAAGAGGCCTTAAATAACTTTTTAGAGTCACTCAGCAAGGCAGGTATTCGGGTAATCCGAGGAGGACAATTCATACACCTTATGGAAACAAATTTCGATAAATCGACAGGAATGGATGCCATCCTGAGCATCTTCAAAACTATGCATCCCAATATCCAATGGGAAACTTTGGCTATTGGTGATAGCGAGAACGACATACCGATGTTAGAAAAAGCTGATTGTGCCTTAATTATACCCAATCAATCGAACGGAACAATTGCTCTAGAACGAAGTGATTTCTATCTAGCAAGAGACTATGCCTCAACTGGCTGGAATACGGAACTATTAAACATTTTAAATTCAAACCCTTAATGAACAATGAGTGATTTTCATCAAAATGGTATTATTACAAATTTCCATAATTTAAAGACTCGATCGCCTGAGAGCTTAGAGCGAGAAGTCTTTCAATTATCACGAAAAAATCCCGTTGGGCTCATATTGCCCTCGTTATTTTCAGAATTTCAAGGCGATGCCTTGCCGAAAATCGTAGATGTTTTATCGGAACTCGATTACATCGATGAAATCATCGTTGGACTCGATCAAGCCACTGAATCCGAATACAAACACGCTCTGAATTTCTTAGAGGTCTTACCGCACAATGTAAAAGTCCTATGGAACGGCGGTACCCGATTACGAAAAATTGATGCCTTACTCAAAGACTATAATCTCTCACCACTACAAGAGGGCAAAGGGCGGAATGTTTGGTATATGTTTGGCTATCTTTTAGCTAGCAATCGATCCAAAGTGATTGCGATCCATGATTGTGACATTCTCACCTATCATAAAGAGATGCTCACTCGACTGATTTACCCAGTATTAAATCCCAGTCTCAATTTCAGTTACAGCAAGGGCTATTATGCACGCATCGCAAATAGTAAAATGAATGGCCGAGTCTGCCGTTTGCTCATCACTCCGCTCATCAGTGCACTCAAAAAAACCTGCGGAGAAACAGATTACCTAGAGTATATGGATAGCTTTAAATATGCACTCTCAGGAGAGTTTGCCTTTAAAAAAGAAATCATTTCTGAAATACGAATCCCTTCAGATTGGGGCTTGGAAATGGGTATGTTATCCGAGATTTATAGAAACCATAAAAAGAATAAGATTTGCCAAGTGGACATCTCGGACCGTTACGATCACAAACATCAAGAGTTATCGTCACATGATCAGTTTAAAGGGCTCACGAAAATGAGTGCTGATATTTCTAAATCTTTATTTCGTAAATTAGCGACCTTTGGCGAAGAATTCTCGACATCAAAAATACGAACGATCAAGGCATCCTACTATCGAATCGCTTTAGATTTGATCGATTTATATGAGAGCGATTCAATTATGAATGGCTTGCATTATGATCGACATAAAGAAATGCAATCCGTTGAAGTCTTTGCCGAAAGCATTATGCGTGCTGGTAATGAATTCCTAAACCAACCAACCGACACACCCTTCATTCCGAGTTGGAAGCGAGTTCTATCCGCTATTCCTGATATCTACGATCAACTCATTGATGCTGTCGATGAGGACATGGAAATCTACAAGCCGAAATCAATTAAACCGAGAAATGACTCACCACAAAAAGATACCATAGAACAACACGTAAAAACACTTTATCCATCACTCGATACAGAAGCGATTACTGAAAAAATACTAACCCTCACCCAAAGCTCTAATGAGATAAAAGAATTACAAAAGGTACAAAATAAATGGAGCGAAAATGATATCGTCTTAATCACTTATGGAGATTCCATCCAAAAAAAGAATGAAGCACCGCTCAACACACTTAAGAAATTTTTACACAAAAATTTAAATCAACAGATTAGTACCGTTCATATTCTGCCCTTCACTCCCTATAGCTCGGATGATGGATTTTCTGTAATCGATTATTATAAAGTAGATGCTCAATTGGGCGATTGGTCTGATATTCAATCCATTAAACAGGACTTTGATATTATGGCGGATCTCGTGATCAACCATTGCTCTCAAGAATCTGAGTGGTTTCAAAATTTCACAAAAAACCAAGACGAAGGAAAAGACTTTTTCATCTCCGTTGACGATTCCTTTGATACGGCTAAGGTCATTCGATCACGATCCAGTCCTCTCTTAAAAGAAATTGATACAGCTGAGGGCAAAAAAAAGGTATGGTGCACCTTTAGCCATGACCAAATAGACCTTAACTTTAAAAACCCTGAAGTACTCTTCGCCTTTATTCGATTAATTAAATTTTTAGTCTCTAAAGACATACGATTATTTAGACTCGATGCAGTCGCTTTTTTATGGAAGGCAACCGGCACTTCTTGTATTCATTTAAAAGAAACACATGAACTTGTTAAACTAATTCGATTAATCTTAGAGCGGCTCAACCCCCAAACCATTTTAATCACCGAAACAAATGTACCCAATCGTGAAAACCTGAGTTATTTTGGGAACGATAACGAGGCACATCTAATTTATAATTTTTCATTACCACCCCTACTCGTATTTGCACTGTTGAAAGGCGATGCGACTCATTTAAAAACTTGGATGATGTCGATGCCACCCGCCCGCAAAGGTCGAAGTTATTTAAACTTCATCGCATCTCATGATGGAATCGGCATCCGACCTCTCGAAGGTCTCGTCTCACCAAAAGATCAAGAGGATTTATTGAAGACTTTAAAGCGTTTTGGAGGAACCATCTCAAATAGAAAACTCAATAAGCAAGAAGAAAAGCCGTACGAGTTAAACATCAGTCTATTTGACGCCTTTAGAGGCACTATAGCTAATGGGGCCGACGCCTTCCAAATACAACGCTTTATCTGTGCACACACGATTTTATTAGCATTAGAGGGTATACCTGCCTTTTACATTCATAGCTTACTTGGAACAGAAAATGCGAACGCATTGAAAGAATCAACGGGACAGGCACGATCCATCAATCGATACAAGTGGCAAGAAAAAGAACTGAGAGAAAAATTGGGGAATCCGGACGATAACCATTCAAGAGTCTTCAAAGAATTAAAGCGATTGATTGAAATTCGAAAAAAGCAATCAGCCTTTCATCCTAATGCCACACAATTAACCCTCCATCTTGGTGACGCCTTATTTGCATTTTGGCGTGAAAGTTTAGATCGTGATCAAAGCATTTTTGCGATTCATAATGTATCGGATCAATCGGTGCCCGTTCCACTCCATGAATTGAATTTAATCAGCACAGAAAACTGGCAAGATTTAATATCAGGAGAACCGTTAAACAATCTAAAGAAGGAAATCACGCTCAAGCCATACGAAAGCATCTGGCTATCCAATACCTAAAAGCTCAAGTCTAGGCTCAATAAAAAGCGAAAACACTACGATTGGAGGATCGCTGTGTAGAGCGAGTGAAGTTGATCACTTGTCGGCTTCAAACGTGGACTTGAAAAGTTCATATCTGTCGCCTTTTGCAAAGGAATTAAATGTAGATGCGTATGCGGTTCCACTAAGCCGACAACGGATAAACCCACCTTCTTACAATTCACCCCTTTTTTCAGCTTTATTGCCACTTGCTTAGCAAATAAATGAAGCGCTAAAAAGGATTCCTGCTCCATTTCAAAAATATAGCCTCCGGATTCTTTTGGTAGCACTACGGTGTGCCCCAACACAATTGGCTCCGGCTCTAAAAAAGCCAGAAACAATTCGTTTTCGGCAATTTTAAAAACCTGAGTTTCACCAGAAAAGATCTTAGTGAAACTCATAGTCGTAAAGTCAATGTATTGTTCAAGGGTCAGTAAAGAACCATTAGCGAATCACTAATGTTTGCAGCGCTTGGCTAGCAACCGCTGTTTTGATTCTCTGATTGCCTTTTACTCTTACCGTCATGCTGGTCGGTTCTTCGGTTGGATTGAAGACAACCACTACGATTGAACCATCAGTATTGATAAACCCAGTCTTCCAAAGCGGAGAGTCTGCATCAGACTGCACATCAATTCTTTTTGCATCAGGACGCACAAATTTACTAAAGTGAGCAATCGCATAATAAATCGGTGTGTAGTAAGCAGTGTTTCGACCACTATCAACAAGAATTGGAGCCCCACAAAAGTTATAAGCATGATTCGGACCTCCTCGGGTATTTAAAACCATGTTCCAATCAATCCAACCATTTAAATGATGGTTAAAGCCTTGAATCAAGTCGCGTACGTAGCGGTAAAATGGACGATACTTCGGGTGATGAGATTTATCTCCTGCCCAGAAAAATCCCCAGTCAGTAGCCTCTGCTCTCCAATACCAATCGTCTTCTAGCATATCACCAATCGGTTCGTCGTTTCCGATACTATCGAGACAGCCTTCCGAATGGATAATTCCTTTATTAGGGAACGTAGCCTGTAGCGTGTCTAAATTTTCACCACCCACATCGACTGTGCTTTGATACCAGTGAACCGCCATACCATCAACATAGGCAGAGGCTTTTTCATCGCCTAAGATTGTATTTGCCCAGTGCATCAGCTCATGATCCCTATTTTGGTCGAATGCCCAAATAGAAGGGTCGAAACGAGAGGCTTCCAGCTTAGGGCCCAAGTGATCACCAATAAATTCTCGCATTTCTTCCGCTGTGAAATGAACCGACTCCCAACTTGAATTATTCCCTAGAGGCTCATTCGTCGGTGTCAGCCCCCAAATAGAAACGCCTTCTTTTTCGTAGGCTTCCAAGTACTTAATGAAGTAATCAGCAAAGACTGAGTAATACTCCTTTTTCAATTCCCCACCATTCCAATGGTTATTCGTTTTCATCCATGGAGGACATGTCCAAGGCGATGCAACGATTTTAAAGTCTGCACCTTCAACCTTAAGGGCATCTTGAATCATGGGAAGCAACCATTTATAATCAGGCTCGATGCTAAAATGCTTCAACTCAACATCCCCAGCAACTGGAGCATAGGTATAATTCTTCAATGAAAAATCACAACTCGCAATGTGTGTACGAGTTAGAGATAAGTGAGCGCCTTCAGGAGAGAAATAATTATTGAGAACCTCTGCACGCTTATCTCCAGAAAGCTCACTCAAGGCATGAGCCCCTGCCTCAGTAAATGAACTACCGAAGCCGATAATCGTTTGGTATATTTTCTCTGGATCGACACTAATACGGTGATCCGTTTTTGAAAATGACTTCAGAGGATCAACTGCCTGCAAGCGGTCGCCGCCACGAGAGGTTTGATACACTTCAACTGAAGCATTTAAAAAACTACCGACAAATACGAATGCGGTAAGCAACAAGAGTTTAGTAGAATGTAACATTTTTAAAATAAGGTAATAAATGAATAAAAAAGTAGAAAACTTGATCAAAGCTACAAAAGCAAACCTTGTCTAGAATGAAAACACTAAAAGCCCCAAAATCGTCCTTCAATCCAATGCAAACTGAAGGAACCACACCCACTGACCGTCAGACACTCATTTGATTGATTAGCCATGAGACAAGCAGAACTTGTGGTAGAGTGAATACGGGCAAGCAGAAAGCAATCTTCCAACTTTTTGTCGTCTCCTTAAGAATCATAATCTCAGTGTAATCGGTAGACACCCCTGTCATCAGAAAAGCAAAGCCATTGCCAGGAGCGCCTGCCTGATTAATGATATCAGCTGCAATCGGAGTCGAGCCCTCGGAACAAACCTCGATAATTGTGGCAATAACAACCGTGAGCATAAGACCCAAAATACTCGGCCCAAAATAATTTGCGAAGGCATCTGAAGGCATAACGGCACGAATCAAAGAAGCCAAAAGCACTCCAATCATGAGCCATTTCACTACGATCCTAGAATCCAGCAGTGCATCAAAACACAACGATTTAAAAAAGGAAAACGACGGTCGAAATTGCTTCCATTGGTGAAGCATAAAAGACCGAAACTGAAAGTTTTTCGGTAAGTCCGTTTTATTCGGATTTTCTGGAAGTAAGCCCAAGCGAACACAAAAATCAAACACACACCCGACCACGATTCCAATCAGCATCGAACAAAGAATAAAAAGAAGCGTCCACTGGAGACCAATCAAAGCAATTAAAACTAAGGTCAGCGAAAATGAATTCCAAGGACTCGCAATTAAAAAAGCCATCACCTGACCCACACTCGCTCCCCGCTCATAGAGTTTTGCCCCGATGAGCAAAATTCCATGGCTACAGAGATCGAATAAGACCCCAGCTAAAGTGGCTCGCACGATACCCCCAAGCCCCGAATGCGTCCCTAATAAAGCAGTCACTAACTCACGGGGAACCTTGCCTAAAATACAAATGGCAACTATCCCTAAGGCGAGCCCCCACCACAAGGTGTTCATTAATTCATAAACGGAATCCGTAACGACAGACACCCAAATCCATTCAAAAAACTCGCCCTTAAATAAAGCATAGTTATAAGCAAAAGCGACTAAAGCCAGCGACACCCATAGCAAAAAATCTACCCGCCCATTTACTGGGTGACAGTGGTGTTCTGAATCATGCGGTTCCTTAGTATCGCATTTGTTCGGAGTTTTTTCTTTCATCCTTTGCTTTTTCTTTCATCCTTTGCTATTATTTAGTTCGAGCACTAGCGTCCTAATAAGTGAGATAGCCTTCAAATTCAGTTTATTCCAAAAAAATCTTCGTCCATGGATTTAATCGCTAAAGAGGTACGCACTTGAACCCCCACCCCATGATTATATGGCAACTCGGCTAATCGCCTACCATCAATCAACACAATCTTAATCAACACAATCTTGTGGTGCGCATACTTTGCTTTATCAACTGCCTTCCGATCAAACGCTGAAGTGGTTACAAATATCCCTTTTATCGTATCATCGCTCCATCGTGTGATGAGAGGCGAAGCCACTGGAAATTATTCCATAAAAAAACGAATCTAAAAAGCGTTGGTTTGCTTCCTCAGGGAAGCCTCATTTGACATTCTGTCGTGATTAGGGAGTCGCTTACCAGATACCATTATCGCCCGCTTTGAGGGATTGGGCGAAGGCGACGAGGAGCTGAACGGTGTGCTCAATGTCCTGTAGGTCGACCATTTCACTCGGCGTGTGCATGTATCGGAGTGGGATTGAAAGTAGACCCGTAGCGATACCGGATTGTGCGACTTGCAAGACACGGGCATCGGTTCCAGTTGGGCGTGGATCGGCTTCTATTTGGTAAGGAATTTTTTTTACCTCCGCTAAGGCTTTGAGTTTGTTAAAGACGATGGGGTTGATGTTCGGCCCTTTGCAGAGGATGGGTCCGCCCCCTTGAACGAATTTGCCGTATTTGCGTGGGTCGCAATCGGGTGAGTCGGTGGCGTGTCCGACATCGACAGCGATGGCGAAGTCAGGGTTTTCCGAAAAGGCGGCGGTGATCGCGCCTCGGGTGCCGATCTCTTCTTGGGTGGTGGCGACTGAGACGACTTTTGCTTCGAGATTCGCTTTGTCCTTAGCGAGGCGTCGTGCCGCTTCTAATACTGCGTAAGCACCTGCTTTATCATCAAAGGCTCGGGCGACTCCGACGGTTCCGTTGATCAATTCAAAGCTCTGGTCGTAAACGGCTGGGTCTCCGATGGCGACTTTTGCTTCGGCTTCTTTTTTGGATTTCACGCCGATGTCGATCCAAATCTGATGGGTTTCGGGCACTTTCTTCCGGTCCTCAGGGGTCATCAAGTGTATGGCGCGCTTGCCCGTCACTCCTTTAACGACTCCATTTGCAGTGAGGATGGCGACTCGCCTACCTGAGATGATGCTCTTATCATGTCCGCCTAAGGTGTCGAAGTAGAGAAAGCCTTTGTCATCAATGTAGGTGAGGATGAGGCCGAGTTCATCAATATGCCCAGCGAAGAGCACGCTCGGTGAGCCCTCTGGATTGATCGTGGCAAAGCGGTTGCCCATGATGTCCTTGCGGTAGGTATCCGCAACGGGTTCTAAGTATTGGTCAACGACCGCTTGCGCTTCATACTCACACCCTGTAGGTGATCGAGCATCGAGGAGATCTTTTAAAAAATTTGGTACCGACATAATGAGAATTAATTCCTAACAATAAAAATCGCTTATTGACTGAGTCAATAAGCGATTGAATAAAGCGTGTGATCTGAATTGAATTTGAATCGATTAAATCGCTTCAGAGTCGGTCTCATCCGTACGAATACGAACTGCCGATTCTACTGGAAGAACGAAGATTTTTCCGTCTCCGATCTTGCCGGTCTTTGCGCTATTGCTAATCGCTTCGATTGCTTTTTCAACAACGTCATCATCGACAACCGATTCAATGACGGTCTTAGGCAAGAAATCAATCGTGTACTCACTGCCACGGTAAATTTCCGTGTGTCCTTTTTGACGACCGTAGCCTTTTGCTTCTATGACGGTCATTCCAGAAACTCCGATGTTCTCGAGTGCTTCTTTTACGTCTTCCAATTTGAAAGGCTTAATAATTGCTTTGATAAGTTTCATGTAATTAAAGATAATTGTTTAAAATTTATGTTACAAGCAAAAGATTAGTCTAGATTGTAGGCATTTTCACCATGCTCACCTTCGTCTAATCCCGCTTCTTCAACTTCTTCAGAGACGCGTAAGCCAGTCACTGCTTTACAAACTGCAATGATGAGAATGGTTGCAATCGAAGACCAAGCGACAACCGCAACAACGCCTGTTAACTGAGTGGTTAATTGGCTAAGCATACTAAAGTCAGCACCTGCATTTCCGCCAAATTGAGGAGCCGCAAGGAAAGCGACTAAAATCGTACCTAAAATACCCCCCACTCCGTGAACGGCAAATACGTCTAGGGAGTCATCGATCTTAAGTGCGGATTTCACCACGCCACACATGTAGTAACAAACCAGACCTGCTGAAAAACCTATGATGATCGCTCCAAGTGGTCCGACACTACCTGAGGCAGGCGTGATAGTCGCTAGACCAGCAATCGTACCCGTAACAATACCAACGAGCCCTGGCTTGCCGTTTTTCTTCCACTCAATGAACATCCATGTCAAACTTGCCACTGATGCAGAGATATGAGTCACCAAGAGTGACATTGCCGCCTGTCCATCGGCAGCTAACTGACTTCCGGCATTGAAACCAAACCATCCTACCCAAAGCATGGATGCGCCAATCATCACTAATCCTGGCTGATGAGGGACTGAAAGACGATCAGGGAAGCCTTTTCTTGGCATTAGTACCTTTGCTAAAATAAGAGCCGAAATACCTGCTGTTGCGTGAACCACTAAGCCACCAGCAAAATCAATCACGCCCATTCCGCTGAGCCAGCCTCCGCCCCAAACCCAGTGCGTAACGGGTGCGTAGACGAGGAATAACCACAAGCCTGTGAATAACAAGACCGCTGAAAACTTCATACGCTCAACAAACGCACCAATAATCAAAGCGGGTGTGATGATCGCAAAGGTCATTTGAAAGCCAACGAATAATAATTCTGGAATGCTTCCAGAAACAGAATCGAGACCGACGCCACTTAATAAGACTTTGCTAAAGTCACCAATGTAAGCGCTCCCTTCGGAAAACGCTAGACTGTACAAGCAAAGCACCCAAAGAACCGATGCTAAACAAGCAATCGCTACATTGTGCATGAGCACCGACAGATAATTCTTTGATCGAACCAAACCACCATAGAACAATGCAAGCCCTGGCAGTGTCATGAATAATACCAACGCTGTGGCTGTTATGATCCATGCCGTATCTCCTGAATTCACAACCGCTGTTTCTTCAGCAGATAGTAAAGCAAGATCGGAAGAGCGTCGTGTAGGGAAA
>CAJWEH010000031.1 GCA_913031135.1 uncultured Puniceicoccaceae bacterium | reverse complement strand
CCAATCATTCGGGAGTCAACCCAGAAACAAGAGCCTTGGTCTTCTCAGAAGCTGAGAAAATAGGCTACACTTACCTTAAGCCACGTGGCAGCAAAAATGTATCCCAGAAAACGATTGGTGTGATTATTTGTACCGATCATGAAAATATACATGAAGACCATGAGCGAAGCCCAGGCTTTCATCTTATGCCTGGTATTTCAGAATTTGCCCTTATTAATGATATTATCGTAGACATTAATATTATTTCTCCTCGGTTCACTGCCGACAGCCCAGAGTTTCAAAAACTTATTAAGAAAAATAGAAATGTCTGGAATGGCGTTCTCCTCATTTACCCATTCAAAACCGAGATTATTAAAGCTTTAAAAGAAAGTTTTCCCTGTGTCTCACTCGTTGAACAATTCGGCGATCAAACCATCGACTGCGTCGATGTTGATCACCATAAAGGGCTATCGACTATCATTAATAAACTCATCAAGAAGGGCCATAAACGAATTGGTTTCTTAACACGTAGCTATGCTGTTCAAGCCTGTTGGTCTTATCGTCGATACAGTGCCTTTAACGACCAACTCATCCGTAAATCCATTCCACTTAATGAAGCCGATGTGGTGAATGTATATCCTGACAGATTGTTATCACCTCAAGACTCAATCAAAGAAGCGATCAAACAAACTAAAGATGGAGTGACTTCTTGGTTCTGTGCTGCAGACCATGTGGCTTATGATTTAATCACGCATTTAGAATCTGCTGGATTTAAAGTCTCTAAAGATGTTTCCGTCGTAGGCTTTGACGGGATATCCAGTCCATTAAAAAACCATACTTTATCTACCATTCAGATCCCTCATAGGTCAATTGGTTACAATGCCACAAAGAGACTCTATGAAATTATTGAAAATCCTTATGATAAGACCCAATTAATTTCAATAAAAGGGGAATATTTAGAAGGTAATACCCTCGGAACAGCTTAGTCAGTCATTTAGTGTCTGCTAGATCATTCTAAAACAGCTCAAAACTGTAGAATCTTAAGCTTTTTTAATAAATTGTGCATAAATGTGCGTTTTTTATTTGACGTCGATAAAAAAGAATGCACATTTATGATATTCTCGTAAATTTAATTACAAACCCCTTATCCTATGAAAAAAACATTCTACCTATTTGCTTTTGCACTTTTTTCTATATCTAGCGCACAAGACATTAAAATCACACTAGACGATTTTGCAGGTCTCAACACAGCCAGTGCAACTAGCGATCTATCAATTAATAATTACGATCCGGAGTCAACTGGAGTAACATTAGCCTTTGGTGGACCCGCAAGTGGTCTCGGCAGAGATGGTTGGGGTACTGGGACATCTACATTTGGTCAATCTGGTGCTTGGTTTGATGGTAGCTTTGCAAAATTTGGCAATTCTGGTAATCAAATGCAGTTAGATTATAAGGTAACTAACAATTCAGGTAATGACTTTAAATTAACTAATATTGCGTTTGATATTCGTACGACCGCCGCTGCAGTGACTTCATGGCAAAATGCATATCTAGCGACTGGATCAAATCTCGTTAAAGGTGCTTCTGCTGACACCGGATCATCATATGCAAATTTAAAAGGTATGGGAACAGACAGTATCAATTCAGGAATAAACAATTACTCAATTTCACTTGGAACTGTAAACGATGGAACTTCATGGCTTGCCGATGGCGATTCTGCTATATTTAGATTAACTTTATCAAATACTGGAGCAGCACAACTAGATAACTTTGCGGTTTCCGGAGAAGTCGTGCCAGAACCTTCAACATATGCTTTATTACTTGGTATTCTGACTCTTGCTTTTGTAAGAATTTATAAAAAAAAATAATCATTAATCGGGGATAACTTTAAAGGCGAGGTTAATAACCTCGCCTTTTTTGATTTCTAAAATTCGATTGCACCGAGGTTCACTTAATGTTTCTGTTATCTTCATTTCTTTGCTTTCTTTATTTGAGTACCCAGGTAGTTGCTTCTTCATTAAGTAAGAATGATCCAATTTCATACGCTAACGAAACAAAGCCAAATATTATCCTTATTTTTGTAGATGATATGGCATACGGAGATGCGTCGTGTTATGGCGGAAACCTAATAGAAACTAAGAACATAGATAGACTTGCAGATGAGGGAATAAAGTTTAATATAGCTTATAGTATAAGTCCGGTTTGTGGTCCGAGCAGAGTTGGTTTGCTTACTGGTACTTATCCAGGAAGATACGGAGTTTATTGGAATCCAGACATGGGTGGAGTTAAACTTCCAAATGAAAGACCGATACTTCCAGTTCATTTAAAAAAGGCAGGTTATAAAACTGCCATAGTTGGCAAATGGAATCTAGACAATCCTAGTTGGAATCCTATGCCAGTTGAAACATACTTCGACCATACTGCTAATACAATGGTCTGGGAAGGCGATTATTGGCCTGATGAGTCAGGCCAATATCATGGAGTCAATGATGACAAATACGGTAGCACAAAAACAAATAATGTATGGGGTCCTGTCTCTGACGGAGATATCTATCTTACTGACTTACTGACACAGAGTGCCTGTGACTATATTGAAAAAAATTCAGATACACCCTTTTTCCTATATCTTTCATACAATGCACCACATAGTCCTCTACAGGGAAAGCTCTCGCATAAGAAAGAATTAAGGCATATCAAAAGTGAAGCGCTCAAGCTGTATGCATCTATGTTACTTGCTGTTGATGAAGGCGTAGGACAAGTCTTAGATACTCTTGATAAAAAAGGTATAAAAAAAGATACTGTAGTAATATTTCTTAGTGACAATGGTCCTGCAAAAACAAATTTTAAAGGA
Source organism: uncultured Puniceicoccaceae bacterium (assembly GCA_913031135.1). Taxonomy (GTDB): domain Bacteria; phylum Verrucomicrobiota; class Verrucomicrobiia; order Opitutales; family Coraliomargaritaceae. The sequence continues at coordinate 11,457 of CAJWEH010000031.1, read as the reverse complement.
CTTCCTAAAGAATGGCCTAGAGAAGAACTGTTGGGCTCAACAAATGGTCTTAGGGGACATAAAGGAGAATACTTTGAAGGCGGTATTCGAGTGCCATTCATTGTGTCATGGCCTAGCAATATCAATTTAAGCGAAACTTCTAATACACCAATTTCATCTTTAGATATATACCCAACACTGTCTGCAATAGCTAGAATTGATTTACCAAATTCTGAACCATTTGAAGGTGTCAACCTCTTACCCTTATTAATGGATAAAGAATCAAAAATTTCTAGGGATCATTTCTTTTGGGCAGGTGGAATAATTGGCAAAAATACAGGGGCCGTACTAAAGGATGGATGGAAGCTTTTGATAAATCATAAGGGCAATGACTTCCTATTTAATTTGGAAAATGATCCTTATGAGAGAATTAACTTAATAGCCAATTATCCGAATAGAGTTTCATCTCTAAAATCAGTTTTTTATAACACTTTAGAAACTATGCCAGAACCACTTACTGATAGATCAAAATTAAAATAATTCTAATCGTACCTCTTGAAAAATAGGGTTTTCACTGAGCCATTTTGGCCTGCTTTTTCCCAAGTAAAACTCTCTTCACTTTTCTCTGCATCGACTAATTCTAAGTAGGCATCCAAAGCATTTTCTAATTCCTTTGCAGTATTTGGAAGCTCATGAATTAAGTTAGTACTTTCACTTATGTCTTTAGACAAATCAAACAATAGGGACCTTTCTGAAATATGAAATTTCACTAATTTAAAAACACCACTTCGAATTGCAGAATGTGGTTCATTTAAACCACAGATGTTATAATGAGGGTAGTGAAATACAATGCCATCGTGAGGTCGTTTAGGCATAGAATTACGTCCATTTTGAAACAATTCACTTACAATGCTAGTACCATCTAAATGATCAGGTAATGTAATCTCATTTTTCTGAGTATTTGCTAATTCTACTATTGTTGGCAGCAAATCATAGCCGACTACTGGATGGTGACTAATACTTTCATGCTCAATACCAGGACCTGAGATACTAAAAGGAACTCGGATACCTCCTTCCATAAGATCCCACTTACCTCTTATGAGTGGTTCATTGAGACCTTTTTTATAAGGGACGCCACGATTTACTTGAATTGGCAAGACGGGCATGCCTCCATTATCTGATGTGAATATTATGTACGTATTATCAATCAGGTCTAAATCTTCAAATGCTTGAAGTAATTTTGCAATAGACTGATCCAGATCTAAGAGCATTGCTCCATATGATACATTAGAGTGCCTTCTTCCAGGTTTTTTAAGAAGCATTTCCCGATAGCTTTCCTCAGAATATACAAGATCCGAATGTACTGCATAATGAGAAAGCTGAACGTAGAAAGGTAGTTCTTTTGAAGTACACTCCTTTATAAATTGTATGGTTCTATCGGTAAGTGAATAAACCTTCTTCGGATCTTCATCCAAATATCCGCCCCATTGAAGCACATGTTCATCATTATGAAAACCTCCTGGTTCATTTCGCGTAATGCCATCATGCACATCATAACCATAACGACTGGGATCTTCGTCAATATGCCATTTTCCGAAATGTGCACATTGATATCTTGAATCAATTGACTTCAATAATTGAGGAATAGCCACTTGATTATGGTCTGCAAAATTCTCACCTCTTGCTAAAGTACGTTTCAATCGAGCTGCTGTTTTACCAAATTGAATACTATATCGAGAAGGCGCACATACAGGGGAAGCCGCGTAAGCATCTGTAAAACGCATCCCCATCTTAATCATAGTATTTAGGCTATCCGTTTCATGAAAATCACTAAAGGCTTGAGGATATCTTGGATCCAAAGGTTCCGATAAACTAGTCCACCCTTGATCATCTGTTAAAATGAAAATAAAATTGGGGGCATCTTTTGAAAATAAAAGTAAGGGCGTTAGAAATAACAGTGCGAACTTCATCGATAATGTATTGAAAGATTCGAAATAAGTTAATACTTATAAAAATACAATTATAGCCAAAATGAATCAACCTAATAATAAAAACCATCTGCTAATTTTAGTGAGTATTTTTTTACTACTTCCAGCACTCTTTCTCAACGCTGAAGTCAATCAATCATACGAACGTCCAAACCGAATTATTTTTATTCTAAGCGACGATCATCGCTATGATTATATGGGCTTTATGGATACTATTGAATGGCTTCAAACTCCAAATTTAGACAGACTCGCTAATGAAGGTGCGCACTGTTCCGAAGCCTTTGTAACAACCTCTCTCTGTTCGCCTAGTAGAGCTACTATATTGACAGGTCTTTATACGCATCAACATACAATAGTCGATAATTTCGCGCCAAACCCAGGGACTCATACCTATTTTCCTCATTACTTGCAAGCGGCAGGCTATAAAACAGGCTTTTTTGGGAAATGGCATATGGGTGACGAAAGCAATGAACCGCAGCCTGGCTTTGATCATTGGGAAAGTTTTAAAGGACAAGGAGTTTATTACGGCCCACTCTTAAATATAAATGGCAAAGAAATTCAATACAGTGACGATGTGTATACTGCTGATCTTTTAACTCAGCATGCCATTAATTGGATGAATGAGCAAGACCCAGACCAACCCTGTTTTGTTTATTTATCACATAAGTCTGTTCATCAAGAATTTTTTCCGGCAAAACGGCACGAGGGAATATATGAAGGGAATAAAATTAAATTACCGCCAACCTACGAGCAAACTAAGACCGGGGCTTATAAAGAGCTTAAATGGCCAGAATGGGTTAAAAATCAAAGAATCAGTTGGCACGGCGTAGATTATATGTACCATAAATCCGGCAGTATCCATGAATTAGTAACCGACTATTGCGAAACATTAATGGGAGTTGATGATAGTATAGGTGCTATTTTAGATTATCTTGAAAATGCAGAATTGTCCGAAAATTCCCTCGTTATTTATATGAGCGATAATGGTTTTTCATGGGGAGAACATGGACTTATAGACAAACGACACTTCTATGAGGAATCTGCTAGAGTCCCATTACTAATGCGCTTCCCAGATGCAATAAAGAAGGGGCAAATCAACACTTCATTAATTTCTAATGCTGACATTGCCCCAACCATCCTTGATTTTGCCCGAGCAGAGATGCCCGACTATTTTGTTGGAGAATCCGCAAAAGAAACTTTTAACCATATTGAATCAACATCCAAACGTAAGAAAATTTTTTACGAATATTATTGGGAATACGACTTCCCAATGACCCCAACAACTTTTGGCGTTCGTGATTCGCAGTATAAGTTAATACGCTATCATGGGGTTTGGGATCGAAATGAATTATATGATTTAAAAAATGATCCATACGAAATGCACAATCTAATTGAATCTCCTATACATCAAGAAAGAATCATTTCCATGACAAGTGAGTTATACGATTGGCTTAAAGATACCAACGGAATGCTTATTCCATTAAAAAGAACTATCAAATATCGCTGGGGAGATTACAAACACATGCAACAATACTAATTCATTGTTCTCATCCATTGACTACACAATTATCTAATGAACAATCTCAGCGCAAAATATCGTGCAAACCGGACCACTAAAATTTAAAACATTGATTCTATCTGATATCCATTTGGGGACTAAACACTGTAAAGCTAAAGAAGTTTTGGAGGTCTTAGCTCGAATCTCCTATGAAAAACTGATTCTTAATGGTGATATCATAGATGGATGGAGCTTGAAGCGCAAAGGCGGTTGGGATAAAGATCACTCTGAGGTACTGAATATGATTAAAGATTTAATTAATGATCCCACGACCGAAGTCATCTTTACGAAAGGCAACCACGATGAGATGCTTGAAGTGGTATTAGATTTTCCAGTGGCAGAACTAGGGATTATTCAGGAACATATTCACCCTACAATTAAAGGGAATTATTTAATCACGCACGGCGATCGCTTTGACTCGGTTACTCAAAAGCATAAATGGTTAGCTATATTGGGAGATATTGCCTATCAACTAATGATGCAGATCAATGGCATTTATAACAAATATCGCTCTTGGCGTGGCAAAGACTATTATTCCATCAGTAAGGCGACAAAAGCTTTCGTTAAAAAAATCGTAAGTTCAAAAGATGACTTTAATAGTCAAATTGTTGCCGCCGCTAAAGAAGCAAATTGTGTTGGGGTGATCTGTGGCCACATACATACGCCTAAGGATAGTTATATTGAAGATATTCACTACCTCAACTCTGGAGATTGGGTAGAATCACTATCTGCAATTGTCGAAAATCCAAATGGAAGTTTTAAAGTTGTTTACTATGATGCCCTGTCTAAATGTTTCAATTAGGTTAAATTTCTACCTCTAACCTAGTTTACTATTTTGATATTGTACTTTTCCCTTATATAAATTCATTCTGAATGTTAAAAATTATGAACACATCTTTTAATAAAATAATAAGTCTAATATTAGTTTTTCAATTCTTCAGCTTTGCTAATGCTGATACAAAAGTTGAGAATACGAGAAAATTTTTAGAGCAATGGGTTGAAACGAAACAGCTAATTTCTAAAGAAAGTTCGAATTGGAACATCGAAAAATCTTTGTTATTCGACACAAAAGAGTTACTCTCAGAAGAATTGAATCGACTCAATACTGAATTGGCAGATTTAGAAGCTTCTTCAACTGCTTCAGACGAAGAACGCTCTACATTAAGTTTAGAAAAAAGTAAATTAAAAGAAGCATCTGCAGTCGTGTCATCCTATGTTGGGAATTTAGAAAAAAAATTAAAATCGATCATACCATTTTTACCAGAGCCGTTAGTACAAAAGATAAAACCGCTTATAAGAAGATTGCCTAATGATCCAGATAACACTGATCTTTCATTGGGACAAAGAGTGCAAAACATTGTTGGTATTCTCAGCCAAACAGATAAATTCAATACAACCATTACTTCAAGTAGTGAAGCTAGGGAATTTGAAGAAGGTAAAGTCATACAAGTAACTACCCTATATTGGGGATTAGCAATGGCATACTATGTAGATGATTCCGGAGAGTATGCAGGCATCGGTATTCCAACTAAAGAGGGATGGGAGTGGCCACTCATCGATGGGATTGGTTCGGAAATAAAATCACTCGTTGATATATACGAAGGTACTGGAGAAATCCGTTTTGTTAATGCGCCTGCGAAAATTCAAACTCTATAACTTTATTTTAAGCCATGAAATCCATTCAATTAATCCTTCTGTGTCTACTGTCTTATTCTAGTTGCTTCCTAGTACAGGCAAAAACAACTTACCAAGAAGCCAATTCTAGCATAAAATCTGATTTAGATATAGCGCTCAATGAATTGTCCGAACTTAGAAAAACAATCGCTACTGAAAAAATCCCTCTACTCCGAAATGTTTCACAGTTAGAAGACGATGTTCGAAAGAAGCAGGCCAATGTGAATCGCCTACTTAGACTAAGGGATAATAGCGATATTGGCTTGAATCGATTACGAGACCAAGTCAAAGCACTTAAAGACCAAAACGACTACGCTGCCAGCTTACTCGATGAATTTGTACGCACATTTGAAACCCGAATTGATTTTAGTGAGGCTCAAATTTATGAAGAAGCAACTCGTGAAGCTCGCTTAATCCTAGACGATTCAGATGCCTCACAAGCAGACCGCTTTGAAAAACAAATTGGAGTTATCGCAATGGCGCTCGATCGATTGGAGAATCTTGTTGGCGGATATACCTTTGAAGGACTTGCCTTAGAACCAAACGGCGAGATCATTGAAGGGACCTTTGCAGCCTTTGGACCATCCGTTTATTTCAGCTCGAAAGACTCGAGCATACAAGGGATTTCAATAACCAAACTAAACTCTGCTGAAGCAGCGATTGCCAATCCAGGAGCAAACTTTAACCAAGGCATACTAAACTTTGTTGAAAACAATGATGGCTCAGTACCCATTGATGCCACACTTGGAAAAGCATTAAAAATTGTTGAAGGAAATGATACGCTATTTGAGCACTTAGCAAAAGGTGGTAGTGTCGGTTCAGTTATTATTGCCCTTGGTATTACCTGCCTACTTATAGGAGCCTTTAAAGCGTATGAAATTTCCATATTCAAAACGCCAAACAGGAAGGATGTTCAAGAAGTGCTACAATCAATTGAGTCTGGGAACCCAGAGAAAGCTAAATCCTATGCTTCTAATGTTTCAGGCGTTGGGGGCAGATTATTAGAAACGGGAGTCGATAACTATGAAACTAAAAGAGGTAATCTAGAAGAAATCTTATATGAAAAAATTATCTCCGCTCAACCGGCTCTAGAACGCTTTCTTCCATTTATGGCTTTAACAGCAGCGGCAGCTCCACTTTTAGGGCTACTAGGTACCGTTACTGGTATGATTAAAACCTTCAACTTAATCACTATATTTGGTACAGGTGATGCAAAGAGTTTGTCATCGGGTATCTCAGAAGCACTCGTCACTACCGAACTCGGTCTTGTCGTTGCCATACCCTCTCTAATTTTACATGGATTGCTCTCAAGAATGGCAAAGCAAAAAGTCGGTGATTTAGAGCAAGTTTCCGTTAGTTTTATTAATGGAGTTACTGGAGTAAAGAATACTGAAAATTAATTTAAGCGATTTAAAATGATTCAGGAAATAATTAGTATATGGAACAGCGGCGGATGGGTTATGGTACCGCTCTGTTTACTAGCTGTACTGATCTATACAACTGGTTTTGATTTAATTTTATACTTAAATCAAAATAAAATCGACCTTGGAAAAAACGATCAATGGAAGGATTGGATTCATAATCCTAATCTTGCACCAAAACAAACAAAAGAAGTCATTCGCTACTCCCAAGAAAACATCTCCTCCTCAAAACATTTAAGAAATCGCTTTGAAGAAATCCATCAAAACTTAATTCAGGATGTAGATCGCAAGTTAATATTTCTGAATACATTAGTAGCTTCAGCACCATTGATGGGGCTTCTAGGAACTGTTATTGGTATGCTTGGAACTTTTTCTGCAATCTCTGCTGGAGGTGGCTCTGAAACGGTTGATATGGTAGCTGCAGGGATATCCGAAGCATTAATCACGACTCAAACAGGCCTTTTCATAGCACTACCGGGAATCTTCTTAATCTTGATTGTGCGCCGTCAAAAATCAGCTATTGAATCGTCAATCATGCGGCTAGAATCACAATCTTTAACCACTCTTAATATCTCATAAGAAACAACCTATTGCACCATGCTAAGAAAATTACATTCAAACGAACGAGACGATGTAGAAATCAATTTATCACCCATGATTGACATGGTTTTCATCTTATTGATCTTTTTTATTGTGACCACTGTATTCGTTGAAGAGACTGGAGTTGAAGTCAATAAGCCAGAAGCTGCAGCATCAATACAACTTGAAAAAAACAGTATACTAATTGCGGTCACAAAAGAGAATAAAGTGATCTACGGCGGTAGAGATATTGGTATTTCAGGCGTTAGTCCAATTATTAAACGATTGCTCCTTCAAGAAGATCTTCCCGTTATCATTCAAGCTGATGAAGGATCGAACCATGGCATTTTTGCTCGCGTCTATGGAGAAGCTAAGCTGGCAGGAGCAAAGAAAATTAATTTTTCCACAAAACGATAAGAGACGGCTCTAGCGAAATGCCAAAACCATTTAAAAAACCAAAAGAACTTAAAAATAGCTATTCCGGTCTGATGATCGGACTGGCATTTAGTTTTTTGTTATTTTTAGCAATCCCATTAACTCAATTATTCACCACCTATGAAAAGGCACCGGAATCAATTGATTCTCTTGATATAGCACCGCCTCCCCCTCCCCCTCCACCGGAAGATCCTCCTCCACCTGAACCTGAAGAGGAAGAGCCCCCTCCAGAGTTAGACACACCGCCACCTCCCATATCACTTGAACAACTAGACATGGCTCTCGAACCGGGTACCGGCGATTCATTGAGCGGCGACTTTGCATTACCAACATTCGATGCTAAAAAGGCAGATTTAGGAATGGATATTTTTAATATCAATGATCTAGATAAAATACCAGGATTTAGAAGACCTCCAAACATTACTTATCCAGCGAAAGCACAACGACAAGGACTTAGTGGCTATGTTGTAATCCGCTTTATCGTGGATGAACAAGGTAACGTTGGATCCATTGAAATAGTTGAAGCATCGGATTCAATCTTTATTGCTCCTGTAAGAGATGCCTATGCAAGAGCTAAATTTAATCCAGGAGAAAAAAATGGACGCGCCGTAAAATTTAAAATGCAACAAAAAATTCCTTTCACAAATTAGAACAATCCTATCATGAAATCGTTTGTAACAACAATCATCTGTCTTCTTTCACTGTTTCTTTTAACAGGAAACGCAAAAGAGACAAACCCAATGACTGAACTTTGGAAAGATCCTCTTTTCCAAAAAGAATTTATGGCTACCTATGGCACTCTTGCTGGGTATGAACCTGAGTTGAAGGAAGAAGAAAAAGAAACAATTAGGACACTGATTAAATTTTTGAAAGTAGCTCCAGGAGAAGCGATTAAGCAACTCGCACCACAAGTCAAAGATGACGATAGTGCGGCATTTGACTTTATTTTAGCAAATCTGTATTTTCAGGAAGGTCAGTTAGAACAAGCGGAAACCTTTTATAATTCCGCAATAAAAAAATATCCTAGTTTTCGAAGAGCTTATAAGAATCTTGGATTGGTTAATGTCCAAAAAGCGGATTTTAAGTCCGCCATCAAATCCCTATCAAAATCTATGGAGCTCGGCTTAGTTGATGGCAGAGCTTACGGACTTTTAGGCTATAGCTATTTGACTGAAGGTTATTACTTTCCAGCAGAAGCAGCCTACAGACAAGCGATTCTAATGCAACCAGAGGTCTTAGACTGGAAACTAGGACTCGCCCGTTGCCTTCTTGAGATGGAGCAATATGAAGATGCGATCGCTATTTTTGATACTTTAATTCTTAATGATCCAGATAACGCAGACTATTGGGTTTTACAGGGTAATGCCTTTTTGGGGTTAAATGACAGTATGCGAGCTGCAAGCAACTTAGAAATTGTCGATCGTTTAGGTTCAGCAAAATTGGAAACTTTAAGTCTGTTAGGGGATATCTATATGAATAATACTATGCCGGAACTCGCACTTAGCGCTTATTTAAGAGCCTCAGAATTAGCAACAGAAAGTGACTTAGCTGTATTAATTAAGTCAGCAAATGCACTCACACAAACAGCTAATTTTGAAGAAGCAAAGACCATTATTACTAGCATTAGAAATCGTTTCAATGATTCCGTTAGTGATGATCAGGATTTAAAACTACTGACTTTTGAAGCAAAAATTGCTCGCAATGATGGAGACAATGACAAGGCAGCCGATCTCTTAGTTAAGATTATTGAAAGAGATGTGTTAAATGGAGAAGCACTCATAGAATTAGCTAAGTACTATGTTGATCAAGGCAAACTGCCTGAAGCCTTCACTCGATTCGAACAAGCTCAAAATATCAGTCAATACGAACGCGCCGCATTGATTGCTCACGCACAAGCATTGGTTAAAAATAAGCAGTATAAAAAGGCTATTTCCTTACTAGATAGAGCCCTAACATTAAAGTCCGATAATACTATCAAAGACTACAAGGAGCGAGTTGAACGTGCCGCTAAAGCCATGTAACTTGATGGAATTAGCTTAGTTTGTTTAAACTCCTTCTTCTATGAATAAAATAGGCATATTAAAACGGTTATTATGTCCTCTGATGCTTCTTTTGACCATTTTTGTAAGAGGTATTCATGCCGAAGTTCATATTTATGAAAAAAGTAGTGATTTAATTATATCTAGCATCTGCAAAATTAATGATGAGTATAAATTCAGCGTTTATGATTCTTCAAATCAAAGGCGTTTCTGGATCGCTTCAGGACAACACTATAAAAATTACACATTTGTTGGATATGATCCCATAAATTATGAAGTGAAATTACTAAAGGATGGAGTCAATCAGTCCGTCAAACTCATTAAAGCCAATGAACACCCTATAATTGTGCTTCATCAAGGTATTGATCAAGCAAGTTCTAAAAAACTTATTGTCCAACAAAATCTACCATCCACAGCAGAAATTGAAGCATTTAGAAAACAAGAATATTCTCAATTGCCCGATAAAACCCATCGCTTATATACAATTAAAAAGCAGGCTGCAGATAATAAAATAGAGGCATTTTCAAGAACTATCGCTGAAGAATCACTTCCTCAAAAGCAGGTTGATGATCCATTGAATAATAGAAACAAAAATGTGATACTCCTAGGACGAAAAAATCCAAGCAGAGTACCAACGACAATCCACTCCAGCGTTTTTAAAGAATCACAAAAAAATAAGGATTAATTAGATCAAATAATCATTCTAACGAAAGATAATCCTGTATCAATTCCGCACTAATGACTCGATTAAGGATCGTATTATTTGATTTAGCTTCAACAATTACAGGTACTTGAAGTTCGGAATCAAGGTGTTGCAAAGAATGAGCGTAGCCCTTTGACAGATACCAAGGAAGCGTACCTATTTTTAATTGTAAGGAATTGGCTAAAGCATCTAAGTTTTTTTGATCTCCTGCAGTATCAATATACAAGAAAAATGTTTCGGATTCAGATTCTGATAAACTTCTATATGTTTTATCAAAATTTTCAATTAAAGCCTTAGTGGTATCATGCGAGGAATCCGCATATAGAATAATCCATTTTTTATATTTCTTAACTTTGTCTTGATGGACTAAATATTTCCAACCGCTTTCACCTGAAGCTATCCTGTTTTTCAAAAATTCAGATAGTCTAGAAAAACCGTCTGCATTATCTTTAAAAGATTCTTTATTTGACTGCGTTAATTCAAGAACATTTGTTGAGGCGATGGGTATCAAGTGAATCCCTTTTCGAGCCGAAAAATTTGCAAGCACTTGATCACCTTCGACACGAACAACAATAAATCGAGTATTTGCTTTTAATGAAACCCCATTTGATAAAGTTAAAGAATGATCGAGATTTGCATAGATAGGAATAAAGTCATAATCGGACTCAGATAGATTCACATTTGCTTCTAAGTAAGTGCCGACTAGCGCTAATAAGGTAAAGAGATAGTTCATTTCTAATTTAATCATAAAAAACCCCTTCTCAATGAATGAAATCATATAAGAAGGGGTATGTTAAATGAATTAATCCTTATTTACGACGACGGATTGCAACAATGATAAACGCAACAAAACCAGCAATCAAAGCATATGTTGATGGCTCTGGCACTACTGTACCAGTGATTTGAACGTTATCGATAGCAAAACCATTAGCAGCAAATGAGTATGAACTAGCTCCGGCAGCAAGTGTGTCGGATACTGTAGACCATACTCCTGAATTAAGGCTAGCATATGTGATTGATCCACCGGATGCATCTAATGCATTTGACCAGTTGATTGACACAGTGCCAGGACCAGTGAAGT
>CAJWEH010000030.1 GCA_913031135.1 uncultured Puniceicoccaceae bacterium | reverse complement strand
AAAAACCGTCTTTCAATTTTTATTTTTATTTATTGGCTTAGGTATTGTTTATTTAAATCGAACACTTTGTCTCTCCGAAATAATTATTTTCATTCAGTTGTTTTCGTACATCATTTATATCGTATCAGTTCTTTTAAGTATTTCTTCGGGCTTAAATTATTTTAAATTATATAAGGAAAAGCAGGATGAATTTAAATCGTAGATTCTTTTGGGCTTATTTATTGCCAAAGCAATTTATTGTTAATTGTGCAAAGCTTGGTAGTTTTCCGTCTAAGTGTCCTATGCCTGGGACCGTAGGTTCTTTTTTTGGGTTCCTTTTCTATGCAATTTTTTTTCATCACCTAACGCCCTTTTATTATATTTGTTTTCTGTTATTATGTACTTATTTGGCAATGGGTATTTGCGATGCAGCAGAATTTCATTTGATGCAAAAAGATCCAAGTATCATTGTTCTAGATGAATTTGTTGCGGTTCCTTTCATCTTCATTGGGATGAACGGAGCTAATGGCTTAGCTAGTGAATTTGGAGGTTGGCCCGTTTTTCTTGCCGGATTTGTTTTATTTCGTATCATTGATATTGTTAAACCTTTTGGCATTACTCATATTGAAAAGTTGGAGGGTGGGATTGCATGTGTCTTAGATGACATTGTAGCAGCCTTGCTAGTTTCAATTATTTTACACCTCATTCTTTTACAGATTTAGTTCATGTTCCTTAATAAAATTAAACAGCTTGAACCTCGCTTTGGCAGTTGGGCGATTCAAAATATTGCTCTATACATTATTGCTATTCAAGTAATCGTATACATACTAATGCTTGCTGGGTTTGTTGATTTTCAACGACTTTTTTTAATTCCATCTCTTGTGATTTTAGAGGGTGAGTATTGGCGTTTGGTCACATTTCTTTTCATTCCACCCTTAAATCCAAGTTCGTTATTTGGAATGTTATTTCTATTAATTAGCTGGTATATCTTTTATATTATTAGTGCCACATTAGAAAGCTACTGGGGTACATTTGTTTTTAATGTATACATTTATATCTGTATTTTCGCTACAGCGATACTTTCTCTAGTTGGTTTTTGGATTTTTAAAGATCCACAAGTGTTTGTGAAACCAGATATTCTTTTCATGAGTTTGTTTATCGCATTTGCTATGATTCGACCTGATTTGGAATTTCTTCTTTTTTTCATCATTCCGATGAAAGTGAAGTACCTAGCGATCCTTTCAGCATTGTTTTTTCTTCTTATTTTTATTGGTTCTAGCTTGAGCAATAAATTAATCATCATAGGACAAGTCTTTAACATTTTCTTATTTTTCACTGAAGATTTTATTCGTTTTATTAAGCAGAGAAGACGATTTAAGACACAGCAGAAAGTCGCCCGAGAAAACAAAGAGCAATCACGACACCAATGTTCTTTTTGTGGAATTACTGAAAAGAAGAATCCAAATATAGAATTCCGTTATCGAAATGAAAATAATCAGTTGCTCTGCATCTGTGATAACTGTAGGAAATTGCAGTAATTATAAAGAGATATAAATTTTTATGAGTGATCAAAAACCAGTTATTTTAACATGTGCGCAACCAACAGGTGGTCTTACAATCGGAAATTATCTTGGGGCAATTAAGAATTGGGCGACAATGATAGATGCCTATGAGTGCTATTTTGGCATTGTTGATTTACATGCAATTACCATTGATTACACTCCTGCCGAGCTTAGGAAAAACTCACTTTCTTGCGTAGCGCAATACATTGCCTGTGGTTTAGATCCAAAGAAATCGAATATCTTCATTCAATCCCATGTTACTGGACACACCGAATTAGCTTGGATTTTAGCCTGTATGACGCCACTTGGTGAATTACAAAGAATGACTCAGTTTAAAGATAAGACGAAACAGCTAAACCATGAATCGGAAGATCCTACAAAGCGGGGCTCTATTAATTCAGGCTTACTTATCTATCCAGTGCTCATGGCGGCAGATATCCTTTTATACAATGCAGACGCAGTGCCTGTTGGAGCAGATCAAAAGCAGCATCTTGAATTGTGTCGGAACTTAGCCCAAAGATTCAATCAAAGATTTTCTGAGACATTTACAATACCAGAGCCGTATCTTTCAGAGCAAGGGAAGCGCATCATGTCTTTACAGGACCCAAGTAAGAAAATGTCTAAGAGCGATCAAAATCAAAATGCCACAGTTTTTTTATTAGATGATCCAAAAATAATTAGAAAAAAGATCATGGGTGCGGTTACAGACTCTTCGAGGACTATTGAGCATTCAGATGATAAGCCAGGGCTTACCAACTTAATTAATATTTATGCAGCATTTTCAGGGGAAAGCTCCGAGACAATCGTAGGTCGGTTTCAAGGCAAAGGTTATGGTGATTTGAAATCAGAGCTTTCGGATCTTATTATTTCAAAATTAGAGCCAGTGCAAAAGCGCTACAATGAGTTGATGGTTGAGCCAAAATATTTAGAAAGCGTTTTGAAGGAGGGTGCTGAAGTCGCTCAAAAAAGGGCCTTTAAAATGCTTCGAAAGATTTATAAGAAATCTGGCTTTCAGGCTAGAATACAATGAATATAAGGCGGTATTCGAAAAGATTTCGTAAGGCTTTTTAAAAATATTAGTTTTATTATATTAAATGCCACTATGGACACTTCGCCTAGTTTTGATTCTTTGTCTCTTTCGAATGTAAATTCGGCAGTGGGCGCCTTTGTGTTTGAGGTTTTAGCACGCTTAGGTGTCGAAATGGTTGTGACATGTCCAGGCTCACGTTCAACGCCATTAACCTTTGCAGCGTCGAGGAATCCAAGGCTCGAAACGGTTTCTTTTTTAGATGAGCGCTCTGCCGCTTTTTTTGCACTTGGTTATGCTAAGTCAAAGAGGAAGCCAGTAGTGATCGTTTGTACTTCTGGAACAGCCGCTTCAAACTTTTTGCCCGCTATTGTTGAAGCACAAATTAGTAAAGTCCCATTGATCGTATTTACTGCTGATCGACCTTTTGAATTAAGAAATTGTTCGGAGGGGCAAGTCATCGATCAAACAAAACTTTATGGTAACTTCGTAAACCAATTTTTTGAAATAGGTGTGCCCGAGAATGATATTAGTTATTTTGATTATCTAAGGCAGACTTTGATCCATGTTGTTCATCGTTTAATGGGGGTGGATAGTGGTCCTTGCCATTTCAATTTTCCATTTAGAGAGCCATTAGCACCAGAAGAGGGCAAGTCACCTGTAATGCCTGCAGATCAGTTGCTAAAACTCGCTTCGGTTATGATTAAATTAACGGAGATCGCAAAACCGTCTCTTACAACAGATAGCTTGCTTTTAGAGAAACTGTCTAGTCACCGAAAGGGAATTATAGTTGTTGGTACTTTTGAAGGGTCAATTAGTGACGCTCAATTTATAAAACATTTAGCTATAATTTCAGACAAATTAGGATGGCCTATTTTAGCGGATGCACTGAATCCTGTTCGTAATCATAGTAATTCCTTTTCTCATTTGGTCACCCATTATGATGCTTTCTTGAGAGAAGGTCAGAGCTCAAAAGATTTGATTCCATCAGCAATTTTACAAATTGGGAAGTTGCCTACGTCTAAAATTTTAAGATCTTGGATTCAAGAGTCAGGGTCTCAAAGATTTTTATTTAATGAAACTTATGATAATATCGATCCGCTACATGGATGCTCGATTCCTTTACTAGGTGATTTGGAATTCATTAGTGAATCATTGGAAAAGTATCCGTCAGATGAGGATTGGCTTAGTCGATGGGATCAGGTTGAAATGTTATATGAAGATGCGATTTCTAGGGAACTTGATACTATTGCATCATCTTTTGAAGGTAAGATTTCAAAGCTATTATCTACAGAGTTGCCCGAGGGCTCAGCAATCATGATTGCAAATAGCATGAGTGTTCGTTATGCTGAATCTTATTGGGGGAAAAATAATTCAAAAAATAGGATATTTTTTAATAGGGGTGCGAATGGGATCGATGGTACATTGAGTACCGCGTTAGGGCTTGCCCATAATGGATTGAATACCTTGCTATTAACGGGGGATCTCGCTTTCTTGCACGATACTAATGGTTTACAATTTGCTAATAAATTAAAGGGCTCTTTAAACATTATTTTAGTCAATAATGATGGTGGTGGTATTTTTGAATTTTTGCCAATTTCAAAGTTTGATTCATTTGAGAATTATTTTGCAACGCCTCAAACCGTCGATTATGAATTTTTGGCACAAGCTTTTGGTGTCCAATATTGTAAAGTGAACGGTATTTCCGATCTAAGGCTTCGATTGAAAGAAGTGGCTAATAAGAGCATTCGCATTATTGAGATTGTTACGGATCGCTCTTTAGATATCGTAACGCATAAAGATTTAAACAAAATTAGGTAATTATAGTTAAAATGGACTGGATAGAAGTTAAAAAATACAAGGACATTATTTATGAAAAATTAGATGGTGTTGCCAAAGTTACCATTAATCGAACTCATCGGAGAAATGCATTCACTCCGGATACGGTTCAAGAATTAATCGATGCATTTACCAACGCTCGGGAAGATACTGATATTGGCGTTGTTCTATTAACGGGGGCAAATCCTCAGTCTGATGGTGCGTATGCATTTTGCTCTGGGGGTGATCAAAAGATTCGTGGTCAAAAAAATGGCGGGTATGTTGGTTCAGATGGTGTTCCCCGATTAAATGTGCTAGAACTTCAGAAAATTATTCGTTCGATGCCCAAGGTTGTCATTGCTCTTGTTGCTGGTTATGCGATCGGTGGTGGGCATGTTTTACATGTTGTTTGTGATTTAACGATTGCTGCAGATAATGCATTTTTCGGACAAACAGGTCCTAAGGTCGGTAGTTTTGATGGGGGCTTTGGAGCTAGTTATTTAGCTCGAATAGTTGGGCAAAAGAAAGCGCGAGAAATATGGTATTTATGCCGTCAATATTCTGCTAAAGAAGCCCTTGAAATGGGTTTAGTGAATAAGGTTGTTCCTTATGAATCGCTGGAACAAGAAGGGTTTGATTGGGCAAAACAAATCCTTCATCATAGTCCTTTAGCAATTCGATGCCTTAAAGCTGCTTTTAACGCTGAAATAGATGGTCAGCAAGGGATTCAAGAACTGGCCGGTAATGCGACTTTATTGTATTATCTAACGGATGAAGGTGAAGAGGGAAGAAAGGCTTGGAATGAAAAAAGAAATCCAGAATTTAAAAAATATCCTTGGCTTCCTTAGTTTGAATTGAATGCTAAAGCATAAAATTCATGAGTAAAAAGTTTTTCATTACAACCGCTATCGACTATGCAAATGGCTCACCACATGTTGGGCATGCATACGAAAAGATATTAACCGATGTTATAGCACGCTACAAACGATTATCTGGAGAGTCCGTGCATTTTTTAACTGGTTTAGATGAACATGGACAAAAAGTACAAATGAGTGCTCAAAAAAAAGGAGTCGAGCCTATCGGGGAGTGTGATGCTTTAGCAGCTGAATTCCAAGATCTATGCTCACGTTTGACGATTAGTAATGATGATTATATTCGAACGACCCAGACAAGGCATAAAGAGGTAGTTCAATCGATACTTCAAAAACTCTTTGATGAGGGGTTGATTTATAAAGCTGATTATAATGGATATTATAGTATTCGTCAGGAGCAATTTGTTACCGAAAAAGAGCGAGTTGATGGACAATGGCCTGAGATATATGGTGAAGTAATTGAGGTTACAGAAAGTAATTATTTTTTCAAACTGTCTCAGTACCAAGATTGGCTCATTGATTATATTCGTTCCAATGATACTTGGATCTATCCTAGATTTAGAAGTGCGGATGTTTTGAATTTTCTTAAGGAACCTTTAAATGATCTCTGTATTTCACGCCCTAAAGAACGGTTATCGTGGGGGATTGAACTCCCATTTGATCAAAATTTCGTTACCTATGTTTGGTTTGATGCCTTAGTGAATTATATTTCTGCAATTGGTTACGGAACAGACGCCTTAAAAGCGTATTGGCCCGTTGATTATCATGTTATTGGTAAAGATATTTTGTCTCCGCCTCATGCCGTTTATTGGCCCATTATGCTAAAAGCTTTAGGGGTTGAAATGCCGCAACATTTCTTAGTCCATGGTTGGTGGCTGAGTTCTGGTTCCAAAATGTCTAAGTCTGATGGTGAAGTGATTAATCCATTAGATTTGATAAATACCTACGGGGCGGACGCCTTTCGTTATTTCGTGATTCGGGAAATGAATGTCGGTCAAGATAGTGAATTTTCCTTAGAATTATTTCAAAGTCGGTATAATTCAGATCTAGCGAATGACTTAGGTAATTTGGTCAGTCGCTTATTAAATATGGGGCATCGGTTCGCCAACGGAATTATCCCAGAAATGCAAATTCTAGAAGATGAAGAACGCGCAGTTATTGACCATTGGGAAAAAGTTAAAGGCTCTGCTTTAGATTTATACGAGGACTTTCAATTTCATAAAGCACTAGAGAAGACTTTTGTTTTTGTTGCTGAATTAAATCGTTACGCGGAGCTTCGAGCACCTTGGAAATTGGCCAAATCTGAGGATGCGGACGATCAAAAGCGTTTAGGGACAACGCTTGCTTTCATGGCAGAAGGATTGCGTTTATCGAGCGTCTTATTGGCTCCAGTGATGCCTGCAATTTCAAATAAAATATTAAAGTTGTTATCAACCGATCCTATTGATGTCTTTGATCATCATTTAGAGTGGGGCAACTCACTGAGTCAAAATGCCTTTGGTGAAAAAGAAATTTTATTTCCAAAGAATGACACTTAATTGCGGATCACATAAAGTAGCGCACGTATGCTTCTTTTCGTAATTCAATCAGCCAATTTTCAATCGATTCACGGGTGATTTCTTGTCTGAGTCTATTTTCTATAACATCACGCACTTTTGAAATGGGCTGAATGCCTTCTCTCTCAATTGCTTCAGCGTATAATATAAATATACTATTGCCTAAAAGGACCGGTTGTGAGTGGGTTTTTTCTGTTAAAGCAAAGGCGACATTAGAAATCTCACTTCTCAAATCGTCCCTTTTGACCCATCCCCAGTCTCCGTTAGGCTTATTGTAGGTTCCTTTTCCGTAGGTTTTAGCAAGAGCTTGAAATGGAACTCCTTTTTCTAATTCATTAACAATTTTTCCAGCGATTTGTTTGATGTCATCGATGCTGGTTTCACCTTCAGCCGTAAGTATGATTTGTTTTAAGTGGATCGCATCTGACTGATAAAACTGTAATTTATTTTCTATGTAAAACCGTTCAATTTTTTCAGGGCTGATTTCTGCCTGATTTTTTTGATTTTGGCCTCTCATATATCGGACTATGATGTCCATTCTAAGATCATTTCTAAAATCCTCTTGCGTTTTCCCAATTAACTTCAGGTAGGCTAAGAATTGACTTCGATTACCTTCAAATTGTTGCTCAATAACAGATTCATACTCTTGGTTAATGTAAGAACTTGGAATCTGTAAGCCTTCTTTTTCTGCAGATTTTACAATAATGATACGATCAATTTTATTTTGCAGGATATCCTTACTGACTTGATCAATCAGTTTTTTAAAATCGGATTCATTCTTTGCTTGTAATCGAAGTTTAGAAACTAATGGGTCTATCGAAGTTCTCAAATCTTCAAAGGTAATGATTTCACCTTCTACAATTGCGGCTATCCCATTTCCTAATTGGGGAATGAAGTCTGATTCTTTCACTGTGGAATTAGCATTCAATTGAGCTAGTAAAACACAAAAGAATGCAGTGCTTATAAATAGTTTTAGAATCATTTCTTGATTTGTTTTATGAAATTATAAATTTCATTTAACCTTAATTTCGTTATGCTTTTGGTCAAGCGAGGAAATCTAGAACCAATTTTATAATATTTGTTTTTAGTATGTGCATAGGAGCATTTTAATAAGTCTCCTTCTGTTCGAATGGATTTAAAGCCTGCTCTACTTGCTTGAATACGGATTTTGTGCACGGATATCAGCAAAACCACTTCTTCGGGTAATTTTCCGAATCGATCAATCAATTCACTTTGAATCGATCTAAGTTTATTTAGGTCTTTTGCCATCGAAAATGCCCTGTGAAAATAAATTCGATAGCTCGCTTCTGTTATGTAGGATTTAGGTATGGCAGCACAGGCTTTCTTGATGGTTGTATTTTCTTCTTGGGTATCAATGAGGGGTCTTGGTTGGAGTTTTTTATTCTTGGAGCTAGAATTATTTTCTCCGTAGATCAAAAAGTCTAAATCGACCTCTGCCCATATTTGTTCAGAACCTGGAGCATTCATTAGTCGAGCGATACTTTCCTTTAATAGTTGGCAGTACAGTTCGAACCCGATTCCTGTAATATGACCGCTTTGTTCAGCGCCTAATAAATTTCCAGCACCTCGAAGTTCAAGATCACGCATTGCAATCTTAAATCCTGCACCGAGTTGATTGTACTGCTTGAGTGTACTTAAGCGCTTGTGGGCACTTTCAACTAATGCAACATGTCGATGTAAGAATAAATAGGCAAAGGCTTGTTTATTGAATCGACCCACTCTTCCTCGGATTTGATACAGTTGAGCGAGTCCAAATCGATCCGCACCTTCTATGATTAGGGTATTGCAATTCGGAATATCAATTCCTGACTCAATGATGGTTGTACAGACCAGCACATCAAATGTGCCATTTATAAATTGTACCATAACCTTTTCCAGAATACCTTCTTCCATTTGTCCGTGGCCCACTGCTATTTTCAAATTAGGCAGTAGTTCCCTTAGTGTCTGTGCAACACTTTCGATGGTTTCGACTTTATTGTGTAAGTAAAACACTTGTCCGCCTCTCAAGGTTTCATAGGTAATTGCGTTACATATGACATCAAGGTCGTAACTTTTAACAATCGTTTCAATTGGCTTACGATCGATAGGAGGGGTTTCAATTACACTCATGGAACGGGCACCAGACAGAGCAAGGTGCAAGGTTCTAGGGATCGGCGTTGCTGTCAGTGTTAAAATATCTACATTTTTTGCGAGTTCTTTGATTTTTTCTTTTTGTTTAACACCAAATCGCTGTTCTTCATCGATCACCATCAAACCTAAGTTTGAAAAGGTGACATCTTTACTTAGGAGTCGGTGAGTACCTATGATTAAATCGATCTTGCCGCTTTGTAAGGCTTCTAGAACTTTTTTGTTTTTTTGGTTTGAATTAAATCCACTGAGCATAGCTATTGCTACAGGGAATTCATTCATGCGTTCTAGTATGTGGTTGTAGTGTTGCTGGCAAAGAACAGTCGTTGGTACTAATATGGCGACTTGTTTTCCTGCCATAACCGCTTTAAAGCAGGCACGGATTGCAACCTCTGTTTTTCCGTATCCAACATCGCCACAAATGAGTCGGTCCATTGGCTTGGACTTCTCCATATCGGATTTTACCTCTTTGATAGCGGATAATTGATCTCTAGTTTCTTTATGCGGGAAACCATCTTCAAAAATGCTTTGCCAAGGGTGATCTTTAGGAAAGGCAAAGCCTTTAATTTTCTCTCTCTCAGCATATATTTTTAACAGTTTTGAGGCGTAATCTAGAGTAGCATGTTCTGCGTTTGTTCGAGTTTTTATCCACTGGTTTGTTCCGATTTTAGCGAGCTTAGGGTGTTTTTTGGTTAAGCCGAGGTAACGGGTTAATAGGTGTGCTTCTCTTATGGGGACATGCAAAAGCATTGATTTGTCAAATTCGACGGAGATCACCTCAGATTCATTACCCTCTAGTTCAATATTTGTGATACCTCTGTACCGGCATAGACCGTGTTGTAAATGTACTAAAAGGTCTCCATTAACTAGTTCAGAAAAATCCAACAAATTGAGCACCTGTGACTCATGCAGGGTTTCTTTTTTTGTTTGAACGGATTCTTCTAGTAGGTCGTTTTCGAGGATTTGGATATGTCCTTGATTGAGTAATTTAATGTCTGGGCATGGTGCGATAAAACAATTTCTATCTATCTCTGATGGAAACAGTTTTAAGTGAATGGATTTTTTTATCGGGATTAGCTCAACCGTATCTTGTATTAGTTCTCGGTTTATTTCATTTTGAATAAAGCAGTGAACATGAGGTAGTTTTCGTCGTTTGTATTTTGATTCTACATGATTGAAAAAATCATTTAATGCTAATTGATCATTGTTTTGCTCCTGCTTTTGTGCCAATAAATGTTTCTTTCGAAAGCTAGTTATCGAGGTGCTCTTTAATTCTATGCATTCGGCATCGAGAAATAATTTTGAGGTCGTGTTGAATTCACTAATACTGATTGTCCTATCGTTAGATTTTCTTCGATTCTTTAATAGGAAGTTTAGCGTATGGGAATCGTTTGAATCCTCTTTGTTAGAGATTCGATAGGGATGATCTCTTTCGATTAAACTAGGGTTATCAAAAATCCAAGAAATAGGAGTATCTTTTAAATAGCTAAGAATTGAATCCTCTTTATGTTCTTCAATTAAGTTAGCCGGAATATGGATGGCTTCTACATGTTTTTTGCTCTTTTGAGATGTCGGGTCAAATAGGCGAATGGATTCTATCTCATCTCCAAAGAAATCAATTCGATAGGGAGCGTCGGAATTGATTGGGAAAATATCTATAATACCTCCACGAACTGCAATTTCACCGATTGTTTCACAGGTCGCTTCTGCATCATAATTTAATTTTTGAGACAATCGCTCTACTAGTTCGTTAAAGTCATGGCTAGCTCCAACTGATAAATGACAGGACTCTTTTACTAAGCTATCGTTTATTGGAAAATCGCCAAAGAGTGCTTCAGGAGTCGTTACGATACATACGATTTTAGTTTTATGAGAATTAATGAGGTTTAACAAAACGGATAAGCGTTGGGAGTAACGCTGTTTCTTTGAAGTCTCATTGAGTGCTCTAGGGGGCGATTCTGGAAATGTAAGAATTTGGAGTTCAGTTTGAGGTGCCAATATTTTAGCATAAATCGCTAGATCTTTTGAGTAGGAATCAAGGTTTGCTGGATTAGATGTTATGAAAATACATGTGGACGTTTCCCCTTCAATTATAAGCGAGCTCGCAACTGGAAGCATTGCATTTTCTATAACACCCGTGATTCTCTTTTGAAGCATGGTTTACAAATTAGGCGTTGATTTTGCTCAATGCATCCTTTGCAGCGTTCATCTCAGCACCTTTAATTGAACTGTCGGTTCCGGTGCCAAAAACATCATTTGATAAATACACTTTGACTGTGTGTAGTTTTCCGTGCTCTGGGCCATCTGACTTTACCAGTTCATATCTAGGTAAGGTTCCCAACTGTTGTGACTGAGCCCATTCTTGGAGGCGCCCTTTAGGGTTTTGTAATTTTGCTGCTTCTGAGACTTTTAATAGTTCTTCAGAAAAAGTGTTTATGATCCATTCTTTAGCCTGCTTATAGTCAGAATCTAAGAATATAGCGGCAACGAGAGCTTCAAAGCAATTTTCAAGCATGTTATCGGTTGGTTCACCAGAATTATTTGCGTAAGAATCGCTCATCTTCAAATAGCTATCTAACTTCAGTTGAATTGCTTTTTGGGTTAAAGACTTACCAGAAACGATAGAGACTTTCATTAAATTGAGCTGCCCTTCGTCAACCTCAGTAAAATATTGGAATAAGTAGTCTGACACACACCATGACAGTAAACTATCCCCTAAAAACTCAAATCGTTGGTTTTCCAAAGCATGTTTACTAATACTTGGGTGGGAAAGTGCAATTTCAAGTAGTTGCGTATCTTTGAATTTATAGTGAATGGATGCGTGAATTCGTTTCATTTTTGTAGAATTTTGCAGTTAATTCATTTCCTGCTTGCGACTTTTAAAAAGGGAAGCATAGCATTTAAATATGATCGTTTTTTAAAATCATCAAGTCGAGTTTGTTATTTTAACCGTATATTCAAGGTGCCAAGTACAGAGAAAAAAGAAAATAAAAAGGGCAAAATATTTGTCTTAGATACAAATGTATTATTACATGATCCTCAGTGTTTATATAAATTTGAAGATAACACAATTGCCATACCAGTGGAGGTTTTGGAAGAGTTGGATCGAAAAAAATCGGCACCGGGTGAGCTTGGTTTTTCAGCCCGTAAAATACACAGGGATTTGCGTGCATTATTCGATGATGAATTGGAGACGGAGCCTAAGCTCAAGAAGTCCTTTCGATCGGCACTCTCTCGCAATCTTCCGAATGGCGGGCAGTTAGTGGTTGTTATCAATGATTTTTTAATTCATTCGAAGGATAGCGAGACATTGAATCGACTCAGAGCTACTTTGCTCGATATGGATAAGATGGACAGTCGTATTTTAGCCTCTGTATTTTTTCTCAAAGAAATAAGTGATGTCGATCGTGTTGTTTTAGTGACTAAAGATGCCAATATGGCCTTAAAAGGGATAGCTTTGGGGCTCGAAGTTCAAGATTACATGAATGATAAAGTCACTAATAAGCAATTTGGTAATGGCTTCCATGAAATTGAATTATCACAGGAGGACTATGAATTATTTGTTGAAGAGCATGGTGTAGACTTATCGCCTGACAAAACGAAGCATTTGTTTTTAAATGAATATGTCTATGTTAAGCATGAGTCTTTCGTTGAGGTCGCTCGTTACAGGGGCGATGGTCAGCTAGAAGGGTTGATTTTAGGCGACTCAATGGGGATTAAGATACCTAAAGGAATACGCATACAACCATTAAATAATGAACAGAGAATGTTAATTGATGCACTTTTGGATGAAGATATTCGATTAATCACCTGTAGCGGAAAAGCTGGGACAGGAAAGACTTTGGTGTCCATCGCAATGGCACTTTATCAGACGCTTGGGGAGGACAATATTTATGAACGAGTTTTTATCACGAGGCCTCTTGTTCATATCGGTAAAGATACAGGAGCATTGCCCGGTACTTTAGATGAGAAAATGGCGCCATACATAGCTCCCTTTTATGACAATCTAGAAGTCTTGTTTAGCAATAGGAAGTCAGTTGGAGAGCAAGAATCAAAGTCTGCCGATTCCGGTATTGATAAAATCACTTCCAACCGAAAGCGTAAGAAAGCAATCGCCAAACTAGCTAAACAGCCACAGTCCAATGATAATGATTCGGATGAATCAGAAAAACCGAGGAAGCCGTACCAATTTCTCTTCGATTATGGTATTGTGATTGTCGAAGCGATGACCTTCATCCGAGGACGTTCCTTATCTAATACAATATTTATTATAGACGAAGCGCAGAATCTTACTCCTCACGAAGCTAAGACGGTTGTTAGTAGGATGGGGGAAGGCTCTAAAGTCATTCTTCTTGGGGATCCCCAACAGGTGGATAGCATGTTTTTAGATGCAATGTCTAATGGCCTTGTTCATACCGCACAGCGTATGAAAGGCACGGAGATCACAGCCCATATTGAATTGACCAAAGGCGTTCGCTCTGAACTTGCAGAGTTGGCGGCTGATTTGCTATAATTTTTATCTTTATTGAGAGAGAAAAGTATCTAAGTTATTGGTTCTATGCGTTTTTTACTTACGTCACATGGATCAACAGGAGACATATTTCCGGTCATTCGTCTGGGATATTCCTTACAGAGAGCAGGGCATCATGTGCGTTTTGCAACAGTTTCTTTATTTAAAAAAGATGTGGAAGCAGCTGGTCTTGAGTTTGTGCAGTTGCCGCCCGATTGGGATCAAAGCGGATTTGCGGAAGCGATGCGTGACCTAACGCGTTCCAAAAATTCACTAGACTTGCTGAAAATTATATATTCTGAAGCCAATCCGTTTTTGGATGAAATCATTGAAATCCTTAGGCGAGAACTTCAAACGGCCGATGTCTTTGTTAGTAACTATATTTTTGGCAATCTTTGCAGGTTGGCTCGACAATTAGAGGTGCCCTGTGCGGTGACGACTTTTGCGCATAATGTCATACCGTCTAATTCAAAATCGCCAATTATGCTACCGAGGAGGTTAGTGATTCCAAAGCTTTTAAGTAAGCCGATCAATCGCTTTTTATGGAAAGTTGTGGATCGTTTTATTTGTTGGAACATCAATCAAGTGGTTGGTGATACACTGATCAAAAATGAGATAGGTAGGGTTGATAGTTATTTAATTGATCCAGCAGATAAAATATTGGTTACCGTTTCACCAAATCTATTCAGTCCTAAAATACCGTGGGATGATCGGTTTATTTTTACAGGTTATTTGCGATGGCAAGCTCCGGAAGACCCAGAAATGCAAAAGCAATTAGAAGCCTTTTGTCAGAATGAGAAAGTTCCAGTCTTAACCTTCGGAAGTGTAACTTTTGAGAATGCTCGTAAAATCATGAGGCGATTTCTTAAAAATTGGCCATCCGATAAAAAAATTATCCTTCAATCGGGATGGGCAAAGTTATCGGTTGAGAAACATTCCAAAAATATTTTTTCGGTGGAGCGTGTTTCCCATGATCAGTTGTTTCAGTTTGCTTCGGTTGTGATACATCACGGTGGGGCAGGGACAACAGCGAGTGTTTTATCATCAGGAGTTCCACAGATTATCATACCGCATATTGGCGATCAGAAATTTTTTGGGCGTGAGGTGAAACGTATCGGAGTCGGTCTTATGCTCCGCTTGTCTCGTTGGCCAGAAGAGTTACCAAGAGCAGTCAAAATTATTGAAAGAAGTAAAAAGCGACTGAAAAAGGCTCGGGCAGTGGCTGAAGTCTTAAGGAGTGAAAACGGTCCGGAAGAAGCCGTTCGGGTTCTTGAGGAATTAGCTTATTCCAAAAAGTAACTTGAGCAAAAAAAGATCCCGCAAGTGGGAGTCTAAATAAATGGAAGTTTAAAAATGGCTGCTCAGGCTGGGATCGAACCAGCGACCAAGTGATTAACAGTCAC
>CAJWEH010000029.1 GCA_913031135.1 uncultured Puniceicoccaceae bacterium | reverse complement strand
GCCTTCGTAAGTAGCGGGAATGGTCAAATCTCCTGAGGCTGCAGTATCGCAGTCCGTCACCGCATATTCAGTGTTGTCATTAATCAGCCCAAAGACTAAATCATCCACCGAGGCGGCGGATAAAACCGATGTCAACGAGCCGAGCGTTGCTAATAAGAGAGTAAAGAAGAATTGATACATTTTCATTTTATAAGGGGGGTTATTTTTGTAATTCGGGTTTTTTAAAGAGACTCAAAAAAATACCATTCTGTGTTTTCTTTTATATGGGAGGTTGTGATGAATTGGCTGATTCAAATAGCTAATCACTATAATCACTAACTAGTTATTCCGATTCGTATGATTTATTTGTTTTCCGATTCGTATTCGTATGATTTATTTGTTTAAGTGTTTTTAGGGATATTGGATTATAATAAGACTTAAAATCCCTAGATTTTATTCCCTTTTTTGAAGAAAACTTAGGTACCGAGGCAGATCGGTATATATAAAAAAAGCGTTAGAGAATTTAGAGTTTCTAAAAGGGGTTTTTTAATAGCAGTTAAATCCTATGGAGTCCTTTAAAGTGAAGTTATTCCTTAAGGAGGTAGTTATTCCTAGTGTTGCTTATTTTTTTGAATGCGTTCCTTATAGAGCGGTGGACAAGAAACGATAAAAGGATGCATCAGTCTTTAAATAAACGAGTCGCCATTATAGGCGGAGGCGCAGCGGGATTCTTCACGGCATTGAGTTTAGCGGAGCAGAATACTAGCGTGGCGATTGATCTTTTTGAAAAACGAAAGGAGTGGCTCAGCAAGGTAAGGGTATCGGGAGGCGGGCGTTGTAATGTAACCCATCACTGCTTTGATCCGAAACAGTTATCCGAGCATTACCCTAGAGGTTCTAGAGAGCTGAGAGCAGCCTTTCACGCATGGCAACCGACCGACACGATTGCGTGGTTTGAAGAACGGGGAATTGACCTGAAGACTGAGGTGGATGGTCGAATGTTCCCGACCACGGATGATTCTCAAACGATCATCGATTGCTTTATGTCGGAGGTAGCACAGCATTCGATTCAGTTAAAAAAGGGACAGGGTGTCGAATCGATTTCGGTGACGGCTGAGGGTCAATTCTTATTGAAGCTCGATGAACAAACCTACGAGAACTACGATGCGGTCTGTCTAGCGCTCGGCTCAATGAAAGGAAGTTCTCTTGAGGGGTCGATTCAGAAGCTGGGACATCACATTGAGCCACTAGCGCCCTCTCTCTTTGCTTTTAATGTGAATGATAGTCGGGTGCAAAGTCTCTCGGGTGTGTCGGTTCCGAAGGCACGGGTTTGGCTAGACTCAATTAAACAATCGCAAATGGGACCACTTCTGATTACGCATCGTGGTATGAGTGGTCCGGCGATCCTCAAACTCTCTGCTTGGAAAGCTCGCACACTGAAAGACCAAAACTACCATTTTACCTTTTATGTGAACTGGCTCGGAGTGAGCACTCACGATGAAGTCCTTAAAGCCTTTAATCGCCAACGGATTGAGGCGGGCAAACGCAGTGTAAAAAATACACCGCTTTTTGAGCTACCTAAACGCCTTTGGGAGTCGCTCGTTTCCTATGCACAGATTTCAAATGAGACCACTTGGTCGCAACTTTCAAAAAAAGCGGAACAAAGCTTAATTACTGAACTGATAGCCGGGCGTTATGAAGCTCAAGGTAAGACGACCAATAAAGAGGAATTTGTCACCTGTGGGGGTGTCAGCAGAAAGGAGATCGATTTTAAAAGCATGGAGAGCAAATGTGTTCCCAAGCTCTTTTTTGCAGGTGAATGCATAGATATCGATGGCATCACCGGTGGGTTTAACTTCCAAGCGGCATGGACCACGGGACGGCTGGCTGGCACGGCGATGGCTCAAATCTAAAAAAGCCTTACCCCAAAAAAGCCTTATCAAAAAAGCCTTTTGAGGATTTGAGTTTTCAAGCGAACTGGATTGTATCAAGTAATGGAATGTAAGACACACCCCTTTTTTGCCCACGAAACGGAAATGGGTATCCAAGCGTCTTTTTCTGATACACAGGGACGAAAGAATTATCTACTGAAGTCCATTGATTCGTCTAAAGAACAGGCACCGATTGCAGTTGAGTCCTTTGCCTTGAAGCCTTCTGACTACGCTGAGTTGATGTCACGAGTTGAGGCACACCTTAGAGAACAAAAATAAAATGCTCGTAAAAAAAAACTAGAAACTAGTAATTTAATTTCTAGTTATTTTTTTGTGTTAGATATGCTAAAAATTAAGATTTTGAGTAGAAGTCGTCAATTTTTTGAGAGACATCTTTATAGCCGATATCGATACCGTACAATGCTTTGAATTCAGCCATAGCTTTTTCAGAATCGCCTTGAGAGGCATAGCATTCTCCTAGATCGTATAGGACTTCTTTCTTTAAATCGGTGACACCTGGTATTTCAGACTTTGCTGCCAATAGTTGCTCTGCTGCCAGATCATAAAATCCTTTTTGGATGTAGGACTTGCCTAAAAGGACTAAGGCTTTGACACGAACTTTCGGTGCTCTAAGGGCAAGCTGTAATTCCTTGATTGCACCGTCAATATTTTCGCTTTGCATGTATAATTCACCCAGTTCAAAGCGATAACTGAATTCATTTGGATAGCGTTGTACTAAACTCTCTGCTTGAGATAAACGATATTCGTGATCTTCCTTTCGAAGTGTATCAAGTTTCGATTGAAGCGTAGCATCCTCAGGAGATGCTTCTAATTCTGCCTCCACTTCACTGATCGCCTTAGCCATTTTCTCACGATTCAGAGTGACTTCTAAGGTCTCTAAATTCACATCGGCACGACCCGCTTCTAACTGACGAGCTTTCGTGAGCCACTCAATGGCACTATCAAACTCTTCTAACTTGCGGTAGTAATTCACTAGGTCTTTTAGAACATTGATATTACCTGGCTCATCCTCAACCTTCTTAAGGCTTTCTTCAATGAGTGAACGAAGTCCAGCTTCACCCGTCTGTGCACGGCTAGATTGCTCCAATCGTTGTGCCTCGTCTTCGTCTTTAAGTTTATCTCTAAAGCTTTTCTCTTCTTCCCATTTACCTTTTTCAACCGTTTGTTGAACCGAAGCTTTCTTGATCATGTCTTGAATCTCTTCGTCCGCTGGATTGCTCTTGTAGAGGCGATCTCCAATTTCGATAGCTTGATCGGCCATTTTTAAGGCAATGAGTTCACGCATCAAAGTCTTACCATTTTCCGCATTGGTCTCATCAATTTTAAAAATCTGTTCGTAGCCAAGCAGTGCGGTTTGCGTCAGATTTAATTCTTTAGCTGCTAAAACCAAAAGCTTATGTGCTGACTCATTACCAATGTTCGCTTTTATTTGGTCTTCTGCATCTTGAAGTGCTTTTTCTGGATTTTTACGGACGCTTGCTTCATTTGCTCCACCAAATGGGAGTTTTGCAAATAAACCACCAAGACCGCTGCTCTTAGGTTTGGCGCTTTTGTTTTGTGCTCTTCTCAATAAGCGGCGAACATCTATGCAATTGGGATTCGCTTTAACAATATTAAATAAAATATCGGCCGCATAAGAGGGGTCTTTATCAATAACTTTAGTCGCTTTTTCGATGTGCTTTTGTAAGCGAGGTTCTAGATCTTTAATTTGGGTTTCTTTCATGGATTTTACTAAGACAATTAAATAAGCAAAACAATTTCTTTAAGTGACTGCAAGCGATTTGCAAGCCTGAGTTGCAAGAATTTCCATCATTCTTTCACATAATTGCTTATTTTCCGCTTCAATTAAGAGCCGAATCTTTGATTCTGTGCCTGAATAACGCATTAAAATACGTCCTTTATCTCCTAATTCAGCAGCTATGGTAGCCTTTGTTTGCATCAAATTAGGCAGTTCATCAAAGGGAATTTTTTCCTTAACGGTAAAATTTTTAGTCACTTGTGGGAATAAGCTAATGGGTTTTGCGCACTCTGAGAGGGGGGTTTTCGACTCAATTAAAATTTTGAGAAGCTGAAGTGCTGCGAGCAAGCCATCCCCCGTCGGTGCGAAATCGGTGAATAAAATATGCCCAGAGGATTCCCCTCCGATATTGGAGCCGGATTGTCGCATTGCAGAAGCGACATTGCGATCACCAACCGACACCCGCTCAACGGAACCCCCTGCCGCTTGTACGGCAAAGTCGAGTGATAAATTACTCTGTACCGTCAGAACAAGCGTTTTAGCTTTTAAGGTGTTGTTCTTAAGTGCCTCCAATGCAAAGATACCCAATAGTTGATCACCCGCTACAATGGCACCACGCTCATCGACAACTACCAAGCGATCGCCATCACCATCATGGGCAATCCCAATATCGGCTCCCGATTCCAGCACCTTTTCAGAAAGGGCATTCGGAAACTCGCTCCCGACACCTTGATTGATGTTGGTTCCATCTGGGGAATCCCCGATCACAATTAGATCAGCACCGAGTGCTTCTAAAACGGCTGGGCTCGTCTCATAGGTAGCTCCGTTCGCACAGTCTAACACAATCTTCATTCCCGACAGGGCTCTGTCCGGAAGTAACTGTTGCATGGTCTGACGATAAAAGTCTGCCCCTAAATAATAAGGGAGTTCCGTTTCTGATTCATCAGTAAGGGTTTCCTGAACTGAATCAAGACGAGACTCAATTGACTCTTCTTCTTCCAGAGTGAGCTTTTGCCCCAGCTGATTGAAGAGCTTGATGCCATTATCTTGAGCGGGATTATGCGAAGCAGTGAGGGCGATCCCAAAAGTAGCACCTTCTTGGAGCACCCAGAGGGCAACGGCTGGAGTCGGCACCACCCCAAGCAAAACGACACGGTGTCCTAAGTCACGGAATGCTTTTTGCATGGCACGCTCCAAGAGTATGCCGCTTGATCGAGTATCTCTTCCAATGACAAAGGTTGATTCAGCGCCTACGGTTTGAGCGAGTGCTAAGGATAGGAGGTAAGCAAAATTAGGCGTCATTGGCTCAACGCCAAAGGTTCCTCGTATACCATCTGTACCAAAATACTGAGCCATCAATCGATTTTATTACAGGTCTTTATAAAATGCGTGAATCGCCTCTAACCACTGTTCGAGTGCTCCCGATTGAACCGTCTCACGAGCCCTTTGTACACCCTCTTTGATTGAATTGACTTGCTGAGCAGAATAGAGAGCCGCACCAGCATTTAAATAAATACTATCCCTAAGCCCTTGAGGCATAAGATGATTTTTTTGTTCTGCAAAATCCTTTAATAAAGCGAGGTTATCAGAAACGCTTCCACCTTTAAGTTCAGAGGCTTCACAAGAAGCTAAACCAGCCGAAGCTAGATCAAGAACCTCTGATTCCTCCGATAAGCTACCAAAGCCTTGAATATAGTTAACCCCTGCACAACTCAACTCATCGAGCCGACTACCGGGAAGTGGCTCTCCATGAACAATCATCCCTGACCTTAAATTGAGTGCCTGCAAAGCATCGGCAATCGGACTGAGCCAGTCTTTTGAAAATACGCCCATCAATTGAGACTTAGGGCGTGCTGGATTAATCATGGGTCCTAATAAATTAAAAATAGTTTTTTGTCCTTGGGCTGCTAAGGCTTTTCGAGCCGGCATGATTGCTTTAAAAACTGGATGAAAGGCAGGCGCAAAAAAGAAGGTAAAATTGAGCGCTTCTAAGGCTTTTCTGTGTACCGGCAACTCCACTTCTAAACGAATTCCCAATGCCTCCATCAAATCGGCACTTCCGCAATTTGAGGTGATGGATCGATTGCCGTGCTTTAAAACAGGGACTCCTGATGCGGCTAACAAAAATGAAACTGTGGTTGATATATTAAAGGTGCCAAAGCCGTCACCACCCGTTCCACAGACATCTACCCCTCGCTCTGCAAAGTCGGATACCATTGGATCGATGGCTAAACTGCGAAAGACCGAAGCAAATCCACTGACCTCCTCAGCAGTCTCACCCTTGTCGGCTAATGCCTTTAGAAAGGCACATTTTTGCTTGTCTGAAATGGACTCCGAGCCTAATAACTGAGCCGAGGCTTCCGCTTCTGCTCGGCTCATACTCTGTCTCGCTTTAAGTGATTCTGTTAGTTGTTCTAAGGTATGCACACGAGCATTGCATTCTAGATAGCGAAAACGACAAGTAAAAATTAGCAAAAATGTGACTTTTCATCTTGTCTCTAGAGGCAGGATTTCAAACGATGCATTCATGCTTAAACCGCGATACATTAGCTTTATTTTTTTGCTTAGCTTAGCGATCAACACTTGCTTCGCGAATAGTGAACCATCCGCGGCAGAGCCTATCGGCTATAAAGAAGGCATCATTTTAGGTCTAGTTGAAGGCATCACCGAATATTTACCCATCTCATCCACAGGTCACTTAATTCTGACTAATGAACTCCTTGGTCTGAATAAAACGACCGCTCTATCAGAAGGCTATACACTGCAGGAAGCAGCGTTTGCCTATATTATAATCATACAAGCGGGCGCTATCCTCGCAGTGCTTTTTTTATATCGAAGGACAATCGGCGACATCGCCCTCGGATTTGTCGGAAAAAATCCTCAAGGTCGTCGCTTGGGACTTTTATTGGGCTTGGCTTTCATTCCAGCCGCGGTGATTGGTCTCTTGCTGAATGATTGGATCGAAGCCGTTCTTGGTGATAATTTATTGGCTATCGCTTCTGCCTTATTAATCGGTGGTATTGCTATGTTATTCATTGAAAAAATGCATCGTAAAAAAGTCGCCCCTCCAGAGTCACAAAATTTATCCAATTTAGCCTACAGTGAAGCCTTTTATATCGGTTGCGCTCAATGCTTGGCATTATGGCCTGGAATGAGCCGATCCATGGTCACTATTCTTGGTGGCTATTGGGTGGGATTAGCTCCTAATAAGGCAGCTGAATTTAGCTTTTTATTAGGATTGATTACCCTTTCTGCGGCTTCGGCATATAAATTAGTAACGGATGGAGCACTCTTATTGTCGGCAATGAGCCCGGGTCCCTTATTGGTCGGAATTATTGTGGCATTTATCTCGGCTGTTTTCGCAATCCGCTTTTTGGTCACCTGCTTAACAAAATATGGTTTATCCCCATTCGCCTGGTATCGATTTGTCCTAGCTATTATGATTTTTGCATTTGCAATAAATCCCGAAGCTGTCTTTTTTGGGGCTTGACGAATCGATTTCAGCAATTTTACTACGTGCTTTCACTAATTTAACGCATCAAAGATTATGGCACAGCCAAAACGCAAACAATCTAAACAACGCAGTCGCAAACGCCGCGGCTCAATCCAATTCGAACTTCCTCACTTGGCTAAAGATCCTCAGGATGGCACTCGCTATCGCCCACATTGCGTGAACCCTGCCAATGGCACTTACAGAGGACGTCAAGTCTTAGACGTTGAAGTATAAGCGAACCCACTCATCCAATGATGAGCCATAAATCCACTAGACCAAGCATCGCGGTAGATGTTATGGGAAGTGACAAAGGACCTTCTGAGTTCGTTCGTGCACTCATACATCTTAATCAAACAGATGAACTGCACTCAGACCTAATCTTAGTTGGGAAGAAACGCTTACTCGAACGATTGATTGCAGTTCGAAAAAGCAAAATTGATTGCTCAAGAATCACACTGTTAGATGCTAGCCAAGTCATTGGCATGGATGAAAAGCCGATTTCTGCACTGAAGAAGAAAAAAGACGCTTCTATGGTGAAAGCGATAGAATTAGTTAAGGAAAAACAAGCACAGGCTATGGTAAGCTGTGGTAATACGGGAGCCTTAATGGCAGGAGGCACCTTACGCCTTCGTCCCATTGAAGGCGTGGATCGCCCTGCACTAGCGGCTATTATACCGAGTAAAAAGAAACCCTTTGTTTTTTTAGATGTGGGTGCAAACCCTGAATCGGATCCAACAAACTTAATGCATAATGCCATTCTTGGTAAGCAATTTGCTCAAGCTCGACTTGAAATCAAAAACCCTAAAATTGGTTTATTAACGATTGGTACCGAGCAAGGGAAAGGCACGCCTAATATCATAAAAACCAATGCATTATTAGAAAAGCTCGAAGGACAAATTGACTATGCGGGCTTTATCGAAGGATTTCAGTTATTTGATGGTACCGTTGACGTCGTGGTATGCGACGGATTTGTTGGAAACATACTCCTCAAAAGCTCTGAATCCCTGTTTGGATTTATCGGAGAAACGATCAAAAAAGAACTCTTACGAAATATTAAAAGAAAAGTAGGAGCGGTACTTTCAGCGTCTGCGTTTAAAGATATGAAATCACAGTTAAACCCAGATGAGCGTTCGGGTGCTCCCTTACTCGGATTAAATGGAAATATCATCAAATCCCACGGCTCTTCAAATGCGATAGCCATTGCCAGTGCCATTATCGCCGCACAAATGGTTGTTGATTGCGATATGCTCGATTCAATTAA
Source organism: uncultured Puniceicoccaceae bacterium (assembly GCA_913031135.1). Taxonomy (GTDB): domain Bacteria; phylum Verrucomicrobiota; class Verrucomicrobiia; order Opitutales; family Coraliomargaritaceae. Next base: position 7,061 of record CAJWEH010000029.1, on the reverse strand, counting down.
ATCAGATATTTCGCTCGCAAATCAGAAAATTGAAGCCTAGATACTATTGATAAATCAGAACGATTGCTAAATCCTATTATATGACATCTGCTATAATACTCGGCACAGGCTCATACACACCTAAAAAAGTGGTCACTAATGACGACCTATCAAAAATTGTAGATACTTCGGATGAGTGGATTCAAACTCGGACAGGTATTCGAGAAAGACGCTTTGCTGAGGAAGATGAAGCCACCAGCGATATGGCATTACAAGCGGCCGAACGAGCAATTAACCATGCGAGGATTGCCAAGGAATCCATTGATTTAATCATTGTCGCAACCATGACACCCGATATGCCCTTCCCGTCCACCGCTTGTTTGTTGCAAACGAAGCTAGGCTTACCCTGCATACCCGCTTTTGATGTACAAGCAGCCTGTTCAGGATTTATCTACACATTGAACATTGCCAATAACATGATTCGCTCTGGACAATACAAAACCGTTTTGGTGGTTGGGGCAGAAAAAACCAGTAGTATTTTAGATTTTGAAGATCGGACAACCTGTGTTTTATTCGGGGATGGAGCCAGTGCTGTGATACTCAGTAGCTCTGAAGAATCGAGTGTGGGGCTCTTACACACAGATAGTGGTGCCGATGGAGAGCATCCAGAAATACTCTGCCAACCTGCTGGTGGTTCTGCGATGCCCGCAACAACAGACTCCGTCTCCAATCGACAACACTTCCTCAAAATGAATGGTAAAGAAATTTTCAAAAAAGCGGTTCGAGTGATGGGGCAATCCTGTATTAATTCGCTTGAAGCTTGTCATTTAACAAGCGATGACATTACTTTAGTCATACCTCATCAAGCCAATATGCGCATTATCGAAAGCCTAGCAAAACGATTAGAAATTTCACTCGATAAATTTCATAATAATTTAGACCTATATGGAAATACCTCCGCAGCTTCTATAGGAATTGCACTTGATGAAGCGGTTCAAGCAGGAAGAATTAAAAAAGGTGATCTAATCCTCTTAGTTGCATTTGGTGCGGGACTAACTTGGGGTTCGCAAATTTTACGATGGTAATGAAGCAAAAGGGAATCTCAAAACAAATTAAAACGCTAGCTTTTGTCACAGCCTTGGTCTTTACGCCCTTTGCTGTCCAAGCAGGGTTAAATCCTCTGTCTTGGTTTTCAAAAGATAAGTCAGAACAAGTGTATCAGGCTGAAAAAACAAACAATAAATCTGCCAGTAAACTCATTCTTAAAGCCGAAAAATATGAAGTTAAAGGGAACGAAAGATTGACTCAAAGAATCTACAAAAAGCTGCTAAATAAATATCCAAAATCAAAGGAAGCTTCGACGGTTGTATTAAAACGAGGTCTTTTCTTGCAGGAAAAGCAGAAATATGAAGCAGCCTTCGGCGCTTACAGTATTTTAATTGAGTATCACCCAGACAGCCAAGATTTAGCCGAGGTGATTGAAAATCAGTTTGAATGTGCCGTTAGTCTCATGAATGACACCTCTTCGAAAGGACTGCGTCTTGTTAAGCCTTACTCTCTGAATTCAGATGCCATTCCGCTTTTTTGGGACTTCACTCGCTTCTACCCATACAACAAAAAAACACCTATGGCCTACCTTCATATTGCACAGATTGCACGGGTAATCAATGAACATGAATCAGCGATAGAAGCACTTGAAAAACTAATCACGAATTTCTCATCGAATCCACTTACGGAGGAGGCTTACTTCACTATGGCTCACATCTATTCAGAGTTTATAAAGGGCCCTGAATATGACTTGGAGTCGACGCGAGAAGCGATTCGTTACTGTGAAGATTTCATCGCACTATTTCCGAGAAGTGAGCATCTAGGAACGATTGAAGCCCTTTACAAACGGATGCTCAATACGCTCGCTCAAAATCGTCTGCACCTAGCCGATTACTATTACTTTAACAAAAGAGATACCGTTGCTGCATTAATTTTTTATAATGAGGTGGTTAGTATCGCGCCTAATTCAGATGCTTCGATTGATGCAAAAAAGCGAATTCAAGCGATTGATAAAGGACTGAAACCGACAACGGGAACAAATTTAATTAAACGACTCCTATTTATTCGATAAACGAACGATGCGCACATTTTTTAAAATCCAACACCTGATTTATATTACCTTGTCGCTACTGGTTTTCGGTGGATGTTCTCACTATAGCGTTATCAATAAAGACGCAATCCCCTTTGAAACTATCTATATTGATCCAGTTAATAACAATAGTTATGCTCCTAATGTTCAGGCTCTATTTGATACTCAAATAAGGCAAAAACTATTAGAAAGCGGAGCGGTTCGAATTGTGCAAAATCTAGATCAAGCCGATTGCCAATTATTCATTCGCCTAGAAAAGTACCGGCGATCTCCAACCGGACGATCCAGCCAAGACCCAGGTCAAATAACCGCACTGAATGCCTCCCTAACAGCCATAGTCTCATTTTATGACAATCAACAAGGTCGCTATCTTATTGATGAGTATGCACTGAATAGCAATGAACCGATATTCTTTACTGAAAGGCGTTCGGAACAGGCACCTCTTGACACAAAAGAAGGCGAGTATCGCACTTTACCCAAAATTACAGATGCACTGGCAGAACAAATCGCTCAACTCATTTTAAATCATTGGTAAACGAGACAGCCACTACCTACTCTACAAACTCCAATTCGCTCGATTCATTAATCCTGCGATAATAACAACCGGATCGAGCCTGACCATTTGCGTCCTTAGTATGGCACGCACCACTTCCTTGGGGTGTCACTAAATAAAGAATGGAATTTTGCTCACAATTAACCCGAATTTCTTCTATCTTTAAAAAATCGCCACTTGTTTTTCCCTTAATCCATAATTCATTTCTGCTCGTACTCCAAAAGGTAGCCATACCCGTTTCCTGGGCAGTTTTCAGAGCAAGCTCATTGGCATAACCAAGAATCAACACTGCACCCGTGTCACGATTTTGAGCAATTGCCGGAATGACATCACAATCACAGTCTGCAATTTTCCTTAATTTCGTAAAATCCAAGTTTAGCGAGGAACCTTCTTCTAATTCTTTATGACTCATGCAAAATGATTTAAATAATTTAAAGATTGAGTCGAGTTCAGAATTAGGCAATTAAAAGACTCAGAAATTAATGCTATAAATACGACTATTGATGAATGAATCTATCCGATATGAGGCTGCTAACCAATCTAGAGGCTTGGCAATTGATGCAGTGAAAACCTGTAAATCAGGACACTTGGGCCTGCCCCTAGGGTCTGCGGAAATTGGTGCTTCCTTATTTTCAGGGGGATTACAATTTGATCCATCCGATCCCAATTGGCTCAATCGAGATCGCTTTATTTTGTCAGCAGGTCATGGTTCAATGTTCCTCTACGCTTGGCTTCACCTAGCAGGCTACGATTTGCCAATCGACCAACTAAAACAATTTCGAGTCTTGCACTCAAAGACTCCAGGGCATCCAGAATTTTCAGAAACTCCAGGAGTTGAAGCCACAACTGGACCACTCGGTCAAGGAATTGGTAATGCCGTGGGATATGCCTTATCTGGCAAGAAATTAGCAAGCCGCTTTAACACAGAGACACATACCATATTTGATCATCACGTACTTGCACTTATGGGTGATGGTTGTTTCCAAGAAGGGGTTGCACGAGAAGCGATTTCATTCGCAGGGCATAATCAATTGGACAATCTGATTTTGATTTATGACTACAACGAAGTGACGCTCGATGCTATGGCAGATCAAACTCAAAGTGAAGATACGGCCGCATTTTTCAGTGCACAAGGATGGGAGGTTCAAACTATCGACGGGCACTCAATTGAAGCTGTCGATCAAGCGGTTGACCAAGCTAAGGCTAAAGATAACGGAAAACCAAAAATCATTTTAGCTAAAACAATTATTGCTAAAGGCATACCTGAAGTGGCAGGCACTGCAAAAGGTCATGGCGAAGGGGGTGCGCAATTTGCCGAAGCCTCCAAGCAAGGACTTGGATTGCCGAATTCTGAATTTTATGTCTCTGAATCCGTAAAAACCTTCTTCAGCGAGCAGGCAAAAGCGAAATCCGAAACAAAACGAGCATGGGACAAGCACTATCAAGAATGGAAATCGGCAAATCCAGAACTCGCTAAAGCATTAGAAAATCAAAGCTCGGATTATTCCTTTGAATCACTCAGCCAAGTGATACCAGAATTTCCTGCTGACAAGGCTAATGTGGCTACTCGAGCATCGGGCGGAGTCGTCTATAATGCCTTGGCAAATGCCTTTCCAGAGATCCTGACAGGCTCGGCTGACCTCTTTGGCTCAACCAAAAACTACATCACTGCTGGGGACGACTTTTCTCCAAGCAATTGGGATGGACGAAATATTTGGTTTGGTATTCGTGAACATGCCATGGGTGCGATTTGTAATGGAATTGCCTATGATGGAATCTTTAAAATCAGCGGTGCCACATTCACCGTATTCGCGGACTATTTAAGACCTGCTATCCGCTTAGCAGCACTTGCCCATTTACCCGTCACCTATATCTTCACACATGATTCCGTTGGCGTTGGGGAAGATGGACCAACCCACCAACCCGTAGAAACGGTTAGTGGACTTCGAGTCATCCCGAATCTTGATGTCATCCGACCAGGAGATGCAGAAGAAGTGGCAGGAGCCTTCATCGCAGCCCTTTCAAGAACGACCGGTCCAACTGCCTTAATTCTATCCAGACAAGGGGTCGAAACAGCATCCAAACTCAGCGCTCAAGAACGAAGAGAAGGCGTACAAAAAGGAGGTTATATTGCTCACCAAGAAAGTGCCGATTTAGAACTCATTATTATGGCAACTGGCTCAGAACTACCTTTAGCGATTCAAGCAGCAAAAGAAATTGGTACGGGCGTCCGAGTGGTCTCTATGCCCTGCTTTGAACGCTTTGAACGCCAGTCTGAGAACGACAAAGCTATGATTCTTCCTCCGAGCTGCACGAACCGCATAGCAATTGAAGCGGGCGTTTCAAATACATGGGGCCGCTATTTAGGACTATCAGGACGAGCCATCTGCATTGACCGTTTTGGATTATCTGCTCCAGGCTCAACCGTTATGAAAGAATTGGGTATCACTGTTGAACAGATAAAATCTGTAGCCAGCGACTTGATCTAAGTAAAAAAGCTCATTTATAATATCGAATACGATGCGTATGACTGAACTCAACTATGAGCCAATGGTATTTCCACCACTAGAAAGTGGAACGATCGAATTCTCCGAAATTCAGAAAGAGATTCTGCAATTAAAAAAAGAGCGCAACGCAATCATCCTCGCTCACAATTATCAAATACATGAAATTCAAGAGGTTGCCGATTATGTGGGCGATTCTCTCGGTTTAGCTTACAAGGCAGAAAAGACTGATGCCGATGTGATCGTCTTTTGTGGCGTTCATTTTATGGCTGAGACTGCAAAGATAGTGAACCCCAATAAGACTGTCATTCTTCCAGATCTAGAGGCTGGATGTTCCCTCTCGGATGCCTGTCCAGAAGAACAATTAAAAGCTTATAAAGAAGCGAACCCTGATCTTTATGTCGTTGCCTACATAAACTGTTCAGCAGGAGTCAAAGCTCTCTCGGATGTGATCTGTACTAGTGGCAATGCAAAAAAAATCGTTGAACGAGTTCCTAAAGGAAAAGAGATCCTCTTCGTTCCGGATCAAAATTTAGGACAATGGGTGTCTCAGCAAACCGGGCGTGAAATGCAACTTTGGCCAGGCTCTTGTTATGCGCACGTTCTCTTTACTTTTCAGGCATTAAAAAAAATAAAAGACCAATTCCCAGAAGCCTTAATCGTGGCACACCCGGAATGCGTCAAAACGGTACGTGATTTTGCCAATGAAGTCTGCTCAACCGAGAAGATGGTTCATTTTTGTCAGAAGAGTTCTGCTGATACTTTTATCATCGTAACAGAGACAGGGATGATCCATCGATTACAACGAGAAATCCCTCACAAGACCTTCATCGCTGGTCCAACTAATACCTGTGCCTGTAATGATTGTCGATTCATGAAAATGAATACCACTGAGAAATTAAGAGACTGTTTGAGAGACCTCTCACCTGCTATAGAAATCCCTGAACCCATCAGAGAAGAAGCTTACGCCCCCCTCAAAAGAATGCTCGAGTGGAGCCAATAAATCAAAAAACGATTTCACTTAAGTGCTTAATCTGATCCAATCAACCCATCAAAGAGACACCGTTCGTGCATTCTTTTATGGGCTTTTAGATGCAGGTTGGCAGACCTTTGCCTTTATTGTAGCGATCCGTTACTTTGAAGCTAGTGAATCCTTAAAATCGATCATTGCTGCTTCGGGTCCAATTGGCTTTTTGCTCACTCCATTATCGCTCTACTGCTTTGCTCGATTTCGCTTAACCGCTTCGCATGCCTGCACGCTCATTTACATGGCTACAGCCCTCCTATTATTGGGTGCCTCTCAATCAACTGACCTACTCTTATTTATTGGATGTATTGTTTTAAGCCAAATCATAAATGTGCAACAAGGCCCGGTCATGCTTCAAATATTCACGACTAATTACCCTTCCCATAACCGAGCTCACTATATGAAACGCCCTTTTATTCTCTCTGCAGTGAGTGCGATTGCATTTGGATTCATTGGAGGGAAAATACTTGATAATAACATCCTAGATTACTCACTTTTATTTTTTTGCATGGCTTTGGCATCGGGCATTGCAGGTTTCGCAGTCTATAAAATTCCAAGTCAAATATTTAGTAGAGCTCATATTGGAAATCCATGGGAGAGCCTATCACTAATTTGGAAAGATCGTTTGTTTGGTTCTATGCTAGGTGCTTGGATGCTTCTCGGTATTGGGAATTTAATCTGCTTACCCATTCGATACGAATATTTAGCGAATCCGAAATTTGGCATCGATATGAACAATGCTGAAATTGCAATGGTCATGGTTGCAATCCCTGCCCTATCAAAAATCTTGAGTACTTATATTTGGGCAAACTTTTTTGATCAATTAAAACTAATGACCACTCGCAATTTATTAACCGCTTT
>CAJWEH010000028.1 GCA_913031135.1 uncultured Puniceicoccaceae bacterium | reverse complement strand
ATTAAAAATTATAAAATTAGATATTTCTTATCATTTACTCCACTCAAGCATTCTTTTTAGAGGTTCGTAGGCTTTTTCTCTAATCGATTTTGGTATAACAATTTCAGGGCCTAAATCTGCCAGGCAGTCTCTTAATTTCTCAATGGTGTTCATTTTCATAAAACGACACTCGTTACAAGCACAGGTATTAGTTGGGCCTGCGATAAAAGTTTTATTAGGGATTTCTTTTTGTAATCTATGGATCATTGCTGTCTCGGTAACAACTATGAAACTATCAGCTGGATTATCTCGGCAGTAGTGTACCATTTTTTCTGTGGAGCATACTTCGTGAGCGAGGTCTCGTACAGTTTTTACACATTCAGGATGTGCTACAATTTTTGCCTCAGGGAATTTCTCTTTTAATTTGTGAAGAGCATTAAAGGTAAAGAGAACATGAGCGTAACAAGAGCCGGGCCACAGTTGCATTTTGCGTCCGGTTTGCTGTGAAACCCATTCCCCTAAATTTTGGTCTGGAACAAAAAGAATTTCTTTGTCTTTAGGTACTTGATCGACTATTTTTTTTGCATTTCCGCTAGTACAAATCACATCCGATAGGGCCTTAACGCCAGCTGAGCAATTGATATAAGCGACAACATAAATATTGGGATTCTTATCTTTAAATTCTTTAAGTCTTTCTTCGGGGCAGGCATCGGATAGGGAACATCCTGCATCAAGATCCGGTAGAATCACCTTCTTCGTTGGATTAACAATTTTTGCAGTCTCTGCCATAAAATGCACACCACAGAAAACAATGACATCCGCATCGGTTTCTTCAGCATTGTAAGCAAGTCCTAAAGAATCTCCTACAAAATCGGCAACGTCTTGAATTTCCTTTATTTGATAATTGTGCGCAAGAATGACAGCATTCTTTTCTTTTTTAAGTTTAAGAATGTCTTTTTGGATTTGAGACAACTCGGCTTTTTCTCCTTTCAAAGGAGGGAAAACCATAGGCTCATAATTGAGTCCAACTTCAACCATATATATTTATTAATATAGTTATAATGTAGATGCAACTGATACGATATTTTCTACAGAGATCCCTAATTCCTTCATTACCGTATTTCCAGGAGCAGACATACCAAATTGATCTATGCAAATAGCTTTACCATCTGTGCCGAGATATCGGAACCATGTATCGGAAACGCCTGCCTCTATTGCAATTCGTTTCGTGCAAGAAGGTGGAAGAATACCTTCCTTATATTCAGAGGATTGTTTTTCAAATCGCTCAAAACATGGGATCGAAACAACACGTACTCCAGAACCAATTTCTTTAGCAGCATTTATAGCATGCGGTAGCTCAGAGCCAGTTGCCATTATGATTAAGTCTAAATCACTGGTTTCTTTATGAGTTATGTAGGCACCTTTTTGAAGTCCGAGTCTTCGCTCTTTAGCTGTGCGTGAGGAAACGGATTCAATGCCTTGGCGAGATAGTATAATTGCAGTCGGTCCATCTTTTCTAGATTGAGCTGCAATAAAAGCACCTGCAACTTCTTCGGCATCGCCAGGACGAATAACATCTAAATTTGGAATCACTCTTAGTCCACTCACTGTTTCAACTGGCTGGTGGGTTGGTCCATCTTCGCCAACACCAACTGAGTCATGTGTGAAAATATAAGTCACAGGAAGTCCGGATAAAGATGCTAGTCTAATAGACGGGCGCAAGTAATCCGCAAATACCATGAATGTAGCACCACTTATTTTAAATAATCCATCGTAGGTAACGCCATTACAAATAGCTCCCATGGCATGTTCTCTAATCCCAAACCAGATGTTTTTTCCATCTAAATTCTCTGGAGAAAAATCACCGCCATCCTTTAAATAATTTTTAGTTGAACCAAATAAGTCAGCGGAACCAGTAATAATATTAGGAATATTTTTCGCTAATGCATTATAAACAACGCCACCCGATGCCCTAGATGCACCATTAGAATTTTCGGCAGAAAATTCGGGGATCATATTAGAAATCTCTTCAAATGAGTATTCTTTATTCCGATCATTAAGCTCGTTTAAAAGTTCCGGATTCGCTGCTCCCCATTCTGCAAAAAGAGTATCCCATTCAGCTTTTATTTTAGATCGCTCAGAAGATAAATCTTGGAAATAAGCTTTAACTTCATCTGAGAGGTAAAAAGACTCTTGAGGAAGCCCTAAACCTTTTTTCGCAGCTTCGGCAAATTTGGCGCCACCTTCGCCGTGACCTCCTGCCGTGCCTTCAACTTCTGGTATTCCTTTTGCGATGGTTGTTCGAGCTAAGATAATTTTGGGTTTTCCGTTATCATTCGCTTTCGCTTCCTTGATCGCTTCATCAATTGCAGTAAGGGAGTGTCCATCAATATCAAATACTTCAAATCCTTGAGCTTTGAAGAAGGCAGGAGCGTCTTCACTTTGAGACTGGTCGGCCATTGCATCGAGTGTGACTTCATTGTAGTCATAGATAAGAATTAGATTATCCAATTTATTATGACCAGCGAATGAAATAGATTCTCTGGCCACTCCTTCCTGAAAGCATCCATCTCCCATCAAAGCTATTACATGACTGTCAAAAATTTTATGATCCTTTGTGTTGAAACGGCTTGAAGCTTTCTTTCCAGAAAGTGCGTATCCTACAGCATTTCCAACGCCTTGTCCAAGAGGACCAGTCGTTGCTTCAACGCCTGCGGTTTCTCCATATTCCGGATGTCCTGGAGTCTGAGAATGAAGTACTCTGAATTTTTTCAATTCTTCCAAATCTAAATCATATCCAGAAATGTGAAGCCATGAGTATAAAAACATCGATCCATGGCCGGCGGATAAAATAAATCGATCGCGGTTAAGCCATTGAGGATTTTTCGGGTCAAAGTTGAGTCCGGTTGAAAACAATGAAGCCCCAACTTCGGCGGCTCCTAAAGGTAATCCCAGGTGTCCTGAACTGCATTTATGTACTGCATCAATTGCTAAGCCTCTTGCTTGGTTAGCCACTTCGTTTCTTATTGTATCACTCATTAAAGGTTTTTTTAAGGTTTTGTAGTATTTATTGTTATTTTAATGCTTATTTCTTTACTCGACTCAACCTTTAAATACTCTATCCGCATTTATGAGTCATTATAATTTAGAAGAAGGAAATACTTTAGATCTTGATTTTAAAAAGTTGCTAAAAATTGCACAATGTGGGGCAGATGTACTTCCTGCGGTAGCACAAAATGCGGAGACAGGAGAAGTCTTAATCCTAGGATATGTTAATGAGCTGGCATTGAAGACAGCTCAAGAAACGGGTATGGCAACTTTTTGGAGTACGAGTCGAAACGAGCTCTGGATCAAAGGTAAAACGAGTGGTGACTTTTTAAAATTGGAGGAAATTCGAGTGAATTGTGAACAGAATTCTATCTTGTACCGAGTGATTCCACAAGGGAAAGGTGCTTGCCATACAAAAAATGAAGATGGCGAAACAAGAGAAGGGTGCTACTACCGGAAAATTACGGATACAAATTCTCTTGAATTCGTTTAATTATTCAACCGCTACTGTCCAATCACTTAAAATTAGCTCAAGAATGTTTTGAGATAAATCTTTGGTAATTTTAGGAAGTATTTGATATTCCATTTCTCGATGGTTTACCGAAGTTTCAACCGGATCAAAAAATAGAGATTCGTTGCTACCGATTGGCGTATTTTTAAGTAAATAAGACTTTGTTTGGTTATCATATAAAGATACCAAAATGGTTAAATTAAGGCTGAGAGAGTTAGAGCGACCGGCATCTACACTTGAGCGAGTATTTGTGTTTCTGTAATATTTCTCTATAGTTATAAATAGTTGTGTATCACACTCTTGTGGATTTTTCGCAAGGGTCAATCGATTATCTCTAAGAATTGTCTGTCTAATTTGATTTTGAAAGAGGGTATGGACATTAGGAGCAAAACCTTGGTTTGCAATTGTGTGTACATAAATAGTTTTGAAAGGAGCCGCATCTGTCGGGATTACAGAATAATGTGTACAGCTACAAGAACCAAGCGTCCAAAGTAGTGTCAGAAATAAAGTCAATGTTGTGCGAAATTGCATGTAGAGATTTATTTAATAAAAAAGAGTTTTTTAATGAAGTTTCCGCCAGTGGTAGGACGGATGCCCATATCAATTGCATCGAGTCTTTCTTGAGCTTCGATCGCAGCTTGAGAATTTGGGGCTAGCGTGATGGCTTCGTTATAAAAGATTATGGCAGCTACGTTATCTCGTTTATTAAAGTAGTAGTAATCTGCTAAGAGTACTCTATTAGTAGCTAATGCATTTAGCATTCTTTCGTATAAGACTTCAATAGTTCCGATGTCTTCATGTTTAGGATATAAGGCAATGAAATCTTCACAATATCGGATGGCTTCACGGGTGGATTCTAGATCATATTCAGGGCCTTTAATGAATTCTGAATAAATATGAGCGATTAAAAAGTAAGCTTCGGCTGTGTGCTCGCTACTTGGATAACTATTGATGAGCTCTTTTAAAGAAACTACAGCAATTTCGTATTCTTTATCACTTTGGGAAACCTTTGCTGAATAAAGTAATGCTAAAGGTGCATTTTTATTGAAAGGGAAGAGTTTGGCGTAAGCGATAAACAAAGGAATCGATTCAGTGTTGTAAGTTGCAGAACTTTTAAAGCCAAAAGCTTGTTTCTTTTCTTGATTCATTAAGTTTTCGGCACATTGAAATTGTAATTCAATGACTTCATCAAGTTGTGAAAATTCTGGATGATATTGTTTAAGGATACTGAATGCCTGAAAAGAATCTTTCCATTTTGCTTTGTTGAAAAGGTAAACACCTCGATTGTATGCAGCTTCTTTAGCAATAGAGGCTCTTGGGTGATTTCTTAATATTTTTTTATAGATTTTTTGTTGAGCCTTTTCGTTTCCTTTAGCTTTAGACTTTGCTAACTTTTTGACTAGTTGCTTCGTCCCTTTTTCGTTGTCGTTTTCAATTTTAATGACCTCTGAAGTGCCATCTTTACTTGAAAACCAGTTTAGTGGATTTAAACTAGCAATTGCATTCGAGTGAAAGCAAGTAATGGATAAAAGTATCAGTAAAAGTGGATTGATTCGTAAGAATTTTATTTTCATTACCATTGAATTATTTGAGAACCCCAAGTTAGGCCTGCGCCAAATGCAACAAGAAGAATGCGGTCTCCTTTTTTAATGCGATTTGCCCGTATTGCTTCATCAAGAGCAATACCGATAGAAGCTGCAGACGTATTGCCATATAGGTTGAGGTTATTGTGAAATTTATCTAGAGGAATTTCTAAACGTTTGGCTAAACTTTCGATGATGCGCATGTTAGCTTGGTGTGGAATAACTAAGTCAATATCCTTCGCAGTTAAGTTACAGGCTTCAAGCGACTTGATGCACGACTGACCCATGACACGAACGGCTTTTTTGAATATTTCTTTACCGTTCATTTTAAGAAAGTGCAAACGGTTATTAATTGTATCGATAGATGGAGGTATGGCGGAACCGCCAGCAGGTTGGTAAAGTAATTCAGGAGTCTCACCATCTGCACCCGTATCTGTGTGCAATATGCCAATATTTGAATCATTGCTTTGTGTGAGAATTGCAGCACTGGCTCCATCTCCAAAAAGAACGCAAGTAGTGCGGTCTTGAAAATCTAAGATACTGCTTAATTTTTCAGCACCTACGATCAAAACAGTTTTATACTGTTTAGATAAGATCATCGTGTTGGCAATATTGAGGGCATAAATAAAGCCTGAACAAGCGGCTTGAATATCAAATGCTGTGATATTAGGAAGCCCCATCTTATGTTGTAAAATGCAGGAAGTTGAAGGGAAAGGCATATCGGGCGTCATTGTTGCCACGATGATGCAATCAATCGAGTTTTTGTCTATGCCTGCGTTTTCAATAGCCTTACTGGCTGCCTTCATGGCCATATCGCTGCTTGCCTCGTTATCTGCGGCAAATCGCCGCTGGCAAATTCCAGTTCTCGTTTTGATCCATTCATCTGAGGTATCAACAATTTTTGACATATCATCGTTAGTTATAACTTTCTCAGGAGTGTAGGAACCTGTTCCTAAAATAATGGATGCTGTCATTGCCTATGATTAAATTTTTTTGGATAGATTTATCTCAAGTATTAAGCTTCAATTTTTTTATTTGCGAGAAGAATATCGGATTTTATTCCGTCAATGATATCACATTCGACAATTGTTTGAGCGGCAATTATTGAACTCGCGATGGCAACATCATTTGATGAACCATGGGACTTAATGATATTTCCATTGAGCCCGAGTAATGGAGCACCTGAGCGATCATCTGGATTGAGCTGAGATTTCATGTCCTTAAATGCAGATGCAGAAAGCACCGCTCCAATTTTTCTTTTTATATTACGAACCAATTCTTTTTTAATAGTGTCCCCGATAAATGAAAAGAGTGATTCAGAGCTTTTTAGTAAGACATTGCCAACAAATCCATCACAGACAACAACATCAATATCGCCGTCAAATAATTGAAAGCCTTCGATTAAGCCAACATAGTTGATAATCCCATCGAGCTTCGATAAATATTCGTGGGTTTTCGCTATATTAGGAGTGCCTTTCCCTTGTTCAGTACCGATGGTAAGAAGTCCAACTCTAGGGTGTTCAATGTTTAAACGAGCTTGAGCATAATGTTTCCCAAGTATGGCATTATGCATTAAATTGGTAGGATCTGCTTCGGGATTCGCTCCAACATCTAGAAAAACAAATGGGTTTTTCTTACTTGGAATAATAGCGGCGAGTGCGGGTCTACCAATTCCTTCAATTGGGCGTAATCGAATAGTGCCTCCTGCCATCATGGCTCCGGTGTTTCCGCAGCTCACCATAGCACCTGCTTCATTATTCTTAACCAATTCAATGGCCTTAAGCATGGAAGAATTCTTTTTTTTCTTAAGTGCAAGGATAGGTTTTTCCTCCATCCCGATGACTTCTGTTGCATCTACAATTCTAAGGCGTTCGGTTTGAATTTCTTTCTTTTTTACAGAAATTAAACGTTCAAGTAATTTTTTTTGACCGACTAAGATTAGGTCAGAGCGTAAAGTATTTTTGCTCTTTAGATAGATCAAGGCACGAATAAACTCAGTCGGGCCTTTGTCGCTACCCATTACATCCACAGCAATGGTGCATTTTGGGTTTTTTTCGCTCATCATTGGATGAGTAGAGTCATTAATTAGACTTCAACGTCTAAAATTTGACGACCTCTGTATGTGCCATTAGCAGGATTAACGCAATGTGGATGATGCATAGTGCCATCTTGCGGATCTTTAGCGAGATGCGGTAATTTAAATTGAACTGAACCACGACGTTTGCGGCTTCTTTGTTTAGACTGTTTGCGTTTCGGCTGTGCCATAATCAGAAATTGTTTAAAAAATAAGAGATTATTATAAAACTATTTGTAGAGTGTTCGTCAAGCTTGCTTTCTGTAATTAAATTTTTGGTAAAAATAAGAGCAGTATCACAAAGGAAAAGACGATGCGATACCAAGCGAACGGGGTTAAGCCATAGCGTGTTAAACAGTTGACGAGAAAACGAATGGCATAGATTGCTGAAATAAATGCTACCAATATACCTAAGAGCATAGGTTGAATGGGCATCGTCTGTGTGAGTATCGCACCATCAGTAAGTACTTTATAAGCTGACGCGGCGGATAAGGTAATTAACCCCAATAAAAAGCTGAATTCAGCGGCTTTTTGAGGAGAGAGCCCAACCCAATAACCTCCAATTATGGTGACCATAGAGCGACTCATACCCGGCCATAAAGCAAGGCACTGAGCTAACCCTACGGAAAATGCTTGTTTAAAATTGAGTTGATCGAGGTTCTCCAGTTTGGATTGGGGCTGATCGCTTGGAGCTTTTTTTCGCCTTTTTTCGGTAATAAGCATTACGATACCGCCAAGAAACAAAGCGAGAGCTATGGCAATGAGATTATCGCCTAATTGTTGTTCTATCCAATCATTTAAGGCTAGTCCAATGACGGCGGCAGGTATAAAAGCTGTGATTAAAAGCAGGCCGAGTCTTCGCCCTTTAGGATTTTTTCCAATAAACCCCATGAGAATTTCAAAAATAGTTTTCCAATACAAAAAAAGAACCGCAAGTATCGCACCAGCTTGAATTATTATAATATATGCGAATGCGGCTTCTTTTAAACTATAGTTATCACTAATGGGAATATCAGAATTAAGACCTAATAATTCATTGCTTATCAGTAAATGTCCAGTAGACGAAATAGGTAAGTATTCAGTGATGCCTTCAACAAGTCCTAGTAAGATGCAATCAATATAATCTAGGTGCTTAGAATGATTTTCGCTTTGTAGAATTTGTTCAGAATTTTCTAAAAAAGAGTTTGGGTTGATTTCAGCAAATGCGGGTAGTGCGGCATTGAAGAATAGCCACAAGAGAAGTGCGAGTATATGGGTAAAGTTTTTCATTATGACAGGTTGCCTATTCAGTATCTAATAGATGGATATACTGAGTCTAATTTGAGAAAAGTCATCAATTTTGAGCTTGTCGTTTTTTGGGTCATCTCTCCAATAGTAGTGTGGAAAATTTATCAGAAAGTACAGAAAAACTGAAAAACGGTTTAAGTTTGCCAAGGAAAGAAGCGGAAAGAGCAGCTGAATTACTAGGTTATGATTCGATTTCAGATGATGAAAAGATAAATTTTTTAAAAGCTTTAGCGACTAAAGGAGAAACGGCTGAAGAAGTCTCTGCATTTGCTTCGGTCTTTCGTAAATTAGCGATTGATCCTGATGTATCCGATTTCGCTGAAAAGGGCATAGATGTCTGTGGAACGGGTGGTGATGGTTTTGGAACGTTTAATATTTCAACAACAGTAGGCTTCATTTTAGCGGCGGCCGGTGTGCCTGTTTTGAAACATGGAAATCGATCGATTACCTCAAAATGTGGCAGTGCGGATTTAATGGAAGCTCTTGGAATTCAATTGATGGTGGATTTGTCGGTTCATCGCCGAGCATTAGAATGTTTAAATTTTACATTTTTTTTCGCACCCGCTTTCCATCCCGTTTTTAAGGCGATTATGCCAGCTCGAAAAGCTTTAGCCGCGGAAGGTCAAAAAACGATTTTTAATTTATTAGGCCCGATGATTAATCCGGCTCAACCGAAACATCAATTAATGGGCGTATATTCTCGATCATGGATTGAACCAATTGCAGAGGCGATGGACGCTTTAGAATTGAAAGGTGGATTAATTGTACATGGAGTCCCTGTTCCAAATAGTGCATTAGATGAGCTAAGTTGCGCCGGGGGGAATTACCATCAAGGTTTTGGTGCTTTGTCGAATTATTCAGGGGAATTAGATTTGGCAGATGCTGGATTAGCTGAGTGCGATGCAGATGACTTAAAAGGCGGGTCGGTAGACGAAAATGTAGCATTGTTATTTGATTTTGCGAATAATGATACTGCGGGAATAAAACAGGGTTTAAGAGATAGTATTTATTTGAATGTTGCAGCTGGTTTTTTATCTGTAGCTAAAGTAAGTTCATTAAGTGAGGGTGTACTTTTAGCGAAAAAGATTGTTGAAGAGGGTCAATTATTGGAGTGGCTAAATCAGGTTAAAGCATTTTATTCTGATCTCTAATCGATACCGTGACTTTAGATAAAAAATGATTTAGATTGGATCTATGGGAAAATATTTTGGTACAGATGGCATTCGTGGGTGTTTTGGCGATTTTCCAATGACCGAAGCTTTTGCTTATCGCCTGTCGTTGGCCTTAGCCAAGTTTTTACAAACAAATGTCCATGAAGCTTTTGAGCAAATGGCACCGATTATTATAGGCCGAGATACTCGAGCGAGTGGTATGGCTTTGGAGCGTGCGATGCGCAAAGGGTTTGAAGAAAGTGGATTATCCGTAATTTTTTTAGGAGTAGTGCCAACGCCAGCAGTAGCATTAGGTGTGTTGAAGCACGAAGCTTCTTTAGGGATTGCTTTAACTGCTTCACATAACCCCTCATCAGACAACGGTATAAAATTGTTTAATGAGAAAGGTCAGAAATTCAGCGTTTTGAGTGAAGCGAACATCGAAGCTATTGTGGATTCTATTGAGGCAAATTATCAAGCTGAAGAATTAACTGAGCCGGAATATATCGGTTATGATTTTTATGAGAAGGCACTGATTGGACTGCTAAAGGACTCGGCTTTATCAGGCATGAAGATTGTCTTAGACTGTGCAAACGGGGCTACTTTTAAAACTTCGCCCGCTATATTAAAAGCACTTGGTGCAGAGTTAGTGCTTCTAGGTGTCAACCCCAATGGCTCTAATATAAATGATGGCGTGGGCAGTGAATGTCCTAATTGCCTTTCAGAAGCTGTTTTGCTTGCAGAAGCAGATATAGGTTTAGCACATGATGGTGACGGTGATCGTTTAGTAGTCTGTGATGAAAAAGGGGCGATCCTACCTGGAGATGTTTTATTGGGTATGTATGCTATAGATGCTTTAAAATACAGTGCTTTAGGCAGTGACACTTTAGTGGTCACAGTGCAAAGTAATTTAGGTTTGGATTGCTCGGTAAAAGAAGCGGGTGGTACTGTAGAGCGAGTGGATGTCGGTGACCGAAATGTAGCTGAAAAAATGCGTGCTATTGGATCTAATTTAGGGGGTGAATCTTCAGGCCATATTTTATTCAGTGATGTGTGCCCGACCGGTGATGGTTTGCTTGCGGCTTTACAGCTGCTAAGGATGCTTCAATCAACAAACAAACCACTGTCTGAGTTGAGTCGTGGAATTCATATGTATCCACAGGAGACAAAAAATTTACAAGTCGTTGAAAAAATTCCATTAGATCAACTGACTGGATTACAATCTGCATTGAACGAAGCCGAAGCACTGCTTTCAGGCGAAGGGCGTATTTTGCTTAGGTACTCAGGTACTGAGTCAAAATTACGGATTTTAGTGGAAGCCAAAACGGAAGAAGTGGTAAAAAATGTTATGCAAATTATTGTAACTGAGGCTTGCAATGGGCTTAAGGTTCTCTAGGATAAGTCGTTTATTATTATCTTATCTTAGTCATTTTATGAAAGAAATCCCAGTCAAAGATCTTGATTCTCGCGTACAAAAGTATGTTTCTAAAGCCAGTGATTTGATAAAAGTAGAGCCGTTTTATGCAGCAAGTATTTTATCTAATATTGTTCAGGCCAACCCTTATTGTGTGGAAGCCAGACAGATGTTGAGAAAGGCACAGAGTAAAATGTCCGTAACAAAGAAGAGCGGCGGTCTATCTGGATTGTTTGCTAAACTTTCTTTTGGTCGTGTGAATGAGTCTGCGATTCAAAAGAATCCCGAGCAATCATTACAGAGTGCTGAAGAACAAATAGATGCGGATTTTTCAAATATTACTGCACATAAAACATTAGCGCTTGCAGCTAAACAACTAGGTCTAGTTGAGACTGCACTATTAGGCTACGAATATTTATTCAATTTAGATCAAACAAATGCGTCAAATGGCAAACAATTGATTCGAGAATACATTGCGGCAAAGAAAGCGGAACAAGCTATAGCGGTTGGAGATATTGTTCTTCAAAGTAATCCTGCAGATGATGAGGCTCAAGATCTTATCAAAAAGGCATCCGTTCAGCAAACTGTTGATAAGGGTAAATGGGAAGAAGAGAAAAGCTTTAGAGAGAAACTTAAAGATGAAGATGAAGCACAAAGACTTGAGCAATCTAGCCGTGCTCAAACAGGTGAAGAAGGTCTTCGTTCACTAATTGAAGAAGCCTTGAAGAAAACTGAAGCTGAACCAGAAAATATTAATGTATTGAAAGACCTCGTGAATTACTATCGCAAGCTTGAAGAGTTTGATAATGCCTTAGATTGGTTATCAAAAGCTCGTGAGCTCGATTCAGGTAAAGCTGATGTGAACCTTGAAGCTTTGATGGTGACATTGACTCGTGAGAAAATGTCCAAACAAATAGAGGTAATTGAAGCAAATCTTGAGGAGAATCCAGAAGATGCGACTCTAAAGACAGAATTGGAAAAGCTTCAAAAAGAAGAGTACGATTTCCGTTTAACACAAGCAGAAAGCTTAGTTCAGCGCTATCCTAACGAGTTTAGTTACCGTTATGATTTGGGTGAATTGTATAAACAACAGGGCAATGTCGATGGGGCGATTAAAGAGCTTCAGTTAGCCTTGAGAGCACCTAAAGTTCGTGTTAAGGCATTAGTTTTGCTTGGACAATCTTACATGGAGAAGAAGTTTTACGATCTTGCTGCAGAGCAACTCACCTTAGCAAAATCAGAAATTTCTGGTGTGACTGAGTTGAAAAAAGAAGTTATTTACGACTTGGGTCGTTGCTACGAATCCCAAGGCGATTCAGAAAAAGCAATGTCGGAATACAAGGCTCTGTACGGTATCGATATTGGCTATCGTGATGTGTCTCAGAAGATTGATGATTTCTATTCAAAGTCTTAAGTCCTAAGTCTGACTTTTAATCATAAAGCTTATTTATCCGTTCCATCAAAGCATGGTATTGGTCGGGTGGCATTGAAAATGATTCAACGGCCATTGGTGCTTCTTCGCTAAATTGCTGAGCTGTAGGAATCAGATAGTTTTTCCTACCTTGCGCATTTGAAAATGACGCTTGGATACCGCAATCAGTGGTGTTCGCAAAAAAATGTTGGTGATTTTTTTCATTGGATTCGGAATATGCCATAGGGTAAAAGAAAAGGCTTATTGAAAAAACTCAATCAGTGGGAGTATTTTGTGCCTATTGTGCTAGATAGTTAAAAGTGATGAATGAAATTTATTCTGCCATCGCCATGCCGGCAATCCGTCCAGTTGTCCATGCTGCTTGAAAGTTAAAACCTCCTGTTATTCCGTCTAGGTCAATACATTCCCCCGCAAAATGTAAATTGGGCACAAATTTACTTTCCATTCTTTTAAAGTTAATTTCTCGACGTTTAATTCCTCCGCAGGTCACAAATTCATCTTTGTTCGTTGTCTTACCTTGTGCTTGATAGACTCCTTGTGTGAGTTCTTTTATTAATGTGTCTGAACTTTTTTTAGAAAGTTGAGACCAAGTAGTGTCTGGTGAAATTTTTGCATATTCTAAAAGAGATTCCCACAATCTTCGAGGTAGATCGAAGAGGAGTGTATTTTTTAAAGTTCGTTTACCATTTTCTGTGCGTTGCTTTACGAATGTGTCTTCAATTAAATTTTTAGAAATGTGCGCCAGCCAATTGATTGAAAAATCAAAATGGTATTTTTCCCCCTGAAGATTCCTAGCTTCCCAAGCTGAAAGTTTCAAGATTGCGGGTCCGCTCATGCCTCGATGGGTAATGAGTAGAGGGCCCGTTTGTGATTGTTTCAATGAGTCGACCCAAACTTGAGCATTTGGCACAGACAGCCCTGAGAGATTATGGGTTCGAGTGTCATTCACGTTGAAGGCAAATAAAGAGGGTGCAAGTGATTCAATTGTGTGACCAAATTTTCGAATAGAATGTTCTAGTGGACTTGATTTAAGCGACCCTAAAGCTAGGCACACAGCGTGGTAAGATGTATCCTTTTCATTGTTGATTTTTAGGAGGAAGCTACCATCGGAATTTAAAGTTAAGGACTCAATGCTATGACTTTTCTTTAGTTTAATTTTAGATTTTTTTGCTTCCTTTAAAAAGCAATCAATAATGGTTTGTGAGTCATCTGTCGTGGGAAACATTCGACCATCAGCTTCGGCTTTTAATTGGATCTTTCTTTGCGCAAACCAATCGATGGTATCCTGAGGTTGCCATGAATGAAAAGCGGCACGAAGTTCTTTAGAGCCTCTTGGATATTTTTCGGAAAGAATTTTTGGGTCAAAGCACTGGTGTGTTACATTGCAGCGACCACCTCCAGAAATTTTCACTTTTGAAAGCCATTGATTGCGTTTTTCAAAAAGATGTATTTCGGCATTTGGGTCTAACTCAGAAAGGGTCAGTGCAGAAAAGAATCCAGCGGCTCCGCCTCCAATGATGGCGATTTTCTTTGAGTCTTTCTTAGCCATTTTTTGAATCGAGCCTTGGGAGTTAACCTTCTAAAGTCTCTATTTGAAAGAGGGTTCGAGAGTAAAAATTGGATTCGGGCCGAAGAATGGCAGAGCCCATAGATGGGTAGTGAATACTATCTGGATAGTCTTGAGTTTCTAAGCAAAAGGCTCCCATGGTTTCGTAGGCTTTATGATTTTTCCCAAGATCTAGTCCTTCTGTGGAAAGGTTGATAGCGGTATAGAATTGTACGCCAGGTTCTGTAGTCCAAAGTTTAAAAATCCTCTTTGATTGAGGATGACTTACAGTGGCTACATGTCTTGGAAGTTGAGTTCGTCCTCCTTTTAGAAAATAGTGACTGTCGACATTTCTGTTATTTAATTCACTTAAATCGCCGATACGTATTGGATTTCTCAGGTCATTGAATCCTTTAATCAGTTCAGATTTTTCTCCGATTAGAGTCATCTCTTCAGTAGTTTTTGCAGTGGCAGTCGCATCGATTTGCACAATGTGGTCCAGTAAGGTACTGGCACCCGTTGATTCACCTGCTAAATTAAAATAGCAGTGATTGGTGGGATTGAAGGGGGTGGCTTTATCGGTATGCGCACGATAGGTAATTTCTAATGCGTTATTTTCTAGTAAGGCATAAGTAACTTCTGCGGAGACAGTCCCAGGGAAGTTATTATGTCCATCTGGATCCGTGTAGCTTAAATGGAGTTTCTCTATTCCGTTTTCATAAATGATATTAGCGTCCCAAACTTGTAAGTGCCACCCATCCAGTCCTCCGTGTAGGCAGTTCGGACCATTGTTGGCCTCGAGCTGATAGGGTTGGCCGTCAATTTCAAATTGAGCATTTCCAATTCGTCCGGCGACGCGACCCGTTAATGCACCAAAGCAAGGGTGGCCTTTTTCGTATTCGGCTAATGAGGCTTTTCCTAAAACAATATCTGTAAAATCTCCTTCTTTATTTGGGGCTTTTAAATTAACTATGATGCCCCCGTAGTTAGTGATTTGAGCTTTAAGTTGGTGTTTGTTGACTAAATTGAAAATGTTAACTTCACGCCCATCTTTTAAGGTACCGTAATTTTGTTTGGAAATCTGCATAATTTTTATAGGAAGAGTTATGCTTTATAAGTTTTTATTTTAAAAGTTAAAAGGTTAGTAGTTTCATTTTTATATATTTTGGCATCATTAGTGCCCCTTTATTAATACTTGTAAAATGCTATACTTTAGGGCTGAACATTTACTAACTATTCTATATTTCTTCTATCATTTCCAACTGCCCTATGAAAATATTCACTCTTTTTTTCTTTGTATCTTCACTTTTGATCTTAAATTTTTTGTCTGCTGATAATAAAAAAGCACCCAATATCCTTTTTATTGCTGTTGACGATTTGAGACCGGAATTATATTGTTATGGTGCAGAGCGAAGCGTTAGTCCAAACATTGATCGTTTAGCATCAATGGGGACTTTGTATGAAAATGCTTATGTACAGGTACCAGTTTGTGGGGCGTCTCGTGCCAGTTTAATGTCTGGCTTGTATCCTACTGAAAATAGGTTTACTTGGTTTGGAAATAGATTT
>CAJWEH010000027.1 GCA_913031135.1 uncultured Puniceicoccaceae bacterium | reverse complement strand
AATTGTGTATAACTTGTTTAAATACACAAGATGTTGGGATTTTTTCTAAAAAAATACAATATATTGTGTTGTTCGTTTGACAGTTGCTGAAAAAGTATTTTTATGAAGTTCGCCATTCATTCAACAGCGCATGCTGGACTAAATGTTTAAAAATCATACCATTCATTTCAATTTTAACCAATTAATAAATAACTAAATTTTATGGAAAAAGTTTATACCATTGGATCTAAAAATTTTGTTTTAGATCAAGCCAAGGCAGAAGAAGCATTTGCCGCCAAGCGTATTATCAACGGTCGTGATACTATGTTTTTCAATATTCTACCTCTGAAGTATCAGTGGGCTTACGAATTATACAAGAATATGAAAAACAACCATTGGGAGCCAGAGGATATTCCAATG
This sequence comes from uncultured Puniceicoccaceae bacterium, assembly GCA_913031135.1. Lineage (GTDB taxonomy): Bacteria > Verrucomicrobiota > Verrucomicrobiia > Opitutales > Coraliomargaritaceae. Next base: position 15,447 of record CAJWEH010000027.1, on the reverse strand, counting down.
CAAAAGGATATCGAGTTGTGGCGTGGTAGTGACTTATCAGATGTGGAGCGTTGGATCATTAAAATGGCAATCGGTTATTTTTCTGCGGCTGAGGGTATCGTCGGTGACAATGTCATGCACGTGACTCGTGAGTTGGTCACGGCTCCTGAATTAAAACTGGTATTAGGTCGCCACGCTCATGAGGAGAACATCCATGCCGATTCGCTTGTTTATATGATTAGCTCTTTAGGCATTAACCCGCACGAGTGTGAGGCGATGTTTGAAGATATTCCGACGATTGACCGAAAAACGGATTTTGTTGTCAGTAATTCCAAGAATCTCCGCAGAGACATGGATCTGACCAAGACAGAAGAGAAACAGGCATTTGCAAAGAATATCTTTTTATTTGGGCAATGTATGGAAGGGACTCAATTTTATGGTTTGTTTGGGATGGTTCTTTCACTATACCGTCAAAACAAGTTTCCGGGGATTGGCCAAATGTTCCGTTACACATTAAGGGACGAGTCTAATCATATCGAATTATTCCGAAATCTGTTTATGGACTTGGTTGAAGAAAATGAAGATGTTTGGACAGAAGCCTTCCGCCAAGACCTAAGAGATTTGATGGCTGAGGCTGTTATGTTGGAGAAAGAGTTTATTCGTGATTGCTTGCCTGTTAATTCCGTCGGTTTGAGTGCCGATGAATTCTGTCAGTATATCGACTACATTGCAGACCGACGCCTTGAGGGCGTAGGGCTCGATCCACTGAATCCTGGTATAGGCAATCCATTCCCATGGTTAGCTGAAATGATGGATATCAAGAAAGAGCAGAACTTCTTTGAAGGCCGAGTGACTGAATATCAGAAAGCAAGTGCTCTCGGCAATGTCGACGACGACGAATTATAATTCATTTCGGAAGTGCACTGAAAGGTGCACTTCTTGCCCTTTTAAAACCATTATCTACTTACTTTAACTTTACACATACTAATTACGGAAAACAAAATGTTTAAAAAATATTCTTTTGATGAAGACCAGGAACTGAAACGTTTCATAGAAATACCCTTAGAAAAAAAACCTCGATTTGATTGGCGAGGTGTGATCGGAGACGATCGCTTTAAAAGTTCAGAAATTTTAATTCAAACAGAGAAAGGCGAACAGGCCTTTGACCTTGCGGAGATTGCTGACACAATAGGATCAGCATTAACCGACCTTCTTTTATCTAGACAGGTCGAAGAGATTTTCACTGAGGGCAATCAGAATTTTGTTGCTCGAGTAGCTGATAGCGTTGGTAAAGTGCTGAGTGAGCAAATAGAAGAGGGGCGTGAACTGAAGTTATCAAAGCATGATTTGCATCTGTTGATTGAGAAAGCATTGATTGATAATGAGGCTTATGACGTTGCTAAGAGCCTGGTATTTGGTCGAGATGGAACGAAGAGAGACTCAGAAGAGGAGCAGCCGATTACGATTCGCTTGATCCGCAGGAATAATCAAGTTGTTCCTTGGAATGAGTCAAAGATCGAGATCGCTGTACGGAAAGCCTTTCTTTCGCTTCACTTAGATTCAGAACCTGCAGTCATTATTGCCCGTTCTGTTACGGATCGATTGAATAAGTCAGGTCAGGCCTTTTTTAACATCGAGGATGTACAGGATGCAGTTCAAGAAGAAATGATGCGTCAAGGTTACTTCAAGGTAGCTGAAGCTTATATTTTATATCGTGCCCATAGGTCTCAGTTGAGAGAGACGACCGAGCTTTCAGCTCCTGAAAATGATCAACAAGAGGCGATGATCGTCGTTACCGATGAAGATGGAAACAATCATTTCTGGGATGGGGTCGATTTGAAATCAAGGATCGATTTTGCGATCATTGGATTAGACTTATCGTTAACAAAAGATCAGATCGAATCTGAGCTACGTCGTTCGCTGTATCCAGAAATGAAGCGAGAAGACTTGAAGAAGACGATCATCTTAAATGCGAAATCCTTAATTGAAAAAGATGCCGATTTTGCCTTGTTTGCTGGTCGTATTTTGTTGAGTTATATTTACGAAGAAGTCCTTGAGTGGGATATTGTAAAAGATGGAGTTAACGCGCTAAAAGAGGCACATCGACTTGGTTTTAAGAAGTATTTGAAGCGTGCTATTGAGATCGATCGATTAAACCCTAAGTTATTAGAGTATGATTTAGCGACTGTTTGTGATGCGCTTGATCCTTCAGCTGATTTGAATTTCGAATATTTGGGCGTTCAAACGCTTTACGATCGCTATTTGATTGTCGATAAAGTATCTAAGGTAAAACGCCGATTAGAAGTCCCTCAGTTTTTCTGGATGCGTGTTTCTTTAGGGTTATTTATTTGTGAAAAACAAGATAAAGAGCAGCGTGCGATAAGCCTATATAATCTATATAAGAGTCGTCGTTTTTGTTCATCAACGCCAACACTCTTTAATTCTGGTACCCTACATTCTCAATTATCATCTTGTTATTTATACAAGGTTGACGACACGATAGAGTCGATTATGCATCGGGGTATTGCGGATAATGCATTCTTGTCAAAATGGGCTGGAGGGCTTGGTGGTTCTTGGACAGCTGTTCGCGGTACCGGTGGTTTCATTAAGGGTACTAATGGAGAAAGTCAGGGCGTTATTCCTTTCCTCAAATTGCACAATGATCAATTAGTGGCAGTTAACCAAGGAGGTAAGCGTCGAGGATCTGGCTGTGCCTATCTTGAAACCTGGCACAATGATTTGCTTGATTTCTTAGAATTGAGAAAAAATACGGGGGATGATCGCAGGCGTACGCATGATATGAATACGGCGAATTGGATTCCTGACTTATTTATGAAACGCATGGAAGCTCGTGAGCAATGGACCTTATTCCGATCAAATGAAGTGCCCGATTTGCATGATTTATACGGTAAAGCCTTTGAAGAGCGTTATATTCAGTATGAAGCACAAGCAGAAAAGGGAGCAATCTTTGGTGAAAAAATGCCAGCGATTGATCTTTGGAAGTCCATGCTTAGAATGATTTTTGAAACCGGGCATCCTTGGATCACGTTCAAAGATCCTTGTAACATTAGAAGTCCGCAAGACCATGCAGGGGTGGTGCACAGTTCCAATCTTTGCACGGAAATTACTCTGAATACGAGTGCTGATGAAACGGCAGTCTGTAACTTAGGTTCAATTGTTTTGGACTCACATTTAGATAAAGACGGGAATTTAGATCATTCTAAATTACGGGAAACAGTACAGATTGCACTACGAGCTCTAGATAATGTGATTGATATTAATTTCTATCCGACTGAGTCAGCAAGAACATCCAACACTCGCCATCGTCCTGTTGGTTTAGGTGTGATGGGCTTACAAAATGCACTGTTCGCTAAAAACATTGCTTTTGCCTCTCAAGCAGCTGTTGAGTTTAATGACGAGTTTATGGAAGCAATCGCCTATTATGCCTATGAGGCGTCTTCGGATTTAGCATCTGAGCTTGGCACTTATAGTTCTTATAAAGGCTCTAAATGGGATCGTGGTATTTTCCCTCAAGATTCTATTGATTTACTCGAGCAAGAGCGCGGTGTAGAAGTGAATGTTCCAAGGGCAGGTAAGATGGATTGGACACCACTGAGGGAGAAAGTGGCAAAGCAAGGCATGCGTAACTCAAATGTCCTAGCCATTGCGCCAACCGCTACCATTTCAAATATTATGGGCACTTCCCCTTGTATTGAGCCGACTTACAAAAACCTATTTGTTAAAAGTAATCTTTCTGGCGACTTCATTGTCTTAAACGGAAGCCTTGTCAGAGATCTGAAAGCTGAAGGGCTTTGGGATGAAACGATGGTCGATCAATTAAAGTATTTCGATGGAGAATTAGATGCGATTGAAGGCATTCCTGAGCACATTCGTGAAAAATATAAAACAGCCTTTACGATAGATTACCAATATTTCATTGATGCAGCAGCGCGCAGGCAGAAATGGATTGATCAGGCTCAATCGGTCAACTTATTCTTGCCAGAGCCAGACATTAAAGTGCTCTCACACATGTATCGTGATGCTTGGCATAAAGGCTTAAAGACAACCTATTATTTGAGAACCTTAGGGGCTTCTAATATCGAGAAAGCAACGGTGAACGTTAAGAAAGAAATGCGAGGGCGTGTTTCAGGGGACGTACCGAAAAAAGAGTATACCGAAGCAGAAAAGCAGGCTTGTTCCTTGGATGCCATGTTGAATGGCGGCGAGTGCGAAGCGTGTCAGTAGTTTTTCGAATACAATCCTTAAAGAGAGGTTACCGGTTTCGGCAGCCTCTTTTATTTTATCGTTTTCTCGCAGCCCTTCGAGATTTTCTCAATTTGTTTAAATCTCTAGCAGAGATGGTTCCGCTAGCTTTTTTAATGGCACGAGTTGGAGACGGTTTATTTTTATCTGATTGATAAAGCTTAAAATCAATCTGCCGTTTGAAGCGATTGACTTTGATCACGAATACTTTAATCTTTTGACCAATAGAAAAGACTTCCCTTGATCTTTTGCCAATTAAGTCCTGTTCATTCGAACTTAAGTAATAGTGGTCATTTCCTAAATTTGAGGTATGCACCATTCCAAAGGCTTGTGATTCAATTAGTTCAATGAATAAGCCATGTTTTTTGACGTCTGTGATGATCGCATCAAATAAATTGGGCGGGTCTATCTTTAATTCTTTCTCGAAGTATTCTAAGAGCTTAACTTTAACAGACTCTCGTTCAGCATCTACGCTGTTTCGTTCTGTGATCGATAAATGTTGAGCAATCGACTCTAGTGTAGACTGGTTGTAAGTGATGTCCGGCTTTTCAATAGCTGACTCAGACTGACTTTTGCACAGGTAATGATCTAAAATACGATGTACAATAAGGTCTGAATAACGGCGAATAGGAGAGGTGAAGTGGGTATAATCTGGTTTTGCTAATCCGTAATGCCCATCGGGTGTTGATCGATACTGGGCTTGTTTTAGGCTTTTTAAAACATGCAACTTTAATGAATAGGCTTGTGGGTGCTCTTTAAGCCGACTGAGCAACCGAGACATTTCCGAGGGTTTATTCAAATTACCACAAGGAAGTCCATAACTCAGCATGGTTTGTTTTAATTCATTCAATTTATCTTCCTCGGGTTTATCATGGACTCGGTAGATGCCTGCCATTCGGTCACGTTTAAATAGCCGGGCAATTTGCTCATTGGCAATTAGCATGAATTCTTCAATGAGTTGATGGCTTTCGTCATTGATTTGTTTTTCTAAGCGATCTGCGGTTCCCTGTTTGTCGACATAGATTTTAAGCTCATCCATATCTAAGTCCAAGGAGCCTTTTTTAAAGCGTTTTGCTCTAAGCTTAGAGGCAATGCTCCAAAGGGTATGGATGTGTTGTTTTAAAGTGCTGAGCTCTTCATTGTCTAAAGTGTCTAATGCTCGACCGATAGACCCTGTTTGGTGTTTTGGTGGAAGCGGTGTTTGTTTAATCACAGTCAAGTCGTCCTCCTTCATAAAAGCTAGTGCTTGCCGATAGGTGAGGCGCTTGTTGCTTCGTATGACGGTGTTGGCGAAGCGAACTTTCTGTACTTCGCCTGTCGAGTTGAATTGAATGATTGCTGATTTTGTGAGCCGATCTTCAGCTTCAACCAGTGAACATAATCCATTCGATAGGGAATGAGGCAGCATTGGGATGACCGTTCCGACAAGGTAGGTACTATTGCCTCGCTCTTGTGCCTCAATGTCCAAATGACTCTTAGGTTTTACATAGGCTGAAACATCGGCAATATGAATACCAATTTCTACGATTTCGTCGTTTAAGTGTTTGACGGATAGGGCGTCATCAAAGTCTTTTGCATCGTCTGGATCTATCGTAAAGGTATAAGTATCTCTGAAATCCATTCGATTTTTTAAGTCTTTATTTTGAACTTTTTTAGGTAGACTTTCAGCTTCGCCTTGAACTCCTTCTGGAAAACTTGGGTTCAAATGATATTTGTGAAGGATCGCTTTAAATTCTGCCATTGGCTCATGAGTGCGACCTAGTATTTCTATAATTTTTGCTTCTGGGATGAGCACGCGTTGAGACCAATGGGTTAATTCAAAGACAACCTTATCACCTTCTTTGGGTGTCAGTTTGGATTGTGCTAAGCTTTTATCTGGAACAAAAAAGTCGGGGATTACATAGGGATCATCTGCTGTAATAATTGCCTCGTTATGTGCATTTTTTCGAAAGGTGCCTATGTGTGTACTTCTTGATCGTTCGATAACTTTTAAAATTCTTAGTGATGGAGTTCCATTGCCCAATCGATTTCTTTGTTTTTTGGGTCGTTTATGCGTGAATCGTCCGCTCTGTAATTTTCGAATGATGCGTCCAAGTACAGTGTCTCCTTGTAATGCTACATTCGTATCATTTTTCTCAACCGTATAGACCGCGTCATCGATTGAGTCTTCTGGAAAAAAAAGGGCAGAACCATTCTGTTTAAACTTTATTCGGCCTTTTAGGTAATCTTTTTTCTCAGTGAGTTTAATTCGATTTTTTTTTAAATATTCAATTTGTCGTTCGTCTTCGAGTGACTGTATACAATGGTAAAGGGCTTCTCTTTGACTGTCCTCTAATCGAAGCACATTGCAGAGTTCTTCTTTTTTTAGTGGCTTGTAATCCTTCGATTTAAGCAGTCGTAATAGCGATTCTTTTATATGCATAAGAGGGCCCCTAAATAGGTCTCATGGTTCATTTTTAATTGTTTGTTGAGACCATCTATAGTTCTGCCATCATTTGCGAGATTTAAATTTCAATGGTGTTTCTAGCTTGGATGCTTCAATGAAGTGCTCTTGTGCTGAGAATCGGATTGCCTGTTTTTTACTGTTATCAGTTTTATAGTAAATTCCATTTGATCTTAGCGTGCTCACGTTGGCATTATCTTTTAGGTATGTGTTTAAGATAGCTAGTATTCTTTTACGATTGTCCAAGTCTTCTATTGGAAACACACATTCAATCCTTTTGAAGAAATTTCTTGGCATTGCATCGGCACTTCCTGCATAGAGCAAGTAGTCGCTTTGGCTACTATTTTCAAAATAATAAATTCTAGAGTGCTCAAGAAATCGGCCTAAAATACTACGAACACGGATTGTTTCACTAACACCTTTGACATTAGGGACTAGATTACAGATTCCACGCACGATTAAGTCTATTTTCACTCCTGCTTGAGAGGCTTTATATAGGTTGTCAATTGTTGCTTTATCAACTAAGCTATTTACTTGAAGGATAATTCGTGCCGGAAGTCCGGATTTAGCATTACGGGTCTCTCTTAAAATAAATTTTTGAATTTGGTCATGTAGATTAAAAGGAGCAATAAGTAGTTTTTTGAAGTTCGGGGTATGGGCGTATCCTGTGAGTGTGTTAAAGAGGGCCGCTACTTCTTCAGTTATGCTCGGATTTGCGGTAAAAAGACTTAGGTCGGTGTATAGTTTTGCAGTTTTCGGGTTGTAATTTCCCGTTCCTAAATGGACATATCGCTTTAATTTTTTGCCCTCTCTTCGTACAACCATGCAGGTTTTACAGTGGGTTTTTAGGCCAACAATCCCATACACTACATGGACGCCAACATCTTCTAATTGTTTCGCCCAGTTTATATTATTAGCTTCATCAAAGCGTGCCTTGATTTCGACGATTACAGTTACCTGTTTTCCATTTCTAGAGGCTTCTTTTAAGGCTTCGATCACAGGAGAATCACCAGAAGTTCGGTACAGTGTTTGTTTGATTGCGAATACGTTAGGGTCTTCTGAAGCTTGTTTAACAAAGTCTATGAAAGGAATAAAGCTGTCATAAGGTTGGTGGAGCAAGAGGTCTTTTTTTGCAATATTCTCAAAGATTAATTCAGGGAATTCATAGCCAGATGGAATTTTAGGTGTGTGTGCCTTAAATTTTAAATCAGGTCTTTCGATCAAATCATAGACGCCCATAAGCCGAAGCGGATTTATGGGACCATCGGTCTCATAAACAGAATTTTTAGTCAGATCTAAGGCATTTAAAAATTCTGACATGAGCTTAGTATCAAAGCCTTTGCTAATTTCTAAACGAACAGCAGCTCCTTGTTCTCGCTTTACAAGTTCTGCTTCTATACTACTGATTAGATTACTGACTTCCTCCTCATCAAAATAAAGGTCACTGTTTCTTGTTATTCTAAAGGGTACTGCGGATTTAACTGTATACCCTGGGAAAAGTGTATTGATAAAATGCTCAATGATATCATTCAGAAAAATATAGACTTCAGCTTTATCCCTTCGCACAACTTCTATTTTTACGACTCTAGGTAAAATTCTAGGAACTGGAATGATTGCCATTTTTGGTTCCTGCTTTTTCTTATTTTTTTGTTTCAATGAGGCAATGATGTATAATGCCTTATTCGTTAATTTGGGAAATGGGTGTGCGGGATCGATTGCGAGGGGAGTGAGGACAGGGAAGACATGTTCTTTGAAATAACGAGCAACCCATTCTTTCTCCCGAGCATTGAGTTCTTTATAGTTTAAGAATAAAATTCCCGCGGCGTCTAATTTGGGTATTAATGTATTTTTCCAACATTCGTTGTGGTCGTTTAGAATGCGTTTTACATAGGAATTGATTTTAGCTAATAACTGTCTTGAGTCTAAGCCATCAGGTCCCCGTTCAATCATTCCAGACTTGATCTGTTGGATGACCCCAGCTACCCGAATTTCAAAAAATTCATCTAAGTTTGAACTGACAAATGCGAGGAATTTCATGCGTTCAAGCAATGGATAATCCTCGGATTGAGCTTGCTCAAGTACTCGTCGATTAAATGACAGCCAACTCAGTTCTCTATTAAAATACTGGTATGTGTTTTTTGCTAGATAACTATTAGGCATCTTATCAATATAATCTATTTTGTTCTTAATTTGAAGCTTTTGTGCTCAACTTTTCCATTATTTTGTAATTGCGCTCAACGAGACTGCTTGGATCTTCAATTAAACCAGCTGATATTTTGGCTGTGTCTAAGATCTGACGAGCAATCAATTCACTCAGTTCGGAATCACTTTTATACAAGTTGGCTAAATTTTTGATTAATGGGTGTTTTGAATTCACTTCTAGTTGTATACTCGAGGCTTCATCCGCCAAACCATCGGTCTTCTGCATAGCTTTCATCATTTTTTTCATCTGAGCAGTCATCATTTTATCACTATTCACAATCATAGCTGGGCTATTGATTAGTCGAGTGCTGGTGCTGACCTCTTTTATATCGCTCAGGGTTTCTTTTAAATACTCACAAAGTGCCTTTTCACTTTCGGGATCTAATGCCTCGCCTTCCGGTTCATCTGCTTTTGAAATGCTTTCTAAATCAATCTCAGCAGAGTCAGCCGAGACGAAATTATTCTCTTTGAAGCTTCTTGCATGATTAATGACAAATTCATCGATAGGCTCATAAGTTAGTAGCACTTCAATTTTTCTGGTGCTGAATGCTTCTAGGTAGGGGGATTTTTCAATTGCGTTTCGATTTGCTCCAAAAAGGAAATAGATCTCTTTTTGATTGTCATGAGCTCTAGATAGATAATCGCTCAAACTCGTCGTTTCGCCTTCCTTAGTATAGGTGGATTCAAATCGTAGCAAATTGAGTAATTGTTCGCGGTGCGTAAAATCAGAGGTCACGCCTTCTTTTAGAAAGATGCCGAAGCGCTTCCAAAACGCATCATAAGCTTCGGGCTCCTTATTGGCTTTTTCTTCTAATTGTTTTAAATAGCGTTTTGTTAAAACCTTGTTTAGTTTCTGAACCAAGGTGCTGTCCTGCATCGATTCTCTTGAGATATTTAAGGGTAAGTCAGAGCTATCGACGACACCTCTTAAAAAGCGCAACCACTCTGGTATTAAATTTTTAGGCTCTTCATCAATTAAGACTTTCTTGCAGTATAAGCTCACGCCTGGCTCCATCCGACCGAAACCAAACCCTTCCATGTTTTCTGTTGGGGTGAAGAGCAGTGCATTGATCTCAAGTGGAGCATCCGCATTGAAATGAAGCCAAAATTGTGGATCATCAAAAGCCTTAGATTGAAATTTATAAAATTCCTTATACTCCTCGTCGCTGATATCTTTTTTGTTTTTAAGCCATAAAGCCCCCATTGTTTTCAATTCCTCATCATTGACTTGAATCGGGAATTGAATGAATGCGGAGTAATTGTTGATCACCGTTTCCAGTCTAGTTTTTTCCGTAAACTCCTTGTAGGAATCTTTTAGGTGAATGACAATTTTAGTTCCTCGATCCAGTGCTTCTTCGACTTCCTTGATTTCATAAGAGCCTGAACCATCGCTTGACCAACAGAGCGCTTCACCTTCAGTTTTCCAAGAACGGGTGTAAACATCCACTGAATCGGCAACCATAAATACGGAATAAAATCCTACACCAAACTGACCAATGAGGTTTTCATTTTTCTCACCAGACTCTTGAATTGCCTTTAGAAAGGCTTTGGATCCAGAGTGTGCAATCGTCCCTAAGTTTTCGACAAGTTCCTCTCGGGTCATTCCGATTCCGTGATCTTGAATGCTGATCACATTTTTTTCAGAATCAGAATGCACTTTGATGCTCAACGCTAAATCCTCTTGTAGTATGGATTTTTCAGTTAGCTGAGTATGCCTCAATTTTTCGGTAGCATCCGAAGCATTGGATATCAGTTCGCGAATAAAAATCTCCTTATCTGTATAAAGGGAATGAACAACAATATCTAATACTTGCTTTACCTCTGCTTGGAATTCGTACTTTTCAGATTTTGAATTAGTCATTTTGTGATTGAATGGTTTCTATGGTTTGCTTTTTCAAACTTCTTTTAACGAAGTTATCGTTATCTAATAAGTTTTTCAGGTGTGATATTTTTTCAAGCACAATTTATATGAACGGATTATTATTGATTTTCAGGCAAAGTGTGTCTTAATGTCACTATGTTAGCAACACTCTTAATAGTCGATGATGAGAAGAATACAAGGGAAGGGCTTCGATTGTCATTTGAGGATGACTATGATGTTTATACAGCTTCAAGTGCGGATGAGGCGACTCGATTAATGGAGGTCGAAACCTTTGATGTCATATTAACCGATTTAAAGATGGCAGGTACTTCTGGAATGAGCGTGATTGATCAAGCTATGGCTTTGCCCAATAAACCAATTTGTATCATGATGACCGCTTATGGTGATGTGGATACCGCCGTTGAGGCGATGAGGCGAGGCGCCTTTGATTTTCAAACAAAACCTATAAATGTTGGGAAGTTGGAATTAACCGTTAAGCGGGCGATTCAATCTCGAAGCATAGAGAAAGAAAATGCGGTATTGCATAAGCGATTAGACAAACGATTTCAATTCAATCAAATAATTGGAAACTCTTCAGCTATGCTAGCGGTCTTAGATCGTGTTCAGTTGGTAGCACCGACGAAAGCAACGGTCTTACTTGAGGGGCAAACGGGAACCGGTAAAGAGTTAATCGCCCAATCAATCCATCAAAACAGTGATCGTGCTCGCAAACCATTTGTCGCTGTCCACTGTGCCTCCTTGGCTTCAAATTTACTTGAAAGTGAGCTCTTTGGACATGAGAAGGGAGCTTTCACGGGAGCTAGTGAGCGAAGGATAGGGCGATTTGAATCATCCGATGGAGGAACCTTGTTTCTCGATGAAATCGGTGAAATCGATGCATCGACTCAGGTCAAACTATTGCGATTTTTAGAAACTCGAACCTTTGAACGGCTGGGTAGCTCTAAGTCGATTCAAGTGGATATTCGATTAGTCTGTGCCACGAATCGCAATCTTGAAGCAATGGTTCAAAGGGGTGAATTTCGTGAGGATTTATTGTATCGTTTGAATGTCATTCGTATACAATTACCAGCCTTAAGTGAAAGGAAGGAAGATGTTCCACTTTTAATTCAGCATTATATTAAAATGTTCTCTGAAGAAAATAATTTAGGGTTGTTAAAAGTTAATAAAGCGACAATGGAAGTCTTGTCCGCGTACTCTTGGCCAGGGAATATTCGAGAGCTGAGAAATTTTTGCGAAAATAGCGTGATCCTTAAACAAGGACAAGAGCTTTTGCCTAGTGACTTAGAGGGCAAATACATGAGAGCGGGTATTCCTGAATCAGAGCGTCAAAACAGTGAAATGCCTTCGGTTCAAGATGTGCCGTCTTTAAGTTTAGATCACAATGAAAAGCAATTATTAAGGCACGCTTTATTAAAAAGTGGCGGGAATCGAACAAAAGCGGCAAAATTAATGGGAATAAGTCGGAGAACTCTGCATCGTAAATTAGTTAAGTGGCCCGAATTAGATCCAAATTTTTCTTAATAAAACCTTGAATACCTATGTTTTTAAAACATAAAAATCGATATGCATTGGAAATTCTTTAAAACTTCGAAACAGATCTGTGTTTTAATACTAATTTCACTAAACTCGATCATTAGCTATGCGGATGAAATCCGTATTGCTTATTCGGATTTATTTCCCGAAGCATTTAACAGCACTCTACAATCGTTTCCTAAGTCCAATGATTTGAACATCGAGACGACTCGGATGGGAAGTTTGCCGATCTTAGAAGAATTTTTGGAAGGGCAGTTCGATTTGTGTGTTATAGCATTGCCCGACGATGTTGAATTACCGAAATTGGACGATACAAAATATAATTTGATCCCTTTAGCTTACAAAACGGCAGTCGTTGTTGTGAATAAAGATAATCCGATTCGTCAAATAAGGCTGGATCAGCTCAGTGCTATTTTTGGCTCTCAGGAAGGGCAATCACTCAACAATTGGAGAGATTTAGATATTTCAGGGTATGCCATAAGCAGTATTGCTCCCTTTGTCCCCATGGAAGAAAATGGTATCACTAGCGAACTATTCCGGCATACCGTATTATCTTCTTATGATTATGCTGCATCAGTTAGAACTTTGGGCCTTGATTTATTGAAAGGGAACATTGCAAATAGTAATAGTGCCATCGGAATTCTACCCAACGATCCCGAAATTTCAGACATGAAAGTGCTTTTTGTCTCTAAGGATAAGGATTCGATAGCTTATGGTCCTACTTCTGAAAATATTTACTTTGGAGACTATCCAATACAGTTGCCCTTTTACATTCTTTACAATTTAAATGATTCCAAGCGATTATATCCCATGATTTCATATTTGCTTAAAGATGAAATTGAAGATGTGCTTACAGAGAGTTCCTTTTATCCTGTGCCTAAGGTATTTAGAGAGAAATTCTCGGTTGATATGATGTATTACATGCAAGAAAACGAGCTATAAGTAGTCATTCAGTTTGGCTTAAAAATTTAAAATCTGAAAAATTCCAATTGACAGGGTTTCCCTTTTTTTATTGTTTTCTTTCTTTTAAGCGAGCGTAGCTCAGTTGGTAGAGCACCACCTTGCCAAGGTGGATGTCGAGAGTTCGAACCTCTTCGCTCGCTCCACTTTTAAAGCCTCTGATCCTAGGATTAGAGGCTTTTTTGTGACTTTTAAAAATTGGCACGGCAAATGCTCTACAGGAGGTATTCTTATGAATACATTAACTCAATTAAAAGCGATAAAGCTGAATAGCATGTGGTTTAAAGGTTTAACTTTAGGTCTTCTTGCATTCTGCTTCACTAATAACATCCTAGCAGGAGGCGTAGAAACTTTTGACAGTGACTACGCAGCATTCATGGAGACTTCAGGATCTTCATTTTTCACAGTAAGTAACTTGTGGTTACTTTTAGCAGCTGCATTGGTTTTTACCATGCACTTAGGTTTTGCTACACTAGAATCTGGTTTATCAAGATCTAAAAACACCGTAAATATCCTATTTAAAAATGTCTTTATCATTTCTATGGGTATCATCACATATGCACTCTATGGATTCAACGCGATGTATCCAGGATTTGCAGAAGGCAGTGCAGGTATCTTTGCACTGGGTTCATGGTTTAATCCAGCAGACATCGTAACAGCTGCCAATATGACAGCAGAGTATGCGGATTACACATGGTATACCGACTTTATATTCCAAGCAATGTTTGCTGCAACAGCGGCTACTATTGTATCAGGTGCTGTTGCTGAACGTGTCAAATTATCATCCTTTATGATATTTGCTACACTCTTAGTCGCATTTGCCTATCCAACAGCTGGTTCATGGCAATGGGGTGGCGGATGGTTATCTGCAGCTGGTTTCTATGACTTTGCTGGATCCTCTATTGTTCACGCATTCGGTGGATTTGCCGCATTAGCGTGTGTGATTGTCCTTGGTCCAAGACTAGGCAAGTATTCAGATGGTAAAGTAAAACCAATTCCAGGGCACAGTATGCCACTAGCAGCAATTGGTGTATTCTTACTGTTCTTAGGATGGTTCGGATTTAATGGAGGTTCTGTATTAAATGCAGATCCCTATTTGGTATCATTAGTATTTTGTACAACTGCTTTAGCAGCTAGTGGTGGTGCTTTAGGATCGATCCTTTTCTCATACTTCTTATTGAAAAAACCAGACTTATCAATGGGGCTCAATGGTTTCCTTGCGGGTCTTGTCGGTATCACAGCCGGTGCAGACGTGATTGCTCCAGGTGAGTCGATCATCGTTGGTTTAATCGCTGGTGCGATCGTAGTGTTATCCATCATTTTCCTAGATGGACTGAAGATTGATGATCCAGTCGGTGCGATCTCTGTACACGGAATCTGTGGTATTTGGGGTACTCTTGCAGTGGCACTCTTCAGTGATGCCGCTACAATCGGTGCTCAATTAACAGGAACATTGGCTTACTCAGCCTTCGCATTCCTATTCTCACTTATCGTATTCTCTGTGCTGAAATTCACAATCGGTGTACGAGTCTCTGAGAAGGAAGAAGAAGAGGGACTGGATTACTCAGAGCATGGTCAAAGCGCCTACAACATATAATATTTAATCAAAGGTACAATTATGAAATTAATTAAAGCGATTATTAAGCCTTTTAAACTAGAGGAAGTTAAAGAAGCACTATCCGAACTCGGAATCGATGGTATGACAGTGACCGAAGTGAAAGGCTACGGCCGTCAAAAAGGTCACACAGAGATCTATCGTGGTAGCGAGTACACAGTTGATTTCTTGCCGAAAGTCTTACTTGAAATAGTTGTTGATGACTCCGAAGTGGAGAAAACAACAGAGACAATTATCTCAGTTGCTAAGACCGGTAAAATCGGCGACGGAAAGGTATTTGTTTTGCCAGTAGAGAGTGCGACACGTATTCGAACTGACGAAACTGGTGCGGAAGCACTTTAATTGAACCATATAAGGTCGTAAGGGGTAATAGTAAAACGGTCTCTTCTTCGGGAGAGACCGTTTTTTTGTATTTGGGTGCAAAACAGAATAAACTTGAAATGAATTTTGAGTTTAACTGTAGTAACGGACTATGATTTCAAAAATCAAAAAACTATTACTCATTTTATTGGCTCCTGCTTTACTATCTGCTGAAGAAACAGCGGTTGTGAATTCAGGAGATACGGCATG
>CAJWEH010000026.1 GCA_913031135.1 uncultured Puniceicoccaceae bacterium | reverse complement strand
GAAAAAGTAGTTTTTTATTCCATTAATTTTAAATAATTTAAGTTTTTTGTCTTTTATTGATAACCCTTAATCTTCAATTACTTTTGATGATGCGATATTTTGCAATGATGGTCTTATAGCTTCTTACATAACTGAAGCTCAATAAAGCATTGTATCTCTGCTATAATTTTAAAATACGAACATACCGCTTGCAGATTTTCTTGTTTTGATTCTCAGTATGAACAGATAGATAAGATAGTAGTTGCTTTATGAAGATTGAACGGACAGCGGATTATAAACTTGGGCTTTTTATATATTGCCTGCTTTCTCTTGTGGCGATCACCTTGCTTTTGTTTGCGGGTGGTTTCACGACAAGTATCAAGGCGGGTATGGCGTTTTTGGATTGGCCGCTTTCGAATGGTTCGATCAATCCAGAGGGTTGGCTAACGGAATCAGATAAGTTTGCCGAGCACAGTCACCGCCTGTTGGGGGCTCAGATTGGTTTGATCAGTATTGGCTTGGTGCTTTGGACCTATCTCAGAGAATCTCGTGCGTGGGTGCGTCATTTATCAGTGGCACTTTTGGCGATTGTGATCTTCCAGGGTCTGCTTGGGGGCGGCCGTGTGGTCTTTGACCAACTGAATACTTCAAGTGACAATAACCTAGTCGCTCAGTCCTTTGCCGTGGTACATGCTTGCGGGGCGATGTTGGTCTTGACGCTTCTAGTGAGTCTCACGATTGCGTCTTCCAAGGCTTGGATTTCGGGACGCTTCGATTTTTCTAATCTTGAGGGGGCGTGTTGTCTTAGACGTATGGCTTGGATTGCCTACGGGCTGACTTTTGTTCAGATTGCGGTGGGTGCGGTGATGCGTCATGCCGATGCGGGTCTTGCGATTGCTCGTTTCCCTCTAGCGAATGCGAATAGCCTTATTCCTGATTATTGGAATTTTGCCATCTCGATTCATTTTGCGCATCGTGTTGGGGCTTTGGTGCTAACTGTCTTTCTCGTATATTATTGTGTTCGCTTATTTCAACAGCATCGAGTACATGGCTTTTTCTTTCGCTATCCACTCATGATCAGTGCAATTCTTTTGCTACAGGTCTATCTAGGAGCTTTGACTATTTGGACGGTTAAAAATCCTTATTCTGCAACGATGCACCATCTAGTGGGCGCCTTTCTGCTTGCGACTATTTGGGGAACGGCCTTTATATTAAGTAAGAAACAGTCCTCCGACTAATGTTTTTTGCTGATTATTATTTAATCGCTGAACGTTTACTTCGGGTATTAGGATGACTTTTATAATATGGCTACTTTCAAAGACTATTACGAACTGACGAAACCGAGGTTGAGTTTTCTCTCTGTGTTCACGGCTTTGATTGCCTATTGGATGGCTCCTAAGGCGATGCTTTATTCGGCGACCGTTCCCTATTTTATGGCTTTGGTTTTTGGGGTGGCTCTGTGCGCTGCGGGGGCTGCCGTGCTGAATCAATGGATGGAATTTCGAGCGGATGCACTGATGGAGCGAACAAAAGCTCGCCCTATACCTCAGAAACTGATCCAACCGCTTCACGCTCTAGCTTTCGGTATCATTCTCAGCTCAGGTGGTTTGTTCGTTCTTTTTCTCAACACGAATGCACTGACTGGTGGCTTGGCTTTTTTAACGATTGCTAGTTATCTGTGGGTCTACACGCCATTGAAGAAAGTTAGCCCGATCAATACAGTCGTCGGTGCAATTCCTGGAGCATTGCCCGTTTTAATCGGTTGGTCGTCTGCAACGGGTACCCTTGACACACTAGGGTGGCTGCTCTTTGCAATTTTATTTTTTTGGCAAATGCCTCACTTCTACGCACTGTCTTGGCTTTATAAAAAGGATTATGCGTCGGCTGGTTTCCGAATGCTCTCCAAGGAGGATGACGATGGATCAATCGTCGCTCGCAAGAGTTTTCTTTATGGATTGTTTCTCGTTGTCGTCTCGTTGTTGCCGACTTTTTTCGGCTATGCGTCGGCTCTGTATCTAGTATTCGCTTCTTTGCTGAATCTCTATCTGATGGCTAAGGCGTATCAGTTTTTATCCCAAACTGAGCGAACCCAAAATGCCCAAAAATTATTCCTCGCCACACTCGCCTACTTGCCCTTACTATACAGTCTACTTTTATTGGATCATTTGTTTATAGCATTTTAGGTATGACATTTACTGAAGCACTTCCTTCCATCAATGCGGGTCTCAATGGCTTGGCTACGATTTTGCTGACTCTAGGTTACATCTTTATTCGTAGTGGTCGTGAGCAACAGCACCGCACTTGTATGGTCTCAGCCTTCATCGTATCGGCTATCTTTCTTTTCTTTTATTTACTACACAAATATTTGGTGCAAGGGGTGCATACACCTTTTGCGGGTGAGGGCTTTTGGAAGAGCTTTTACTATGCGATGCTGATCTCTCATATTATTTTGGCGATGATCATCGTTCCTCTTATTTTAATGACTTTGTCATTGGCTATCCGTGGCAAACGAGAGACTCATAAAAAATGGGCTCGTTGGACCTTCCCTATTTGGTACTATGTCTCAGTGACGGGTGTATTGGTCTATTTTTTCTTGTATCAATGGTTTTAGGCTAGATTTGCCGAACTTTTATTGATTTTTTTCAACTTTAACTTGTATCCAAGACAAAGGCTATTTTATTGCTGAATGGGTAAGTTTAATCTCAAAGGTTTCAGTTTGTGAATCATCTAATGAATAAATTCAAAGATTTTTGTGTCTTTTCAGCAGGCTTATGGGCGCTTCTGCTTGTAAGTGGTTGTAATTTAAACACGCGTATGTCGACATTTACGGCAAAGGGACCCGTGGCTGAAACTCAGCTCGATCTCTTTATGCTAACACTTTGGGTGACGGCTTTTATCTTCTTAGCAGTTGGCGGGGTCTATGTCTATGTGGTGATTCGCTTTCGTGACAAGAAAGATAGTACGGATGCAATCCCCTCTCAGGGTCATGGAAATCCGCTTGTTGAGCTGAGCTTGATTGGCGTTTCAATTTTTCTTTTGGTCATCATTGCGATTCCAACACTTAAAGGCATTTGGTACACTCATGACACCCCCTCCGATGAGGCGAGTTTACTCGGCAGTTGGTATACAAATGGTCCGCTCTCTGAAGAATCTGCAAATGAGCCTTTCATCATTCGAGCCATTGGCTATCGTTGGTGGTGGGAATTTGAATACCCTCAACTTGGAATTTCAACAGCCAACGAAATGGTCATGCCAGCCGGTCGCCCAATTCACATCGAGCTTCGCTCAGTTGATGTCATCCACTCTTTCTGGTTGCCTAAAATAGCAGGGAAGGTTGACCTCATCCCTGGTCGTTCAAATTCAATGTGGATTCAAGCGGGTGATTCCTACGAAGCCTGGCTAGCTAAAAATGATTTTCAAGGTTCTGAAGTAGACGCGCAAAGTGCCTACAACAACTATTTAGAAAACGATATTTATGATTACTATTACGGACAGTGCGCCGAATACTGTGGTGATTCGCATGCTCGTATGCTCTTTCGTGCCCACGTTGTCAAAGACGAGGAATTCTACGCTTGGGTCAATAAGCAGAAAGCCGGTCATAAAGCACCCGATAACATGGAATGGGACGAGTGGTATGACGCCTATGATAATGCTCCAGAGACTTTAACCGGCGATGTCAATGAGGGCTTGAAGCTCTTTATGGGTCGCGCTAAGTGTGCCACTTGCCACGTGGTCGGAGGCAATCCAAGAGCTGTGGGTGTGGCTGGTCCAAACCTCACCAACCTAGCGGATCGCCACTCAATTGCAGCAGGCTGGCTCAACCATCGAAATGAGGACAACTCGATTGACTCTAAGCAACAATTTAATAATTTTGTACAATGGATTAAGGAAACAGATGTTGTAAAGCCTGGTAACCTGATGTGGAAGGCGAAAGGCGCTGGTATCGGTGAACTCGATCCGTTGTTAAATGATGAAGAAATCAATCAAATCAGTCATTACTTACAAAGTCTTAAATAAATCTCATGAGTACGACAATCACAGATCTACCGAATCAAACGCAAGCGAATGATTTAAATAATCTCAAACCAGAAAAGAGTGATCTTGGCTTAATACGACCTGACCACTCCAAGAACGTATTCGTCGACTGGTTGACTACGGTTGACCACAAGAAGATCGGCATCATGTACGGTGCAATGGCTCTCTTCTTCCTCCTAGTTGGTGGTTTAGAGGCTTTGATTATCCGTACTCAATTAGCCGTTCCAGAAAATGACTTCATTTCGGCTCAGCGTTACAATCAGCTCTTTACGATGCATGGAACAACCATGATCTTCCTTGCGATCATGCCTCTGAATGCCGCATTCTTCAATTTTCTAGTCCCATTACAAATCGGTGCTCGAGATGTTGCCTTCCCGAGGATCAATGCCTTTAGTTTATGGTCATTTGTGGCGGGTGCTTTAGTCATTAATTTCGGTTGGGCTCTGCAAGCACTTGAAGCCTTTGGTTTGTTCACAGCTAAGGGTCCCACTGCTGGCATGAATGACTTTGTGCCTGCGATGGGTTGGTTTGGCTACGCTCCGATTACGGATAAAGAATTTACGGGTGCGGGAACAGACTTTTGGATTATGGGTCTGCAAATCCTCGGGGTAGCTTCTCTTTCCGCTTCTTTTAATTTCATTGTGACCATCATCAATATGCGAGCACCAGGCTTAAAAATGATGCGACTTCCCGTCTTCACTTGGATGACTTTAATCGTTTCCCTGTTAATCATTTTCGCTTTCCCTGCGATTACAATAGCCCTCGCACAGTTGATGTTTGACCGTGTGTTTGGGACCAACTTTTTCTCTGTTGCCGGGGGTGGACAGCCCATTTTATGGCAACACTTATTCTGGATCTTTGGACACCCAGAAGTCTATATTTTAGTGCTCCCTGCCATGGGCATCGTCTCTGAAGTACTTCCGACTTTTTCTAAAAAACCACTTTTTGGTTACTCCATCGTTGTCTTTTCTGGTGCGGTGATTGGATTTCTTGGATTTGCGGTTTGGTCTCACCATATGTTTACGACTGGACTCGGCAAAATTGCCACAGCGGCATTCTCCTTGCTGACGATGGCCATCGCTGTTCCGACGGGCGTCAAGATTTTCAACTGGGTCGGCACCCTCTGGGGCGGACGCATTCGATTCCAAGCCCCCATGATCTTTGCTCTCGGTTTCGTTTGGATGTTTATGATGGGTGGATTTTCGGGCATCATGCACTCCTCAGCTCCCGCAGATGCACAGCAACAAGATAGTTATTTCGTGATTGCTCACTTCCACTATGTGGCGATCGGTGGTATTCTATTAGCCATCATTTCAGGAATTTATTACTGGTTACCAAAGATGATTGGTAAGATGTGGCAAGGTAGCTTGAATATTTGGGTAGCCATTTTAACGGTGGTTGGACTCAATATCACATTCTTCCCGATGCACTTCCTCGGACTTCTAGGCATGCCGCGTAGAACCCACACCTACCTCGCCGGCTTCGGATGGGAAACCTACAATATGGTCTGCACCATTGGTTCTTATATTTTAGGCCTTGGGGTCTTGTTATTAGTCGTCGATATCGTCCGCTGCTTCCGCTCTAAAGAAGCTGCTGGCAATGACCCTTGGGATGCTCGTACTTTAGAATGGGCGACCACCTCACCTCCTCAAGTGTACAATTTTGCACAGACCCCTGTGGTCAATGCTCGTGATGCTTTGTGGGCTGACAAATACGGACCTGAGGAGCGTAAATTAGGATCTGTTGATGAAAGCCACGGTATTCATATGCCGAGCCAATCTTGGATGCCATTAGTTGCCTCTTGCGGTTTCATTCCATTAGGTCTCGGCTTGTCTCTGATGCAGGCAGGTGTTCCCTTTTCTGGCTATGCCGCAATTTTAGGGCTTGTCATCATAACAGTAGGAGTCGCATTATGGGCACTTGAAGGTCCTGGTGGCTATCACTTACACCCTCAGAAAAAAGCCTAATCGATTAGCGATAATTCTAAGATATGAGCCAAGCAGCGTCCCATGATGATGGCCATCACAACTTGATGGTGAATAATAAAAAGTTGATAATGTGGTTGTTCCTCGGATCCGACTGCATGTTCTTCGGCACCTTGATTTCTACCCATTTAATTTACAGAAAACTGTACCCGAATGAGTTTGAACCGACCTCTCTATTTAGTTTAGAGCTGACCTCATTTTCTACCTTTATTCTTTTAATGAGTTCCTTCCTAATGGCACTCTCTGTTTCAGCAATGCACAAGGGAGAAATGAGGAGCTTTCGTCGCAATGTCATCGGCGTAATTTTCTTTGGTTTAATTTTCCTCGGGTGCCAAGTCTATGAGTTCACGCATTTCATTCATGAAGGCTTAACCTTGAGTACCGGCACCTTTGGCTCCACCTTCTACCTGATGACGGGCACGCACGGAGTGCACGTGGCGATTGGTGTTTTTTGGCTTATTTCAATGCTCTTTTATTCTCAAAGTGGAAAAATGGAGGCACACAAAAATGCCATTGATGTCGAGGTTGCAGGTCTCTACTGGCACTTTGTTGACATCGTATGGATTGTGATCTTTACCGTTGTTTACTTAATAGAATTTATTGGTTAATCGCATTATGTCAGACACACACGCTATAGACACCGAACACTTAAAGGCTGAAAACGACAAATACTACGCTTTCGTCAATCTTGCCTTACTTTTAGCTGCGGTTACAGGGGTTGAGCTCGTACTGGTCTACCTTCCCTTTCCTAGTACCTTAATCTTTTCTATCTTAATCGCCCTTTCATTATTTAAGTTTATTGGGGTGGTCGCATGGTTCATGCACCTTATTTATGACAAACTGTTGCTCACCTTGGCATTCGGGACTGGACTCGTTATTGCCGTCGGCACCTACACGGCACTCCTTTTCTTATTAGGAGGTGATGCAGTCGCACCGCAGGAAATTCCGGGGCTCTAATCGTTTCATTGCTTTTTTTTAAGAACTTTTTGCCTTCCGCTAAAAATTTCTTATAGATCCTTAATATGCAACTTCATTGGCATACTGAACCTTTTTTAGTAATTTCCTTATTACTAGTCACTTGGCTATATGCTATTTGGACTGGGCCTCTTCGTTCCTCCATTGCTCCAGGAACTCCTTTTCCCTTAAAAGACGCCCTTCTTTTTTATACGGGAATGATCATCATCTATGTTGCTGTAGGATCGCCTTTAGATAGCATAGCAGAAATTTTCTTATTCAGTGCCCATATGGTTCAGCATATGCTTCTGATTTATTTTGCACCGACACTTTTATTGCTAGGAACTCCTTCTTGGCTAATCGATTCGTGCATTAAAACCTTAAAGATAGAGAAGCTACTTAAAATACTCACGCATCCAGCTTGTGGTGGTATTTTATTTACCTTTGCTTTCACCATTTGGCATATACCCGTTTTATATGAAGCCGCATTGATTGATAAACGCATACATATTCTTGAACATTTCACTATGTTCTCTTTGGGACTACTAATGCTGTGGCCTTTTTTAACTCGATCTCAATCCGTTGGGCGAAAAAGCTATCCCGTTCGAATGATTGCTATTTTTTTGTTGATGGTGGGTCAATTGCCTGTTTTTGCCTTCCTTACCTTTTCAGGTGAAGCCTTCTACCCAACTTATATTTGGGCTCCGAGAATTATTGACCTTGACCCATTGAATGATCAAATTCTCGGTGGTGTTATTATGAAAATCGTAAACATGGGATTTTCCTTAACACTCCTAGGACTTTGTTTTTATTATTGGTCTAAAAAAGATGAAGATGATTCAAAGCAAGGAGCTTTTTTATGACTTGGGAAATTCTATTTATATTTATTTTACTCGCTTACTCAGTATTTAATTTTGTTAGTGGGAAAATTAATGCGGACTTAACCGCATTGTCCGTATTTGGCACCCTATTGCTTGTTAGCATGCTTTTCCCTAACAGCAGTCTTCCAAGCCTTGAAGCCACTTTAGGAATCTTTAGTCACCCTGCCCCTTTAACGATCGCAGGCATGTTCATTGTGAGTGCCGCTCTCGAAAAAACGGGCTTAATTGACAGTGTCACCGCTTACTTTGGAAAACTCACAAAACTTTCTTACAAGAAATTTCTCTTTGTCATGATCATCGGAGTAGCGGGTGCCTCTGCCTTCATCAACAACACGCCGATCGTAATTGTTTTGTTGCCCGTCGTTTTAACCTTGGCGAAAAGCATGAATATCGCCTCTTCGAAATTGTTAATCCCGCTGTCATACGCTTCGATATTAGGCGGAACCTGTACTCTAATCGGAACGAGTACCAATTTATTAGCGAGTGGTATTTTAACCGAGTCTGGCTACAAAGCGATCGGGATGTTTGAATTATCAGCAATTGGAATTCCCCTCTTACTTGCTGGAACTGCGTTTTTAGTTTTCTTTGGCAACCGTCTTCTTCCTAACCGAGAAACCTTAACTGCTATTTTAAGCGAGGAAGAGCGAAAAGAATTTATGGCTGAAGTGTTTGTTCGCCCTGACTCTGAATTTTGTGGTCAAAAAGTATCGGAATGTGGCATGACAAATCATCGCCAAATTCGTTTGATTGAAATCATTCGAAATGGTGTCGCACTCAAGGGGAATCCTAAAGACCAAGTACTTGAGGCAGGTGATCGCTTGCTCCTAGCTTGTCGTCCGACGACTAGTATTTTAAACAATGAAAAACCCACTTTGGAATTACCCGAAGCACTCAAACAGAACTTGGAGATCATCGCTAGCACCGAAGGTTTGGTGATCGAGGGCATTGTTTCGCCACACTCACAAATAATTGGCAAAACAATTGATGAAGTTAATTTTAGACAACAATTTCGAGTGGTCCTTCTAGCCGTTCATAGAAATGGTGTGAACCTAAGAGATAGCTTAAATGAACTCCGCCTTAAAGAAGGTGACACCCTCTTACTCTTGGGTTCAATGAGTGCGGTTGAAAACTTAAATAATAGCGATCAGATCATTGTGTTGGATCAGCAAAAATCGAGAAGCAAAATGAACCCAGTTAAGCAACTCATTGCACTAACAACCGTCGTGGGAATTGTTTTGCTCGCTGCTTTTGATGTCGTGCCTATTGTTGCTTCGGTTATCTTTGGTGTCAGTTTACTTTTGCTCACTCGATGCCTAAAACCGATAGATGCGTATAAATCCGTTGAGTGGTCCATCTTGGTGATTATACTTGGCATGCTTGCCCTTGGCCAAGCCATGACGACGACGGATGCTAGTGGCTTAATTGCAAATTTCATAGCCAACCTTGGTTCCATTCAATTCATACCGAGCCATTACCAACCCTATATCCTACTCGCCACCATCTACCTGATCACATGGCTCTTTACCGAATTTTTATCCAACAATGCGGCTGTGGCACTTATGATCCCCATCGCAATTAGTTTAGCCATCAACATTGGATTAGACCCTAGGCCATTTGTCATTGCTTGTTGTATCGCTGCATCCGCTAGTTTTTCAACACCCATCGGCTACCAAACCAACACCTATGTTTGGGGTGCAGGCGGTTATAAATATTTGGATTTCACAAAGATAGGTCTGCCACTAAACCTAATCTGCTTCCTGATTTCTATTACACTGATTCCAAGCATTTGGAATTTCTAAGCCTCGCTTAGATATAGTACATAGAACCCTCATCATCACCCATCAGCGAATCTAGGGTTTGATTCGTTAAATCTTTAACTAAATTGGCGCTTTGGTAACTCCAAAACTGAAAGACTTTTGCACCCGATTGCCCCGTATTTTCAAAAGACACTTTTAAAAATTCAGGATCAACCGATTCCACAATAGAATAGAGCGATATTTGATCCGGGCTTTTCACTAATGCGTAACCACCCTGCTTTCCACGCTTACTATTGATGATGCCGCTCAATCTTAATTCATTTAATATTTGAACTAAATAATTTGAGGGAATGGATTCCGCTTCAGAAAGGGCTTCAATGTTCACCAAAGCCCCCCGTTCGAAGTAACGACCGAGCTGAGCCATCACACGAAAGGCATATTCTAACTTACGAGGAATCTTCACAAAGGTTATAAATTTATTTAGAGTTAAAGTTCATATAATATGTGTTTATGTCGCTGATTTTCAATGAGAAAAGCGTGATTCATTTTCAGGTAAAAAAAGCTTAAAATGAAGCATTTTTTTATAGCTATTGAGTCAAAAAAGAGATTGAATAATCGCTAATGTCAGAAGATCAAAACCCAAACGATACTCACTCAGAAAATTCATCTGAAAATCTCAACTCTGAAACATACGATTCCTCCAAAATCGAAAAATTAGAAGGTCTTGAAGGTGTTCGCAAAAGACCCGATATGTACATCGGAGACACCAATGAACGAGGACTTCATCACTGTGTTTTTGAAATCGTCGATAACTCTATTGACGAAGCGTTAGCGGGATACTGCTCCAAGATAACCGTCAGCATTCATAATGATGGCTCCTGCTCGATCGAGGATGATGGACGTGGTATTCCAGTTGATATTCACCCAAAATATAATATTCCAGCCTTAGAGTTAGTCATGACCAACCTTCACGCAGGGGGCAAATTTGGCAAGGGCGCTTATCAGGTTTCTGGAGGGCTTCACGGAGTCGGTGCAAAATGTGTGAATGCCGTCTCTGAATGGTTTGAAGTAGAAGTGAAACGAGACAAAAAAGTTCACAAAATGGAATTTTCTAGAGGCATCACGACCTCAAAAATGAAGATTATAGGTGAAACGAACCGAACTGGAACTCGAATCGCTTTTTCTCCAGATCCAGAAATTTTCCTAACGACTCGGGAATTTAAATTTGAACTGCTTGCAAAAAGACTCAGAGAACTCGCTTTTTTAAATCCAGGCATCGAAATCGACTTTATCGATGAACGCATCAATAAATCCGAAAACTTTATATTCAAAGATGGAATTGCTGAGTATGTTTTATTTTTAAACGAAAACAAAAATATCTTACATGAGGCACCGATCACAATTAGTGGATCAGCCCCCTGTCCGAACCCTGACATCGATACTGATATTGTAGTCGATATTGCATTGCAGTATAACGACAGTTACAGCGACCAAATCTATGCCTATGCTAATTCCATCCATAACATCGAGGGAGGCACTCACTTATCTGGATTTCGTACTGCTCTAACTAGAGCTATTAATAATTACGCAAAACAAAATAATTTAATCAAAGACAAAGACCCCAACCTCTCAGGAGATGATACACGTGAAGGGTTAACTGCCGTTATTTCCGTGAAAGTGCCAGAACCGAGGTTTGAAGGACAAACAAAAACCAAACTCTCCAATGGTGAAGTTGATGGAATCGTTCAAAAAATCACAGGTGAAGAATTAAAATTTTATTTTGAAACACAACCACAAGAGGCAAAACGACTGATTGAAAAATGCTTGAATGCAGCTCGAGCCCGAGAAGCAGCAAGAAAAGCACGTGAAACCGTGCGCAAAGGAGCACTTTCAGGAGGAGGATTGCCTGGAAAATTAGCAGATTGCTCCTCTAGAGACCCGAAAGTGTCTGAGCTGTATATTGTGGAGGGTGATTCCGCTGGCGGCTCGGCAAAACAAGGTCGTGACCGTGCGACCCAAGCTATTTTGCCCATTCGAGGGAAACTCCTTAATGTTGAAAAAGCCCGACTCGATAAGGTTTTAGGCAATAATGAAATTCGTAGCTTAATCACAGCGGTAGGTACAGGCATTGGTGAGGAGGGAGATGGTGCTTTTAATATAGAAAAGGCTCGCTACCATAAAATCATTCTTATGACTGACGCGGATGTGGATGGTGCACATATTCGCACGCTATTATTAACCTTTTTATTCCGTCAACTCAGAGGACTGGTTGAAGCTGGTTATGTATATATTGCTCAGCCCCCACTCTATAAAATTAAACGGAAACGACGTGAGCAATACATCGACAATGACGCACAACTCAATCGCATACTCTTAGAACTCGGCTCCGAAGATGTGACACTGATTCGCCTTAGAGACAATAAAGAGCTTTCAAGTGAATCAATAGATAAAGTTGTAGAAATACTCTCAAGGCTTGAGATCATCGGAAAAGGTGTCAGTAGATATGGATGTGAACTGTCAAAATACCTCGATCAACATGACATAGAAAGCCATATTCTTCCAAGGTATTTAGTGCGCATTCGAATCGGCAATACCGAAAGTTTTAAATTTTTAAGAGACGATGAAGAACGGATGGAGTTTCATCAATCAAACGGTCTTGTAGACGAAGATGCGAGTGGCATCATTTCAAAAGAAATCACAAATGAAGATGGAGTAAAACAACAGCAAAGAATCTCCCTTCATGAAATTTTTGAGTCGACTGAAATGAGTAAATTACTGAACGAGCTTGCAAAGCTTGGGATGGACATCAAGCAATTCTCTTCTACCGAAGAAGTACGCTATCATCTAATTGAAAATAGAGGTGACCCTAAAAAAGAGTCACTGATAGAACTACACTCGATTATAGACCTTATCGATAATATACGAAAAATCGGTAAGCGTGGCTTAACAATTCAGCGTTATAAAGGACTCGGTGAGATGAATCCAAAGCAGCTCTTTGAAACGACTATGGATCCGTCCACAAGAAAACTGTTAAAAGTCAATATAGCCGATGCAGCATTCGCCGATGCGATTTTTACGATGTTAATGGGTGAAGATGTTCCTTCACGGAGAGCTTTCATTGAAGACAACGCACTGAATGTAGCACACCTAGATGTGTAGCCATAATCCCCCTTACAAATTTTAGATATGTCTGACTTACCAAACGAAACAAATATAAATAACTTTAGAGACCAAGAGACGTCGATCACCGACATCATGCAGTCTGCTTACATTGACTATTCAATGTCTGTTATTGTTAGCAGAGCCTTACCAGATGCCAGAGATGGTTTAAAACCCGTCCAGAGAAGAATTCTATATGCTATGTTACGAGAAGGCTTGCTTCATAATCGCCCCTTCGACAAATGCGCTGGTGTCGTAGGAGAAGTCTTGAAAAACTATCACCCACACGGAGATGGCTCCGTTTATGATACGCTCGTTCGTATGGCACAAAACTGGGTGATGCGCTATCCCTTGATCATCCCACAAGGAAATTTTGGTTCCATTGATGGCGATTCGGCAGCCGCTTATCGTTACACCGAATGTAAATTAGAAAATATCGCTGAAGATTTGCTTAAAGATATCGACGAGTCGACGGTCGATTTTGTTCCTAATTATAAGGAGAGTACCACTGAGCCATCAGTTCTTCCTTCTGCTCTACCCAACCTTTTAATGAATGGTTCAACAGGAATTGCGGTCGGCATGACAACAAACATTCCGCCACATAACTTAAGTGAACTCATTGATGCAACGCGTGCTATCATTGATAACCCACAAATTGACCTAGACGCTTTAATTCAGATTATACCTGGACCTGACTTTCCAAGCGGTGGATTCATTCACGGTAAGAGCGGAATTGAAAGCTATTTAAAAACGGGTCGTGGTATTGTCCGAACTCGTGGGATTGCTGATGTCATTGAAACAGGAGGAAAAGAACAAATCATCATTTCTTCCATCCCTTATAATGTGAATCGCGCTTCCTTAGTCATGCGAATAGCAGAATTGATTCAGACAAAAGCGATTGAGGGTATCTCTGACTTACGCGATGAGTCTACGGAAGAGACTCGCATCGTTATTGAAATGAAGAAAGGTGCGATTCCCAGAGTCATTATCAATCAACTGTACAAATCAACACCTCTAGAAAGCTCTTTTGGGGTTATCCTTCTAGCTCTCGATAATAGAAGACCTAAGCAAATGAACATTAAAGAAATGCTCAATTGCTATATCGATCACCGAAGAGATGTGATTTACAGAAGAACACTATTTAGACTGAAAAAAGCAGAAGCTAGAGCACATATTTTAGAAGGCTACCGAATTGCTCTGGATAATTTAGATGACTTTGTGAAAATCATAAGGGCTTCAAAAAATAGAGAAGAAGCAAAAATTAAGCTCATTGAAAAGTACCCAGTTACGGATATTCAGGTCAATGCCATCTTGGAATTACGACTCTACCAATTAACCGGTCTCGAAAGAGATAAGATTGAAGAAGAGTACACACAATTGATGGAAGCGATTGAGCAACTCAAAGAAATCTTAGGCAATGAACAAAAACTACTTTCTGTGATTAAAGAAGAGCTTGAAGTCATGAAAGAAAAATATGGCAACCCAAGACGCTCTCAAATACTCAACATAGATGGCGATATCTCGATCGAAGACTTAATACCAAATGAGGGTTGCATGATAACAGTCAGTCACCAAGGCTTTATTAAGAGAACGACGCTCGATGCATACCGATCACAAAAACGAGGTGGAAAGGGTGTCATTGGTTCAGGTCAATACGAAGATGACTTTGTTGAACATCTCTTCACTGCCTCGACTCATGATTATATCATGTGTTTCATGAATAGCGGTCGAGTCTATGTCGAAAAGGTTTATCAATTCCCAGAAGGCTCTCGGACAGCCAAAGGACGCTCGATTGCAAATATATTGGAAGTCCAAGAAAACGAAAAGATTGCAGCTATGATTTGCGTTAAAGGCTTTGAAGACTCTGATCAATCCATTGTCTTAGCCACAAAAAATGGGATTGTTAAAAAAACAAAATTAGCGGACTTTAAAAATTTCAGAAGAGGTGGAATCATTGGAATCAATATTGATGAAGGCGATGATCTAATCGGGGCTCGCTTAACCAATGGCTCTGACGACATTGTTCTAATCACAAAGCAAGCGCAATCCATCCGTTTCTTGGAGACAGCCCTCAGAGATCAAGGGCGTGCGACTCGTGGCGTACGAGGTATTAAACTCAAATCTGAAAGCGATCAAGTCGTTGCAGTGGAGATCGTCAATCCAGCTGCCACCTTGCTAACCGCTGGCTCTAATGGATTAGGCAAGCGAAGTGCCTTTGATGAGTATCGACAACAATCTCGTGGAGGGTCTGGTATTATTGCCATGAAAACGGAGCAAATCGCAGGTGCATTATCCGTGACCGATGACGATGAAATCATGATGTTTACTAAAAAAGGTCAAGCGATACGGAGTCCCATTAAAGATGTTCGAATATCAGGAAGAGCCACATCCGGAGTGAAACTTGTGAATTTAGGTAATAATGACTCTCTCATTGGAATCTCCAAAGTGATCGCTTCTGAAGAGGAAGAATTCACTGACTCAGAAGAAGCATCTGACTAAAATAACTGACCTCAATTATTTAAAGGACGTTCGCTCTGATACCATTGCAAAACACGATCGATCAATTCATTGTCAGAATTAAACGGCTGAAAGTCTAATGAGGCAGAATTTATACAATAACGTAAGCCTTTAGGTCTTGGTCCATCTGGAAAAACATGTCCTAGATGAGCACCACATAGATTGCAATGCACTTCAACCCTTCGCATACCATAGCTGGTATCGACTTGCTCACCCACGATTCGGCCATCGATAGGCTGGGTAAAACTAGGCCACCCTGTACCCGAATCAAATTTGTCGTTACTTGAAAACAAGGGTGCATCGCAACAAACGCAGGCATACAAACCAAATTCTTTAAAATTGTAATACGGATTTTGAAAAGGTGGTTCCGTCCCATGCTTACGCGCGACTTGAAAAGCAATTTCGCCTAATTGCTCTCGCCACTCATCATCGCTTTTTTCAACCGGAAACGCTCGATCTGAAAAATCCAAATTTGAAGGCAGTCCACAAGCAGAAACACAGTCTTGTAGTGGCATCGTTTGTACGGGGTTACTCTGTTTTATATTCATAATGAATAATAATACAGCAAACGAAAGAATAACAAAACTAGTGATA
>CAJWEH010000025.1 GCA_913031135.1 uncultured Puniceicoccaceae bacterium | reverse complement strand
CTCTTCCGATCTATTTTGTATTTCACCATTTTTAAGAATTGTGAATTCTACCAATACCTCTAAATTAGAGAATTTAGATGGGGGCTTAAGCCATTTTGAATTTAAAGTTTGGTATAAATAATTTTGGTAATCGAGTAGCAATGAATCGTAATTGCTTGTTATTGTGGGTTCCGTTAAGCTTACCGATTTATTTAAATTAAAGTCAGGAACTTTAGCTATTACACGATTTTTAGGCTGGGTTTTCTGTTTTTTAGGATGCTCTTTTATGAAAGTATCATAATCAACTTTCTTTGGAGCCAAATTAGAATCCTTTTTGATTAGGTCTGGTTTATCTAGAGTTTTTATTTTAGTTATATTTTGGGCGACTTCAGGCACGCTATCTTTTGAATCGATATCGCTTAAAGTAAATACGTGTTGCTCTCTTTCAGGGATTAATGATTGAACTAAAAAATAAATTCCAATAATAAGAATAACAGCAATATGCAAAATTAGTGAGATGCGAATGCTTGATTGATTTAATGCCCTTAAAATCATTTTTGAACAACCGTATCTAAACTAATCTTTGATAATTTATTTTTTTTAATCAGATCGACTAATTGGATCACTCTACCATATTTAAGAGACCTATCCGCACGTACCCTCAAAATGGGCTGAGTGCTTTGCGTTGATAACGCTTCAAGTTTTTGATCCATCTCAATATCACTGACTTTTTGATTTCCCCAATAGAAATCGCCTTTTGCATTGATATGGATCAGTTGAATCGGTTCTTTTGAGTCATTTTGTGATTTTGCTGACTCTAATGGAAGTTCTAGTGGTATTGTCTGCTCTAACAAGGGCGTCGCAATCATGAATATAATCAATAAGGCAAATGCTAAATCAATGAGCGGAGTGACATTGATTTCATTTAATGCCTCCATTCGGCTTGATTTATGAAACTTTCTTTTACGCCTCACGTTCAATCTTGTTCCGTACTTCGTGCTTCTAGTTCAATACGATCTGATATAGTACTAGCAAAATTTTCTAATTCAATGATCGATAGTTTGGTTTTTTGAAGCAGATAATTATATCCAAACACTGAGGGAATTGCGACAACTAATCCAGCCACGGTTGTTAACAAGGCACCTGAAACACCAGGGGCTAAGGATTGTAAGGTAGCAGAGCTTCCGTAAGACATGGCCCCGAAAGCGTCCATCACACCCCAAACTGTCCCCAATAAACCAAGAAAGGGAGCTCCAGTCACAATCGAACCTAATAAAACCATTTTTTCTTCATATTGAATGGTTTTCTCAGCAACGGAACGAGCTATAGCGTTCTCAACATGCCCCATTAATAAATCCAATTCTTCACGATTTTTGCCCTGAATAACAGAACCATAGCGTGCAAAAGCTTTTAAGGCACTGAACGTTATCGCATAATGAGGACTCGATTCTTGTGCATTATGTGCAGTTAGGTTAAAGCTCAGAATCCCTGTAGATTGATTTAAGACGGACTGATGGCGCTGATTCTGCTTCTCGAGTCGCTTTATTTCCATCAACTTCCCTATAATTACTGACCAAGCTAAAATACTACAAATTAACAAAATCAGTAGAATGATCTTTCCCGCAAAATTAGATTGCGCAAAATAGGCAAATAATGATGCCATCAGCGGGAACTGAGTAGTAGTATCTAATAGACTAGTAATAAATGAAAAATTCATAAAATAAGACTCGATTTGTATCGTAAAGATAACAAATTAAACATAACAAAGTTCCTTATATATATGACAGTAGATCCATCAATTAAAGAAGAAATTGCGAATGCAAAGAAAAAATTAACCGAGTGTCAGGCTTTTGTAGGATTTGACGGTTTTGTTGACAAAATCGTTTCCCCTATCGATAAGGTTGATTTTGAAAAGCAAACGCACGAATTAATTCCAACTATAACTCAATTTGGTGATCGAATTCATTCAGCTGCAGGCAAAAGCGCTAACATAGAGTTGTTTGAAAAATTAGAAAAATTAGGTGGAAATGGCCCAATCATGGCAAATGCTCAAATGGCACTTGGGTTAGAGGTCAAATATATGGGCGCACTTGGAAAACCAGATATACACCCTGTTTTTAAAAAATTCAGTCAGTCCACCAAGGCAATTTCTCTTACAAACCCCGGCATCACTCATGCCGTAGAATTTGAAGACGGTAAGATTATGTTCGGCACAATGAAAAGCCTTCAAGCGGTTAATTATGAGGAGATCGTTCAATCAGTTGGAGAAGACGACTTAGTTAAGATGTTTGATCAAGCCGATTCAATATCAATGGTTAACTGGACAATGCTATTAAATCTCACAGAAGTGTTTCGCAAGTTAATCGAAACCATTTTGCCAAAATTAACCTCTAAAAAGTACTTCTTTTTCGATCTAGCAGACCCTGAAAAACGTACCGATAAAGAAATATTAGAATTAGTGGAACTGCTGAAAGCATTTGAGCCATATGGACAA
Organism: uncultured Puniceicoccaceae bacterium; assembly: GCA_913031135.1. GTDB lineage: Bacteria > Verrucomicrobiota > Verrucomicrobiia > Opitutales > Coraliomargaritaceae. Next base: position 13,940 of record CAJWEH010000025.1, on the reverse strand, counting down.
GTTATCCTTGGCTTAAACCTTAGAGAATCGTCCCAAATTGACGCTATCCTTAACTTAGGTAAGTCTGAAGATGATTTATCCTTACGAGCTGACGCAATTCGTAAGAAATTATCCATCAGTTGCGTAGTTATTCATCCTGTTAGTTCAGCTCACTGTTCTTCTGAAAAAGGCTGTTTTAACTTGGAGGGTCCCTATTGTGAGAAACCAAAAATCACAACAGGTGGAGGCGATCATTTTAATGCTGGTTTTGTGACTGCTAAATTACTTGGCCTATCGGATATGGCTGCCTTGGTGGTGGCAGTTTCCACATCTGGCTATTATGTTCGCACTGCCGAAAGCCCTAATTTTGATAACATAATTTCATTCATTAATTCTTTTTAATTTCGTGGCAGGTGTATTTATAACATTTGAAGGCAGTGAGGGATGTGGAAAAACAACCCAAATAAAATCTCTTGCCAATAAGCTGAAAACTTTAGGGAAGAATGTAGAAATCACTCGCGAACCTGGAGGAACTCAAATTGGAGAGTCCATCAGACACTTATTGCAGGATCCTTTAAATGCCGATAAAATAACCCCTATCACTGAATTATTGTTATTCTCAGCTTGTCGTTCAGAACTATCTGAACGAATCATTAAACCTGCACTAGCACGTGGAGATTTTGTTGTCTGTGACCGATTTTCCGACTCTACCTATGTGTACCAAGGGATTGGACGCTCATTAAATCTTTCTTATATTGAACAACTAAAAACTATTTCCGTTGGTACACTCATTCCTGATTTGACGATCATTTTAGATTTGAATGCTAGTACAGGTTTAGAAAGAGCAGAAAATCGACAGTCTGGCACTTTGGATCGTATTGAAGCTGAATCACTACAATTCTTTGAAAAAATTCGGCAAGGCTATTTAGATTTAGCCAAGTCAGAACCAGATCGTTTCTTTATCATCGACGGAAGTTTATCTGTTCAAGAAATAGAAAGTATAATTTGGGATGAGGTTAAAAAAAGATTTTTAAATTAGTTTTATGGAATCATTCGATATCTTAAAACAGTCAATCGAAGATAATAAGTTGGGACATGCGCTCTTATTACATGGACCTGATTTAAGCACACTCTCTAGAATAGCTGAATCACTATCAGCTCAAATATTAAAGGCAGATGACGCCTATACCCATCCTGACTTTTTTACCTTAAGGCCGTCGGGTAATGCTCGCTATATTAAAATTGGATCTAAGGATGAGCGCAACAAGGGTGTTTGGCCTGAAAATACAATGCGCAGACTAAATGACGACTTACAAAAGACATCAAATCAAGGAGGCAATAAGGTTGTGATCGTTTATGAAGCGGAAAGGATGAATGTTGAAGCAGCTAATGCTTTTTTAAAGACCCTAGAAGAGCCGCCTGAAGGCACGTATCTTTTCCTGCTCTCAACAAGCCCATACAGTGTAATTGATACGATAAAGAGTCGTTGCTTAAGTTATAGGATACAAGAAAGTGATCCGATTCAATCTTTAGATTCATGGGAAGAATGGAAACTGACTTATTGGTCTTGGATGTCCTCATTAATCCAAGGATATGATCGCTCTAAATTATGCGACAACTTTTTTGGGTTTTATGGGATGATTATCAAACTTCAAAAAACAATAGAATCGTATCGAGCAGTTTTGTTGGAAAACGAAAATGAAAAAATAACTAGACCACTCAGCCCAGATGAAAAGAGTGCATTAGAAGTTGGCATCGAGCGATCTATTAGAGAGCGCTTGTTTGCTGAGATCGAAGACTTAACAAGTGCCTTTGTTAAAAGTTTAGCAAAAGCGAATGCTCAAAACTATTTAGTCAATCCCTTGGAGGAAATTACCTTAGCACTTGAAAAAAGCACGGGCTTATTAAAATTAAATTTCAACAGTTCTAGTGCCATAGAATTGTACTTTTTAAAGTCGCTTCGAATATGGTCTAGCGCTTCAAGAGTATTAACGAAAAATTGATTATGTGTGGCCGATTTTGCTTATTTTCCTCCTCAAAAGCATTATCCAAAGATTTGGGTATGCTTATTGATGAACCTATAACACCTTCACACAACATTTCACCAGGTACTAATATCCTTACCATTCGTTATGATTTAGACTTAAAAAAACGTTGCTATGGACTGTATCTTTGGGGTCTAAATACCCCACAAAACAGTCATATTAATGCACGAATTGAAACGGTCGATACGGCACCAAGATTTAGAGATGCGTGGATCGATCGTCGCTGTTTAATTCCAGCTAACGGCTTTTATGAATGGTATAAAGATGGCTTAACAAAACAACCTTATTACATTTTCCCAAAAAATCTGAGTCCATTATATTTTGGTGCCTTGTACTATCCAATTTCTGATGATCAATTTCAAATTGTTCTGATTACCACTCAATCAACTTCTTGCATTCGTTCTATTCATGATCGAATGCCTTTATTGATTTCCAAAGATAAACACGAAGATTGGTTAAAAGGAAAAGTAAACAAAGAGGATGTTTATCAAAACCAAGAAACATATGAGTTACAGGCACACACGGTATCAAAACGCATCAATAGCATCATCAATAACGACGCATCTTTAATCAATGAGATCGACCCTATTAACGATGGCCAGCTAAGATTATTCTGAACTTATCTAAGTTGCACTAAGAGGTCTTTGCTTTCTACTTGATCTCCTATCTGCACTTCAAATTTATCGACCACACCATCAGTTAGTGCGTATACGGTCGTTTGCATTTTCATTGCTTCAAGAACCAACAACTTGTCACCCTTAGCTACCTTTTGACCAACTGTAGCGTTGATACTGCTGACCATAGCAGGAATTGGAGCGCCTACTTGTAGCTTATTTGCAGAATCTGCTTTGGCTCTTCGTTTTGAAGTCGATTTGACCGATTTATCAATAATGACACATTCGCGTGCTCGACCATTCAATTCAAAAGTCAGAGTACGCTTACCGTCTTCATCTGGATCGCTGACATAAATAAGTTTAATGATCAGAGTCTTTCCTTCTTCGATCTCAACAGAAATTTCTTCGCCTACTTTTAGTCCATAAAAGAAGGCAGGTGTTGGTAGCACTCTTGCATGTCCATACTCTTTGATAAATTGGATCAACGAATCGAAAACATTCGGATACATTAAGTAACTATAGAGATCGTCATCAGAAACCTCTCCATACACTTTCTTTTTTAATTCAGAGCGAACTTCATTTAGGTCCACCTTTCCTGCTTTTGTACCAGGTCTCCCAGTATATGCTTTTTTATCACCAAGTACGACTTTTTGTATTTTCTTAGGCCATCCACCTTTGGGTTGTCCAAGACCACCCGATAGCATGTCAATAACAGACTCAGGAAAAGCAGTGCCTGGCTCCAAGTTTTCGACATCTTTGGGCTCCACGCCTTTATTCAATAAGAACATTGCCATATCCCCTACTACCTTACTACTTGGTGTTACCTTAACGATGTCACCGAACAAATTGTTGACTTCATGGTAATAGCGGACGACCTCTGGCCAACGTTTCCCTAGTCCTAAAGCCCGTGCTTGTTCTCTAAGGTTAGTGTACTGCCCACCAGGCATTTCATGTCTATAGACTTCTGCACTTCCAAATTTAGGACTCGTATCGAAAGGTTCATAAAACTGACGTACCGCTTCCCAATAAATTGATAATTGATCAAAAAACTTTAAATCGAGTTGAGTGTCTCTTTTATCGCTTTTCAGAGCATTAATAATGGAATTTAAATTTGGTTGTGAGGTTAATCCCGATAACGATGAAATCGCTAAATCAACCGCATCTACACCTGCTTCAGCTGCTTTAATGATCGAAGCACTTGCAATGCCGCTTGAATCATGTGTGTGGAAATGAATTGGAAGACCCACTTCTGATCGCAATGCTTTCACAAGTTTAAAGGCAGCATTTGGATGGCAAAGACCAGACATATCCTTAATCGCCAACATATGAGCTCCCATAGTCTCAAGCTCTTTAGCCATTTTTACATAGTATTCTAAATCGTACTTATCTCGATTCGAGTCAGTAATGTCTCCGGTATAGCACAGTGTTGCTTCGCAAACACGATCCGTGTCTTCACGGATAGATTTCATAGCAACTTTTAAATTAGGAAGATAATTTAAGGAATCAAAGACACGGAAGATATCCATGCCAGACTCTGCACTATGCTTAATAAAGCCGCGAATGACATTGTCGGGATAATTTGAATATCCAACGCCGTTGGCACCTCTTAATAGCATTTGAAAACAGACATTAGGAATCTTTTCACGCAAGCGTTTTAAACGCTTAAATGGATTTTCCCTAAGGAATCGCATCGTAGTATCAAAGGTAGCTCCACCCCAACATTCTAAACTAAATAGATTATGACCATTTTGAGCAATCGTGTCCGCTACGGCAAGTTGATCAAAGCTTCTCATTCTAGCAGCTAATAAAGACTGGTGCGCATCACGCAAAGTTGTATCTGTAACGAGTAGCCTTTTTTGCTTGCGTACCCATGATGCAAATTTTTCTGGACCATGTTGATCTAAATACTGTTTGGTTCCAGCTGGCTTATCTAATTTTGGATCATAATTTGGAACAATTAAAGGAAGATCCATCTTGGGCACTGGGCGACCTTTTACTTGATCATTTCCATTTACGATCGTTTCCCCTAAAAGATTTAATAATTTTGTGGCACGATCTTTCCTGCGTTTAAAAGTAAAGAGCTCAGGCGAACGATCGATCAGTGTTGTAGTTGCATCGCCAGATTGAAAGACTTCGTGGTTGATGACATTCTCGATGAAGGGAATGTTTGTTTTAACACCACGAATGCGCATCTCTCTTAATGCTCGATTCAATCGTTGTATCGCTTGATTAAAATCTTGGGCAGAGGCTGAAATCTTTACTAGCAATGAATCATAATACGGAGTAATCACTGCACCCGTGTCTCCCATAGCACCATCTAATCGAATTCCAAATCCTGCAGCGCTTCGATAATTAACAATTTTGCCATAATCAGGGGCAAAATTCTTCTCAGGATCTTCCGTTGTAACACGGGCTTGAATCGCCACTCCATTCTTAGGTATATCCTGTTGCTTTGGTATATTGATCTCTTTGCCATGTAGCTTATGCCCTTTTGCTATGAGTATTTGGCTGCGTACGATATCGATGCCCGTAATGATTTCAGTGACTGTATGTTCCACTTGGATACGAGGATTCATTTCAATGAAAAACCACTCGTGCGTGTCCAAATCGAACAAGAATTCTACGGTGCCTGCACTGTAATAACCGATTGATTTTGCGATTTTTACCGCAGCATCACAGAGTGATTGACTCACTGCTTCAGGTAAATTGATCGAAGGTGCTATTTCGATAACTTTTTGATGTCGTCTTTGAATAGAACAATCTCTTTCGTGCAGATGAACGACGTTACCATGTTTGTCTCCTAAGATTTGAACCTCTATATGTTTCGCCCTTGGAATGTATCGCTCTAAAAACACTGCGGAATTTCCGAATGCTCTCTCTGCTTCACCCTGTGCTTCATCTAGTAGCGCTGCTAAATCTGCCTCCTTTTTAACCACTCGCATTCCACGACCTCCGCCACCGAATGCAGCTTTAATCATTAAAGGAAATCCGATGCTTTTTGCCGTTTTAAGTGCTTTTTTCCTATCAGTTATTGCGTCTTTCGTACCTGGCAATGTTGGAACTTTAGCCTGTTCTGCTATCTTCCGGGCTTCAATCTTATCACCCATTTTTCCAAGCAAATCAGAACTTGGACCTATAAAGGCGATACCGTTCGATTCACATGCTTTAGCAAAACCTGCATTTTCAGATAAAAAGCCATAGCCTGGGTGAATCATCTCAATCCCTTTATCCTTTGAAAGATCAATGATACTATTAATATCAAGGTAAGCAGCGACAGGACCTTTGCCCTTACCTATAAGATAGGATTCATCGGCTTTAAATCGGTGCACGCCAAATCGATCTTCATTGGCATAAAGCGCAACGGTCCTATAATTCAACTCAGAGGCACTTCTAAAAATTCTTACCGCAATTTCACTTCTATTTGCAACTAATATCTTTTTCATAAAAACCTAAACAATTACCGTAATACCTTCGAATCTATTTAGTCAATGATCACTTAATCTAAATTATCAATTTTTCCATAAAAATTGAGTACTAGCCCCCTGATTGGACTAATTTGTAGTGTTCTTTGGAAAGATATTTGGAAGCACGCTTCATTTGATCACCCTGTAACTCTATGTTTTTACCCTTCAATGTGCCTCCGACACACAAGGATTTTTTAAGGTTTTTTAAAATACGTTTTAGATCTGATTCCAATAAATGTGTCGGCCATTCGTATAGTTCAGTCACAGGATTCAAGCCTTTTCCACTTTTTAATAAGCGACCCCTTATTCTGTAAACGGGTTTCTTCTTCTCTTTGATCGACTCGACTTGAATCGCTGGCTCATTTACGGTCGACTTAAGATTAAAGCCTTCAAGTTGTTTCGAATCTAACATTCCTTCAATGGGATTTCCAAATATCGATTCGCCTTTTGTGGAGACTTTTTGTTTTTTACTCATCGCCTAAACTATTCTCTTCAATGTAATTCAATGCTTTAATATAACTTCTCTTTGACAGGTAGTGTTTTAATTTAGAAGGAAGCGATGTATTATTTAAGGATCCATCTAGTTGCTTAAGGGAATTCACTATGGAATCTTGGCTTAAATCATCCGTGGTTTGTGTGATTACTTTTAAGTGTTTATAGAGTTCGTTGAAATTCATATCCTGTAGGCAAAGAGATTTTTACTTTTTAGTTATAATAGATTTGAAAAACCGTAAAGACTTATCAATTTTAAAAATATATGAGTAATGGAAAATTAGCTAGTAGTTTGAATGTTGATTTATTTGACGAAATGCATTCGAAATGGCTCACCTCACCAGATTCACTGAATCCTACTTGGAAGGCCTTTTTTGAAGGCTTTGAATTAGGCACTAGCCTTGATCAGGCTAAAGATTCCGATTTTGAGGGACAATTTTCTGAGGTACAATCGAATAAACAAGCCCGTTTCATAGGATTGATCTATGCGTACCGTTCTCTAGGACACACTATAGCGAAGTTCAATCCACTTGCTAAAGAGTTAAATGCAAATCCTAGATTAACTTTAGATAGGCTTGGATTTGAAACTTCCGATTTAGATTCTATTTATAATACTGGTAATTATCTAGGAGGCATTGAACTTCCATTAAGAGAACTCATTGATCGACTCGAGGAAACCTATTGCGAAAGTGTTGGCTTTGAATATCTGCATATACAAGAAACGTCTAAAAGACGATGGATACAAGCACGTATTGAACCTGAGTGCTTTAGACCTAATTATTCGCGTGAAAAGAAGCTAGATATTTTAAAAAATGTTATCGAAGCAGAGGCTTTTGAAGAATTCTTGCAATCTAAATTCTTAGGACAAAAACGCTTTTCACTTGAAGGCGGCGAAACACTGATTGCATTGCTTGATTCTATTTTTCAACGTTGTGGGCAGAATCAAGTTGATGAGATTATAATGGGAATGGCACACCGAGGACGATTAAATGTATTAGGTAATTTCTTAGGAAAATCTTTTGAATATATTTTAAGAGAATTTTCTGACAATTATGTGCCAGACACCATATATGGTGATGGTGATGTTAAATATCACCTAGGCTTTGAAACAAAAAGAAAAACTAAGGATGGTCATACGGTAGATTTAAGACTTGCAGCGAACCCTTCGCATCTAGAAGCAGTAGATCCTGTTGTTCAAGGTAAGGCACGAGCAAGACAAAGAATACGAGGCGACCTAGAAAGAAAAAGAGTGCTCCCTCTTTTAATTCATGGTGATGCTGCAATTGCAGGACAAGGAATAGTGTCTGAGGTCTTTAATTTTTCTCAATTGCAAGGATATCGCACTGGTGGAACGATCCATATTGTAGTTAACAACCAAATTGGTTTCACCACAGGTCCAAAGGACGCTCGCTCAAGTCGATATTGTACCGATGTAGCGAAAATTGTAGAGGCTCCAATATTTCACGTTAATTGTAACGACCCAATATCCGTTATTTACGCCGTTGAAACAGCTTTTGATTATCGCCAAACTTTTGGTAGCGATGTCGTGATCGACATGTATTGTTGGAGAAAGCATGGTCATAATGAATCCGATGAGCCTGCGTTTACTCAGCCAGTACTTTACAAGAAAATCAGTAGCATGCCTAAGATTAGCGAATCATTAGCTGAAAAACTTAAAAATACTGAACAGGTATCAAATGATGAAATAAATGATATCCATAAAGCTTATTTAGATAAATTAGAATTATCATTTGAAAAAGTAAACAAAGCAAACGGGGCTACAAAAGATCCTTTCGCCGAATCAAATGCTAGAAAGCAACCGCCTTATTCTTTTGATTCTTTTAACACAAAAGTGCCTAAAGAAATACTTCATCATATTGTTACAATGCATGCTAATTTCCCTGATGGATTTCGAGTCAATCGTAAGATTAAGCGTCAGTTGGAATCAAAAATAAAAGCATTTGAAGAAGATACGGGTATTGATTGGGGGTTAGCAGAATCATTAGCTTTTGGTAGTTTGCTCTTGGAAGGAACGCCCGTGCGAGTAAGCGGTCAAGACTCTAAGAGAGGCACATTCAGTCACCGTCATTCTGTCTTATATGATACGGAAACGAGAGAGCGTTATACTAATTTATTAGATCTTAGTGATGATCAGGCGCAATTTTGCGTTCACAATTCTTTGTTGTCTGAAGCAGCTGTTCTTGGTTTTGACTATGGCTATTCATTAGATTACCCTCAAATGTTGTGCATTTGGGAAGCCCAATTCGGTGATTTTGTTAACGGCGCACAAGTGATTATTGACCAATTTATTACTAGTAGCGAATCAAAATGGGGACGGCTGAGTGGCATCGTAATGTTATTGCCTCATGGATATGAAGGACAAGGACCCGAGCATTCTTCTGCCCGATTAGAGCGTTTTTTACAGGCATGTGCCGACAATAATATTCAAATATGTAACCTAACAACGCCTGCACAATTTTTTCATGTTTTACGACGTCAAATGAAACGTGAATTCAAAAAACCTTTAATTATAATGACACCTAAAAGCTTATTGAGGCATAAAGAGTGTATTTCCAAAGTAGAAGAATTCACAGACGGACAATTTCATAACATAATTGACGATTATTCTGTAAATAAAGAACAAATTAAGAAGGTGGTGTTTTGCTCAGGAAAAGTTTACTATGACTTAAATGCGCACAGAAAAACAAGGGGATATCAACATATTGCAATCATTAGAATCGAGCAATTTTACCCCTTAGAGAAAAATCAGCTTAAGGAAATTATAGAGTCTTATCCAAAGGAAGCGGATATTATTTGGTGCCAAGAAGAACCTAAAAACATGGGTGGATGGTCTTTCATGCTTCCTCATTTATTGGAACTGTGCTCAACTACGCCATTATTTATTGGAAGAAAAGCTTCTGCAAGCCCTGCAGTCGGTTCATTGGCTATCCATAGACATGAGCAATCGAAAATTATAAACGATGCCCTTGATTCTTAAATATTAAAAACAAAGAAACTTCTTATTTGCCATTGTCTCATTTTAATTTCAAAACTGTAATTATATTATGTCTATTGAAGTAAAAGTTCCATCCATGGGAGAGTCTATAACCAGCGGTATCATTTCTGCATGGCTAGTCAAAGATGGCGACTATGTTGAAAAGGACCAGCCGATTTATGAACTTGAAACCGACAAAATCACATCCGAAGCAACCGCAGAAGTATCTGGTACTATTACACTTTTAGCCGCTCAAGATGATGAGGTGGATATTGGTTCAGTTGTAGCTACCATTGATGATCTAGCGAAGCCTCCTTCTAATCAAACAGAGGAACTCAAAGATGAATCGCAAAATGAGAATGAAGTAGATGAAAAAGATTCGAATAAAGCTACTAAAGTAAAGGATGATCCGAATATTAAAATCTCACCTCTTGCTAAAAAAATTGCCGAAGATCAAGGTGTCAATGTTAACAATATCCATGGAAGTGGTTCTGGAGGTAAAATTCTTAAATCGGATATTGAAAAATTGTCTAAAGAAAAATCGGATGATAATATCTTAGCAAGTAGCAAACAATCTGACCACAATGACTTGATCAAGAAACCGAGCATTGCGGATGCTACAAGAGAAACTCGTGTTAAGATGAGTCCTCTAAGAAAAAAGATTGCTCAGCGATTAGTTCAAGCGACCCAACAATCTGCTCTCTTAACGACTTTTAATGAAGTTGATATGTCTGAAGTCATTCGTATACGAAAGGATTATCAAGAGTCATTTGTTCAAAAATTTGGCATTAAACTTGGATTTATGTCTTTCTTTACAAAAGCAGTTGTATCTGCACTCCAATCGGTTCCAAGTGTGAATGCTAGGATTGAGGGCGACACAATTATTCAGCAACATTTTTATGATATCGGTGTTGCTGTTGGCACGGACAAAGGATTAATCGTTCCAGTCATCAGGGATTGTAATCATAAAAGTTTTGATGAAATAGAAAAAGCTATTTCAGAACACGCATCCAATGCTAGGAATGGGAAAATTCAATTAAGCGACCTAGAAGGTGGCGTGTTTACGATTTCCAATGGTGGAATTTATGGCTCTATGCTGAGCACGCCGATTATCAATCACCCTCAACCCGCCATTCTCGGTCTTCACAATATACAAGATCGAGCAGTTGTAGTAAATGGGGAAATTGTAGTACGACCTATGATGTATTTGGCGCTTAGCTATGATCATCGCTTAATTGACGGCAAAGAAGCCGTAACCTTTTTGACGACTGTAAAAAATTCAATAGAAAATCCAGATCGTATGCTGTTTGGGATTTAGTTACTATTAATTGTTACTTACGAATTTAAATACACTAACTGAAGTTGGTGGCAAGTGTAGGCATACGGATTGTTCCCTATTATCCCAAGCAATTGCTTCGGTGTTGACACCCCCTTGATTTCCGAAACCGAGCCCTGCGTACTCTTTAGCATCTGTATTCAAGACTTCTTGATAAAAGCCGTTAAAAGGAACGCCAATCCGGTAAGATTCACGAAATATTGGTGTGAAATGCGCAACGATAATCAAATGATCATCATGAGCGTCATCCCATCGAATAAATGCAATAACCCCACTCTCTGAATCGCTGCAAGCAATCCATTCAAAAAGATTTGAATTAGCATCACCCAAATATAGCGAAGGTGTCTTTAGATACAATTGATTCAGATCTCTGATTAATTTCTGTATCCCTTTATGCTCATTGTACTCAAGTAAGTGCCAATCTAAACTGTTCGAATAGTCCCATTCTTTAGATTGCCCAAAATCACTTCCCATAAACAAGGTTTTTTTCCCAGGCCACATCCACATTAATCCATAGAGTGCTCTTAATTGATTCGATTTAGCTGAAATCGTATCTCCATGCATTTTATTTAACATAGATCCTTTCCCATGCACAACCTCATCATGAGAAAATACCTGAACAAAAGATTCACTAAATTGATAGAGCATTCCAAAGGTCAGACTACCGTGTTCATATTTCCTAAAAATAGGATCTTTTTGCATATAGTGGAGAGTGTCATGCATCCACCCCATATTCCATTTAAAGTCAAAACCTAACCCACCCGATTCGGTGCCGTGCGAAACACCTCCAAATGAAGTCGATTCTTCTGCAATCATTAATGCACCAGGGTAATACGAATGAACAAGATCATTGACGGATCTTAAAAATTGTATCGCTTCAATATTTTCTCTACCTCCATACTTATTAGGTACCCATTCACCCTCATTTCTAGAATAGTCTAAATATAGCATAGAAGCCACGGCATCTACTCTTAATCCATCAATATGGTAGTGCTCAAACCATGATAATGCATTGGCAATCAAAAAAGATTTCACCTCATGTCGACTATAGTTGAAAATTAAAGTCCCCCAATCTTGGTGTTTACCTTGTCTTGGATCTTCATGCTCATATAGGGCGGTTTCATCAAAACGCGCTAAAGCAAATCGATCTTCAGGAAAGTGAGCAGGAACCCAGTCTAAGATAACCCCTATGTTGTTCTGATGTAAGTGATCAACTAAGTATTTAAAATCATTTGGTTCTCCAAAGCGATGTGTTGGTGCGAAAAATCCTGTTACTTGATAACCCCAAGAACCATCAAAGGGGTGTTCGGCTAAAGGCATAAATTCAACATGCGTATAAGCCATATCCTTCAAATAAGCGATTAATGTATCCGCTAGTTCTTTATAAGTAAGGGGTCTATTCGCATCTTCGATTTTTCTTTTCCAAGACCCAAAATGAAGTTCATAGATTGAACAAGGTTCCGTTTTCCATTCTTTTTCACTACGATGTTCTATCCAATCTGAATCCTCCCATTTGTATGAATCTAAGTCATAAATAATGGATGCATTATGTGGAGGAGACTCAAAATACTTACCATAAGGATCGGTCTTCAAAAAAGTATTACCTGAAAGACCTAATAGTTCAAATTTATATTTTTGCCCTGCTTTCAACCCTGGAATAAACAATTCCCATACTCCCGAAGATCCCATTCCTCGCATAGCATGCACGCGACCATCCCATGAATTGAAATCTCCGACAACTGAAACGCGTCTCGCTGATGGTGCCCATACAGTAAACGCAACTCCCTTAACGCCGTCTACAGTTCTTATGTGTGCGCCAAGTTTATTGTGTATAAAATGTTCGTTGCCTTCATTAAAGAGATAGAGCGTGTCTTCGGAAATAGTAGGCAAAAAAGCATATGGGTCATAAAATTGGTGTATTTCACCATTATCGAATGTTGCTTTAATTTGATAATTAAAAAAATCTTTATTATTAAAAACTCCTTCAAATAAATTAGAATCGTTGCAATTCACCAAAAAGGTTTCTTCGTTTTGACACTCTAAATTAATGATGGAGCAATCGATCGCATTTGGAATATAAGCACGAACAACAAGTGTTTTTTCGCTATTTTCCCCAGAATCCAGTTTATGCATACCAAGGATGGAATGCGGGTTTGAACACTTCGCTTCAATAATTGAGTCAAACTTTGATTGGCCTAAAATCATAATAAAAGCTTATAAATGAATATTTAAACAAGTCACGGAATAAAAATATTGTAAATTATTCTCTTACTACGATTATTTATCGAATATAGCCTAAATTCTATTAAAGTGTATTCATTTATTTCAAAAATACTCGTATTATTACTTGTAACTTCCAGCCCGATTCTTCAGGCAAATCTTCCTGAATTAAGTTCAATTAATCCAATAGAATTTGATGAGGCTTCTCAGAAACTAGTCGCTAAAGGCGATGCACTTTTTGAGTTGGATGATTTGAAAATTAAGGCCAATTCGATCATTTATTACAGAAATTACTCTCTTCTAGACGCAACCGGCAATATCAGCCTTGCAAGTCAAAATCATCGACTTTTAGCAGATAGCTTTCTTTATAATGCAGAAGCTGAAAGATTTTCATTTAACAATGTTAAATATGGTTACTGGCCCTATTATTTTTTAGCAGAAAATGGTGGCGGTTCGTTGAATGCCATCAATTTAAATACGGTTGATTTATTTATAGGTGAACCCAAAAAGTTCAGTCCAAACTTTAGAGCTAAATCGTTATCCATTACTAATGAAGGCAACGATCAGAATGTTACATTAAATCATATTCGTTTTCGTATTGGCTCTGTTCCTGTTTTTTATATTCCAAAACTCAAATACAGTTTAAATGATGACGCATTTTCACTCTCAGCGAATGTTGGCAATTCTGGAGAATTAGGAACATACTTGGAATCTGACACCATATTTCACGTCAATAAATCATTAAAAGCTGGTGCAAATATAAATCTTTATTCAGAGCGAGGTGTGCTTTGGGGA
>CAJWEH010000024.1 GCA_913031135.1 uncultured Puniceicoccaceae bacterium | reverse complement strand
CCTATCAAAAATCTTGAGTACTTATATTTGGGCAAACTTTTTTGATCAATTAAAGCTAATGACCACTCGCAATTTATTAAACGCTTTTTTCTTTTTAAGCGTTTTACTCTTTTTTATAAGTGATCACATCATTCTCATTGCACTTGCATCTGCCTGCCAAGGAATCGCTATAGGTGGCGGAAAAATCTTTTGGAATTTATGGGTCACTAAAATTGCAAAACCCGAAAAAGTTTCTTCATACATGAGTATACACATGGCACTAACAGGGGTCCGAGGTAGTGTCGCTCCATTCATTGGCTATTGGATACTGAACCAAAGCTCGCCTCAAGTGGTTGCCTACATTGGTGCCCTGTTAATTGCAATATCTATGATATTTTTTGAATGTTTCCGATTCCACCCTCGCTTAACAAACAAGCAACCGCTTTCAAACGATGCAAATTGATGCGCAGAATCGGATTGTTCAAATCAGTGTAGGCGAACTGGCACGCTTTCAAAATTCGGGCGAAGAGCAGAGGCGATCTGGTTTAGAGTGGCGAGCCAAGTTGGGTAGAAATTGGCATACGACTCTGCAAGAAAAAACCGCAAAGGAATACCCGCTTTCAAAATTTGAAATTCCAATTAAGAAACAGATACAGGTAGAACAATGGACCTTTGAAATTCAAGGACGAATTGACCAATTGATAATCGATGGCTCAGAGATGACTCTTGTCCGAGAGGTAAAAACGATTCGCTATCCATTACCGGAAGACGCCTCCGTTCTGAGAAATAAATACCCTCAGCATTTTGCACAATTGGCAATCTATCGATATTTAATTGAGCGACTTCCGGACTATGCCAATAAAACCATTCATTATGAACTAAGCTGCATTGATATACACACTGGGTTCATTCAGAGCATTGAGCTAAATGAGGACGATGAGTCCTACGTACACAGCCAACTGCAAGCACTCTTACCCTTTTTAAAGGATCGGCTGAGTGCACGGGTTCGCCTTAATGACATCGCACTAGTGTCACCCTTTCCAGAGCTTAGAGATGGGCAAGCTGACTTGCTATTAACCCTCAGCCAAGCAACCTTAAAAAGCCCTCACATCCTATTACAGGCACCGACCGGATTTGGTAAAACAGGCATCGTATTGCATCATGCCTTCAGCCATATGAAACAGGGACATTTTGAACGCTTAATTTACCTTACTGCTAAATCAACTGGGCAATTACAAACCTTAAAACAACTGAATCGCACAGGCGTACTTCGTTATGTTCAAATGCGAAACCGATCTGAATTAAGCATCGAAAGCACAAGCCATACCTGCACCGAAGATACACGGTGCGATGCACAGTTTAATTTAAAACTACGAGGACTAGGACTCAGTCCCGATGAACTCTTTCATGGTACCTCCTTCACAACTGACCAAGTTAAACAACTAGGGTCTGAGTTTGGACTCTGTCCCTATGCCTTGACTAAATGGGCATTACAATTTGCGGAGATTTGGATCGGTGACACGAATTATATTTTTAGTCCCAATAGCCGAAATGTTTTTTTAGACACCTATGGGTTTAATCCTAAAACAACTTTACTAATCATCGATGAAGCACACAACTTACCCGAACGCACCGCTGAAGCTTTATCCATTGAACTCAATGCAAAACAATGGCAACGAATTTTAGATACGGTATTGAGCACACAAGCAACTCGCTGCATACAAGCCATTGCAAAAGAATTATTAGAACTCTTATACACGCTTAAAGGAAGAGCAGTTTTATCAGAAACCGATACCTACACGGTACTGGACTTACTAGAAGACTTTAGTAGAGAACTCAATGAAACCCCCATCCATTCAGAAGACATTCCTTCGAGTGACCTCAATTTAATCTACCAAATCCCACGTGCCTTCTCAGCACTCACAGATAATCGAGAGAATTATTTACTATGGAGTCCCAAAGAACATAGTCTAAAAATGAGTTGCCTCGATGCGGCTTCATGGATTGCTCAATGCTTAAAGCCTTTTGCCTCAAGTATTCATATGTCTGCAACGATAGAACCACTCAATCATTATCAAAGGGCAATCGGCCTGACGAATTCCGAAACAACGCACGCGCTAGGAGAAGCACCCTGGCGAATGAGTGCCTATGATATTGCATTTGATGTCCGTATCGACACACGATACAAAAGTAGAGAGCGTTACTATGGAGTGACTGCCAAGACCATACAAACGCTATATGCTCACGCAAACGGTTTACCCATTGCGATCTTTTTTCCAAGTTACCAATACGCCCAGAATGTTGAGCAGTATTTAAAGGCAATAGACCCCTCTGCACCCATCACCATTCAACCCAAAAACTTAAACCTTAAAGAACAAAAAACCTTCATCGAAGCAACGGTAGCAAAAAGTACTATCCTATTTTTAGTCCTAGGATCTGCATTCACAGAAGGAATCGATACCCTAGGCGGGAAAATCGAATTGGCTATGGTTGTGAGTCCTGCTCTACCGGAAATAAATCCTCTTTCCAATGTTAAATTAGAACAGGCTGTAAACTTAGATCGAGCGAGTGCCTTTCAAAAAACCTATATCATTCCAGCCTTTCAAAAAATCCACCAAGCACTTGGAAGACTCGCACGAGCTCCAGGACAAAAAGCAAAAATCCTGCTTCACTGTAGACGCTTTATTCAACCCGAATATAAAACGCTACTCGCCAAAGAATATCAATCCGATACAGTGATTCAAAATTCGGATCACCTAGTTCGTTGGCTTGAAGGCTATTTGTAATTCAGACGCTATCGCCTACGCATGGCACGTTCTGCCTCTCGCATTTCTACCTTACGCTTCATGCTCTCACGCTTATCATGAAGTTTCTTTCCAACACATAAGGCAATCTCTACCTTTATAAGACCCTTCTTGAAATAGACCCTTAAAGGAATTAATGTTTTACCACCAGCTTCAACAGCACCCAATAAACGACTGATCTCACGAGAATGTAATAATAATTTACGCTTACGACGCTCTGGATGATTGAAATCAGTTCCATGAGAATAAGGTGCGATATAACTATTAAAGAGCCAGACTTCCCCTTTTTCTACACGACAAAAAGACTCGGTGATCTGCATAGAGCCCTCTCGAATAGACTTCACCTCAGTACCAAGCAGTTGGATTCCCGCTTCAAATCGGTCGCCAATCGTATAATTAAAACTCGCTTTCGTATTGCGAATTTCTGTTTTGCGAGAATCTAATTTCTGTTTTTTTGCACTCATAGGACAATCGACCTCCTTGATAAATCCTCAGGAAGTGGCTAGGAAGTTCGTAGACCTGAAATTAAAAAAGCAAAAAAACGACTAATAACTATCGTTCTCTTCTAATTGGTAATTAATTTTACCCTCAATGATTTCACGCAAAGCCATATCCTCTGCTGATAAACGCTCAAGAGATTCCACTAGAGGTTTATAGCCACTTTTTAATTGTTTAGCACGACGTGACACAACGTTCACTAAAATCATAGGATCTGTAATCACTTTTTGTGCTTCTGTTAAATAATCGTCTCTCAATGTAATATCTCCTTTAAAAGTTAAAAATCGCTTAAAAACACCTTAGAGGAATCGTCTAATAAGCAGGAAATGCAAATAAAAAAGTGATTTTTCCTAAATTACAACAAAAATTCACATTGACAACCGCTAACAAGGATCTACCTTACGACGCTTTTCTTCGTTATGAAAACTACACTTGCAACAACTACTAGTCACAAAAAGGAATGGCACTTAATTGATGCCAAAGGTGAAGTCCTTGGCCGCCTTGCGGTAAAGGTCGCTAATATCTTGCGTGGACGCAATAAAGCAATCTACACACCGCATGCAGATACGGGTGACTATGTGGTCATTGTAAATGCTGATAAGGTTCAACTAACCGGACGCAAAGAAAATGACAAACGCTACATGTTCTATTCTGGCTGGATGGGCGGAGAATCCTACAAATCCGTAGCACAAATGCGCCAACATAAACCAGAATTCATCATTGAGCATGCGGTTAAAGGAATGCTTCCAAGAAATCGTCTCGGTCGTCAAATGATCAAAAAGCTCAAGATACACTCAGGGGCAGAACATCCTTATGAAGCACAACAACCAAAACCATACGCTCTATAATTAGATTTTTCAACTATGGCTACAGAAACAACAAAAACATTTTTATCAATCGGTCGTCGCAAAACGGCAACGGCTCGAATTCGTTTAACGAATGGAACAGGAAAAATTGTAGTGAATGGAAAACCTGCAAGTGAATACTTTAAAGCTGAAGACTTCACACGTGCAGCACTCTCTCCACTAGACACTTCAAAAATGAAAGATCAATTAGACATCACAATCCGAGCAAACGGAGGAGGTTTAAATGGTCAGGCAGGAGCTGTTCGCTTGGGTATCGCTCGTGCTATTGAAAAAATGGATTCTGAACTCAGAAGTCCGCTCAAGAAAGACGGCCACTTAAGACGAGATCCACGAAGCCGTGAACGTAAGAAATCAGGTCAGCCAGGAGCAAGAAAACGCTTCCAATTCTCAAAGCGTTAATCCTATTACTAAAATTTCATAATAAATTTAATACGGAAAACCCTCCCTGGCAAATCATTCGCCTCGGAGGGTTTTTCTTTTCAAAGACACACAATCTATTTACAAAGGTAAACATATGAAAATCGCAATTGTAGGAGCATCCGGTTACTCAGGAGAGGAACTCATTCGTTTGCTATCGAAACACCCAGAAGTTGAGCTCTGCTCAGTGACCTCTCGGTCTTTAGCAGGTCAAAAGGTCTCGGAACACCTTCCAGCCCTCGCACACTTGGTGGGGGACTTAGTATTTTCTGCCTCAAGTCCAGAAGAGTTGGCCGAGAATACATCGATCGATGTCGTCTTTTTAGCCTTACCTCATGGAGTTTCTTTTGATTACGCAGAACCTCTCTATAAGGCGGGAAAAACAATTATCGATTTGAGTGCCGATTTTCGGTTGAATTCACCGAATCATTATAAGAAATTTTATGGGAAAGAGCATCCCGCTCCCTACCTGCTAGATGAGGCACCTTATGTACTACCAGAAATCACCCATAGTGATTGGAAAATCAGTCAATTAATTGCCTGCCCTGGTTGCTACCCAACAAGTATCCTCATCCCACTAATTCCACTTTATAAAATGGGACTTATTGAAACAGGTCCTGTTACCATAAACAGCTACAGCGGTATCAGTGGAGCTGGTAAATCGCTACGGGAAGATTTATTATTTAAAAAGCGGAATGAAAGCATAAAAGCTTATGGCTTGCCCACACACCGGCACCTTTCAGAAATCCAAGAGCAACTTGAATCAGCAGCCTTTGAAGATGTCTCGATACAATTTTGCCCTCACCTAGCGCCGATCAACCGGGGAATTCATACGACCATTGTCGTACCGACAAAAAGCTCGATCGAAGCCATCTATTCGAAATGGCAGCTCGCATACGGCGATGCTCCTTTTGTCAATCTAATGCAAACTGGGACATTCCCTGAGACACAAGATGTGGTTGGCTCAAATCGGATTGATTTTTCTGCCGTTCACGATACGACAACTGATAACCTAATCATCACTTCGGTTATTGATAACTTGGTCAAAGGAGCAAGTGGACAGGCAGTACAAATCTTTAATCTCAAATATGGATTCCCTGAGACAATGGGGCTTTTGTAAACTAGACGACTGAATGCAATGGATGCTCAAATCACAGTACAGCTAAAAGAACCGACCAAAGGCTTAGCCGATTGCCCTGGATTCTCTTATTCGGCAGTCGCTACTGATATCCGGGACAATCAATCGGGTCAGTTAGACCTCGCCTTAATCACAAGTCAAACAGGTAAAGCACTGAGCGCTGCTGCAGTTTTCACTCAAAATGATGTTACGGCGGCACCTGTCGATTTGAGTCGGATGGTCTTAGAGAGCAGCCCAGAAAAAGTGGGTGGCATTGTTGTGAATAGTGGCAACGCCAATGCCTGTACTGGCGCTTACGGAATGCCAGATGCAAAGGAGATGTCTTCTTGCGCTCAAGTTAGCTCGGGAATTGGACTGCCCTTTTTTGTCTGCTCAACTGGACGGATCGGCAGACGCTTACCAATCAATAAAATCATTGAAGGGATCGCCTCTGCTGCTAAAAGCTTAGACGCTAGTAGTGAAAATGCTAAAGCCACAGCACAGGCAATTTTAACCTCTGACACCCGAGAAAAAGAAGCCAGCGCCAGCTTCAATTATGAAGGTCAGACGATTACCGTTGCAGGCATTGCAAAAGGAGCAGGCATGATTGAACCCAATATGGCTACGATGCTCGCATTTTTAACGACGAATGTCAGCGCGAGCCATGCTTGTTTGCAAACTGCCTTAAAAACTGCCTGTGACCAAAGCTTTAATTGCCTCTCAATAGATGGCGATATGAGTACGAATGATACGGTTATTTTATTAGCTAATGGCGAGACATCACTCAACCCAGAAAGCAACTCAGAATTATTAAAAGCCTTTCAATTAGCGGTCTTAAAAGTATGCGAAACCTTAGCATATAAAATCGTCAGCGATGGCGAAAAAATTACGAAAGTTGTGACAATTGAGATCATTGGTAGTCAATCGGACGCTGACGCTGAAAAAGTCGCTCGTGCTATTGGCAATTCATTACTTGTAAAAACTGCTTTTTATGGGTCTGACCCAAATTGGGGTCGGATTGTTGATGCAGCTGGATATGCACAAGTTGGATTACTCATAGACCGTCTCGACTTGCACTATGATTCAACACCCGCTTTAATTGCAGGTAAATCCATAGAAGACAATCTGTCCGCGTGGAAAAGCATTGTTGAAAAAGACCAATTTAAAATCACGCTCAACTTAAATCAAGGGAACGGTACATTTAAACTCTTAACAACCGATTTGAGTGAGGCCTATGTTGACTTCAATAAAAGCGAATAAACCATTTAAACTGTGACCACTCGATTAGACCTAGACCCAACTACCAAAGCTTCCGTACTCTTGGAAGCACTTCCATACATTCAAAGATTTCGAGACTGCATCTTTGTCATCAAGTATGGCGGAGCTTTCATGGACACTAGTGACGAAAGTAAAAAACAAAAAATTGCTTCCGATATAGCTTTTTTACATTCTGTAGGCATTAAAGTCGTACTGGTTCATGGCGGAGGCAAAGCCATCACTCAAACGCTGAAAGAAAAAAATATCAAAAGCGAATTCAAAAACGGGCTTCGGGTAACGAACAAGCAAGTCATTAAGGTCGTGGATCAAGTCTTAAATGATCAGACAAACCCTAGCATCTGCGAAAGCATACAGCAGCAAGGTGCTGATGTCGCTTCGATCGATGGTAAAGATATTTTTATTTGTAAGCAGAAACTCTTTGATTCTGAGACTGAAGGAAGCACCTTTGACTTAGGATATGTCGGCGATATTTACAGCGTTAAGACAAAAATCATTAAAAAGGCATTAAGCCTCGGGAAAATCCCTGTCATCTCCCCTCTAGCTGTAGACGAAGAGGGAGCTTTTTATAATACAAATGCCGATTCTGCCGCTTGTAAAGTTGCCGTCGCACTCAAAGCAAGACGCCTAGTTTATCTCTGTGACGTGCCGGGTTTAATGCGTGATATTGAAAATCCAGAAAGTTTAATTTCATCCATTCAGATTGACCAAGTCGATTCACTTATAGAAAATAAAATTATATCAAGTGGCATGATACCAAAAGTTCAAAGCGCCCAATACGCCCTAGTTGAGGGAGTCAAACGGGTACACTTTATTCATGCCGAACAAGCACATAGTTTGCTTTTAGAAATTTTCACTGACCAAGGTATTGGCACGGAAATTGTCAATGCAGAGGCCTATTTATAACATGCCACACTACCCAACATTAACACAAAACTATGCAGCACCTCCTTTTAATGCGATCAAAGGAGACGGCGTTACGCTATATGATGATTCAGGGAATAGCTACCTAGATTTTACTACGGGTATTGCTGTGACGGCACTTGGACACTGCCACCCTAAATGGGTACAAGCGCTGAAAGATCAATTAGACCAACTCGTTCACTGCAGTAATCTATATGGTATACCAAGCCAACAAAAGCTAGCCGATAATCTAGTTAAAATCGCAGGCAAAGGGAAAGTCCTATTTTGCAATAGCGGTGCAGAGGCAAATGAGGCACTCATAAAACTAGCCCGTTTACATGGACAGAAAAAATCAGAAAAGACAGGAAAACCATGCTTTGATGTCCTAACCGCTCATAATTCATTTCATGGACGAACCTTTGGCTGTATGGCCGCTACAGGACAAGAAAAAATACAAAAGGGCTTTCACCCTATGCTCAAAGGATTTCGCCACGCTCAACTCAATGACCTAAAGAGCTTCGAAGAACAAATGGATGAGCACGTCGCTGCGGTGATGATTGAGTCCATTCAAGGCGAAGGCGGCATCTTCCCTGCTGAAACAAAATTTCTCGTTGAGCTCAAAGCGCTTTGTGAGCAACACAATACACTCTTACTCATTGATGAAGTACAATGCGGAATCGGACGAACAGGTGACTTTTTTGCCTATCAAGAAAGTGGCATCCTACCCGATGCGATTGGAATGGCTAAAGGACTAGGCGGAGGTTTTCCTATTGGAGCTATCTGGATTCAAGAAGCCCACAGCACCCTATTTCAACCTGGCTCACACGGAACTACTTTTGGAGGAAACCCACTCGCTTCAGCTGCAGGTAATGCGGTGATCGATATCCTCCAAGAAGAAAATCTGCTCAAAAATGTCCAAACTTTATCCGCCAGCTGGCATGAGCAACTCCATCAATTAAAAGCTCAATATCCGATCATCGTAAAAGCGATAAGAGGACGAGGCTTTATGGTCGGCATCTCAGTAAACGACGCGATAACGATTGTTGAATCAGCAAGAAACAAGGGTTTACTTATTGTTCCTGCTGGTCATGATACGGTACGCTTACTGCCGCCATTAATTGCAAGTGCTCAAGATCTTGACCAATCGGTAGCCATTTTAGAATCCGTTTTTAAGGAATTATCATCCCATTAGAATAATGTTATGAAACACTTTTTGCAAATCACAGACTTTACAGTTGAAGAACTACAAACGACGCTGAAACGCACCAAAGCATACAAAGACAATCGTCTTGATGCATCCACTTGCTTAAACAAGGAGTCCTGGGGACTACTCTTTTATAAGAGCAGCACTCGAACTCGTGTCTCATTTGAAGTGGGCATTCATGAATTAGGCGGCAATCCTATTGTGCTCAATTCACAGAACACTCAAATAGGACGAGGTGAAAGCATTAAAGATACGGCTAAAGTCTTATCGCGTTATTTACATGGTCTTGTTATTCGTGCTTATGATCATTCAGTAGTTACGGATTTTGCCAAATACTCAAGTATGCCCATCGTCAATGGCTTAACGGACTTCAATCACCCCTGCCAAATATTAACAGACCTCTTCTCAATCCTCGAACACTTATCGCCTGAAGCAATTGATCTTGAAGCACTCAAGGGTAAAAAAGTCGTATTTTACGGAGACACGGCATCCAATATGGCAAACTCATGGATTTTAGCGGCTACTTATTTAGATTTCGACCTCGTCTTAGCGGGACCAAAGGGCTACGAACCAAAAGATACCATTCTAAATGCCTTGGGAGCAAAAGGACTTAATTCTAGACACACATTTGAAAGCGACGCACAAAAAGCTTCAGAAGATGCGGATGTCTTATACACAGATGTATGGGTATCAATGGGGGATGAAGCCGAAGCCAATCAAAGAAAAGCAACCTTAAAAGACTTTCAAGTCAATCAAACCCTTCTTAGTAAAGCGAAATCCAATGCCCTATTCTTACACTGCCTTCCCGCTCATATCAACGAGGAAGTCACAGAAGCCGTCATCGAAGGACCAAACTCCATCGTTTATGACCAAGCAGAGAATCGCCTACACACCCAAAAAGCGATTTTAGCTCAATTAAAATCCTAGTTATTTATCAGTCAATGCGAATGCAAGCGGAACTCCCTAGACATGTGGCAATCATAATGGACGGCAATGGTCGTTGGGCTACAGAGCGAGAATTATCTCGAATTGAAGGGCATAAGAACGGTGCTTTAGCCGTTAAAAAGGTCATCGAAGCAGCCTTAGAGATGAAGATTCCATATATCACGCTCTATGCCTTTAGCTCAGAAAATTGGTCTCGCCCAAAAGCTGAAGTCGATGGGTTAATGCACTTATTAAATCAATTTCTAAAACAAGAACAAAAGACGTTCCTAGAAAACCAAATACGACTCAGGACAATCGGTCGCTTAGATGAACTGCCAGACGAAAACTGCAAACTGATTCAGGACACCATTCAAAAAACAAAACAATTTTATCGAATGCATGTAACTGTGGCATTGAATTATAGTTCAAAAAATGAACTGGTAGATGCGGTTAAAGGAATGCTTCGGGACGCTCAATTAGGCAAACTCAACACCACCTCCTTGGAGTACTCAGACATCGCTTCCTATCTCTACACCAAAGAGCTACCAGACCCAGACTTAATCATCCGAACCTCTGGAGAATTTCGCCTCAGTAATTTTCTTCTCTTACAATCGGCTTACGCAGAAATTTATGTGACACCTACTTACTGGCCAGACTTTGATCAAACAGACTTTCAAAAAGCAATCGATCATTACTCATCACGTGATCGTCGATATGGAAATGTACGACCAACGATATAAACCGCAAATAACGACTATTTAAAAACTTTAAAACCATGAAACAAAGATTTCTTTTCTCAGGTACTATTATATTAACTATTTTACTAGCAATGCTATTTTTAGGCGTACACGCTGGAGTTTTCATTCTCGCGCTCATTGCCTATTTTATGCAATTAGAACTCTACGTTTTATTCGAAAAGATTGGTCTCAATCCAATGAAACAATTTGGACTCATCTGTGGTGCGATCCTGATTTTCGGCTCCTTCTATCTCGGTTCTGTAGATGCCGGGCAAGACATCTTCTTAATCAGCTTTCTACTGTTAATTTTGATGATCGCTCGAATTGACATCAAAGAAGGTAGAATGAACAGTCTAATGCCCACTCTTTTTGGATTTATTTATATCCCCTACTTACTCCATTTTTTCATTCAGACCTATCATCTCAATACCGCTTATGGTAATGATTCAAATAGCGGACTCTTCATGAGTTTTTGGGTTGTCCTTATAGCCTTATCAACAGACATCGGTGGCTACTTATTCGGTAAGACCTTAGGTAAGACAAAATTTTCCATTATTAGCCCGAATAAAACGAACGAAGGCGTGATTGGTGGCGTGTTACTGGCTCCTGTCGTTGCAGTGCTACTCGTAATTTTATTTGCAGGAATAAAGCCCGATCAATTTCACTGGTGGCAAGCCTTCTTCATTGCTATTCCACTTGCTTTATCCTCGATCGCATCTGATTTATTAGAAAGTGCCTTTAAACGACAAGCCGGCGAAAAAGATTCAAGCAACCTAATACCAGGAATCGGGGGCGTTTTTGATATGTGTGATAGTTTAATTTTAACAGCGCCGCTTGCCTATTTACTCCTAAAGTATTTCGTCTATTAAAATATGGCTCAAGCTAAGAAAATTATTTTACTCGGTGCTACTGGTTCTATTGGCACAAGCACATTGAAGCTCCTACGTGCCTATCCAAATGATTTTCAATTAGTCGCAGTCAGTGCTCATAAAAACGCAGATGCACTCCAATCCATTTGCCAAGAGTTTCAAGTGCCTACGGCAATCTTAACCGATGAAACAGCCTATTTAAAAGCCCAGTCCGAATCACGCTTCCAAAGTCCAACTCAACTACACTGTGGATTTGAAGGTATAGACGAATGCCTAAAAAGGCAATCAGCCGACATGGCAATCATTGCAATCGTAGGCGCCTGTGGATTACAACCAACCCTCACCGCCATTGAACAAGGGATGGACATCGCCCTCGCAAATAAAGAATCCTTAGTTCTAGGAGGCTCCTTTCTTTTAGATGCCGCCCGTAACCATCAGGCACGCATCCTACCGATTGACTCAGAGCACAATGCCATTTTTCAATGTTTAGAAGGCTATACTAAAAAACAAATAGCGTCGATCACCCTCACCGCTTCAGGTGGTGCTTTGCGAAACCACCCCATTGGGCATTTAAAAAACATCAGCCCAGAAGAAGCTTGCCAACATCCCAACTGGTCAATGGGTCGGAAAATTACAATCGACTCCTCCACAATGGCCAATAAAGGACTTGAATTGATTGAAGCCCGTTGGCTCTTCGACCTATCACCCGAACAACTAAAAGTTGTCATTCATCCACAAAGCATCGTCCACTCATTTGTGCACTGGATTGATGGCAGCACGCTCGCCCAACTATCACCCCCATCCATGTCTTTTGCCATACAGCACTGCCTCTATTATCCAGATAAAAAACCGAGCATACAAAAAGGCTTAGACTTTGAAAAGGCGATGCAACTAGAATTCTCTCCACCTGACTTCAATCGCTATCCCTGTTTAGAACTCGCTTACGAAGCACTCAAACTCAACTCAAATGGTATCGGTGGTGCCATCTTCAATGCCGCCAATGAAGTGGCAGTCGAACGCTTCATAGCCGAAGACATCGCATTTACAGACATTCCAAAACTCATCGAACAAGCTCTCTCTGAACCGTATGGCAGCGATAGCATATCACTCGAATATTTAAAAAACTTAGACGCAGAAATACGCCTTAAAACAAAAGCGTACAAGCTCAATTAAAATACAGGATGCAACTACTACTCAACTTTTGGTTTATTTTCTTAGCGCTACTCGCACTCGGAGTTTCCGTATTCGTTCACGAACTCGGTCACTACTGGGCAGCTAAAAAAAGAGGGCTAGTGGCTGATCGTTTTTCAATAGGCTTTGGACCTAGACTCTTCGGTTGGAAACACAATGGAACGGATTTTCGCATTTCACTACTCCCACTCGGTGGCTATGTATCGCTACCGCAACTCGCTGACATGGGGCGTGTCGAAGGTGGAGAAATGCATCAAAAAGAACTACCCCCCATCAGCTACACAGACAAAATGATCGTAGCAGTCATGGGAGCAGTCTTTAATATACTCTTTGCATTCCTCATCAGTCTAATCCTTTGGGGTGTTGGAAGAGAGGTCATCAAATCAACCACCGTTGGAACCGTCGCCGAGACGATCATCAACTCAGAAGGCATCGAGGTGCCAAGCCCCGCATACCAAGCAGGCATCCAAGCAGGCGACACTATTTTAGCAGTCGATGGAAAACCCATCAGCGATTGGTGGGACTATATCAATACCCTCGCTACGGGAGTTGGTCGATCCAGTGACGGCAGAGCCGAAGCCACCATAAGCCTACAAAGAGGTGACCGCACCATAGCACTCACGACCCACCCTGTACTCATCTCCTCTGAACGTATGCGTGCAATCGGTCTGCTTCCAGAAACGGATTCCAACGGAGCGCCCCTCGTATTAAAACTCGAAAAAGATATGCCCGCCTTTCAGGCAGGTCTTCAAGTTGGAGATCGTCTACTTAAGCTAGACGGAGAACCCATTGTTTCCGGTGCTTTTTTAAAAACCTACCTTTCCAAAAACCGAGACCGCATCATAGCCGTTACAATCAAGCGAAATAATATAGAGCAAATTCTTCCCATTCAACCTAGAGTGAAAACGGAAAACGGAGAAACCGAACCTCGCTTTGGCTTTGCCTATGATTACGATTATAAAGTCGAGCGAGTGCATGAAGACCCCTTCACCCAATTGATTGGATTTGCTGACACCATGCAACGGACACTCTACGCACTGATCAACCAAAATTCAGATATTGAAGTCCGCAACATGAGTGGCCCCGTAGGCATCATACACGGCTTAAATGTCATGGCGCGAAGAGGTTGGGTCGATCTCATATGGTTTGTAGCCCTCATCAATGTCAACTTGGCGCTCTTTAATTTGCTTCCAATTCCAGTCCTCGATGGCGGACATATGCTCTTTGCCACCATTTCAAAACTGCTCAAGCGACCCCTCCCCATTGCCATCATGGAACGCATACAAATGACCTTTGTTTTGTTGTTGCTCTTTTTTGTGGTCTATGTTAGCATCTTCGACCTCAGACGAATCACACTCCCCTTTATTCCAACGCAAGACAGCACACAAACAGAAGCACCTTAACTTAAAAATAATGTCTGAAAGCACACACAGTTTTCCAAACGATTACTGTTCATCAAGATACCAAGCCCGCAGGCGAAAAGCACGGGAAGTTCGCATTGGAAACACCGCCATCGGTGGCACAAACCCCATACGAGTGCAATCGATGACCACCACTCAGACACAAGACATCCAAGCGACAGTCAAGCAAAGCCTCGCCCTAGCTGAAGTTGGCTGTGAAATCATTCGCATCACCGCACCGAACAAAAAGGCAGCCGAGGCACTCCAACACATCGCCAAAGAACTCAGAGCAGCCAAGTGCGACCTCCCACTCGTAGCCGACATCCACTTCTTACCCTCAGCGGCTATGGAAGCGGCCAAACACGTCGAAAAAGTACGCATCAACCCAGGCAACTACGCCGACAAAAAGAAATTTGCCGTCAAAGAATATAGCGACTCCGATTACGAAGCCGAGCTCGAACGCCTACACGAAGCCTTCACCCCAATCGTCCTACGATGCAAAGAACTCGGACGAGCCATGCGAATCGGTACCAACCACGGATCCCTCTCCGACCGCATTATGAATCGATACGGAGACACCCCACTCGGCATGGTGGAAAGTGCCCTCGAATTCATCCGCATAGCCGAAAGCCATAACTACTATGACATCTGCCTATCAATGAAAGCCAGTAATCCCAAAGTCATGATTGAAGCCTACCGCTTAGCCGTTAGCCGAATGCAAGCCAATGACATGCACTACCCACTCCACCTTGGTGTCACGGAAGCAGGCGATGGTGAAGACGCACGCATCAAAAGCACCATCGGAATCGGAACCCTCTTAAATGATGGCATCGGAGACACGATACGCGTATCGCTCACCGAAGACCCAGTGTACGAAATACCCGTCGCCCAAGCCCTCGCAAAAAAAGCAACCCAACTCTGGGAAAGCCATGAAGCCATCGACCCACAAGTAGACGAACAGAATAAAGACGACATCGACCCCTACAGCTATACCCGAAACCCAACCCGAACCATTGAGCTAAACTCCGAATTTAAACTAGGCGCTAATCAAACACCCAAAGTCATCCTCAAGACACAGCACCCAATTCACCAATACGAAACCATCATACAAGACGTCTGCAAAACCCAACTCAATGCCAAGGACCATAAAATAGAAGGACTCTTACTCCGCATCGAACACCCAAGCGATTTAGAAACCCTACCCAAATTACAAGACGCACTCGAGACCGTCCTACCACTCTTTGTCCTAGAACTCAGTGCCGAAATCGACCTCAGTGACCTAGAGCCATTAGAACTCAAACGAACACACGCCACTATCCTCTTCACACAAAACTTTGAGCAAAGTGACAGCCACTACATCGT
This sequence comes from uncultured Puniceicoccaceae bacterium, assembly GCA_913031135.1. Taxonomy (GTDB): domain Bacteria; phylum Verrucomicrobiota; class Verrucomicrobiia; order Opitutales; family Coraliomargaritaceae. Next base: position 1,137 of record CAJWEH010000024.1, on the reverse strand, counting down.
ACAATTATTAGACTATTGCCAACGCAATCAGCACCTCTTAGCACTCAACACCACCGCCGAAGCCATCGAAAACGAAATCGGACCCAAACTGAGCCAAGTAAACCACGAATCCCTGATCCTCTGTTCTAACCAAACCGACCAAACCAAGCATCCCGTAGGACGCCACCGAGCCCTTCTTCAAGCCGCCAAAAAACACCTACCCGAATGCCCCATCTGGATACGTAACACCACAACGAATGCCATCGACCCACAAGACTATTTTTCCGACCGACTCATCGAAAGCAGTTTCTTAAGCGGTAATTTACTCTGTGATGGAATCGGAGATCTAATCAGCATCGAGACCGAGCCCGACCTAGAAAAAGCCAACGCACTCGCCTATAATATCTTACAAGGCACACGCACACGCATCACCAAAACCGAATTTGTCGCCTGCCCCAGCTGTGGACGCACCCTATTTGATCTACAAACAGTCACCCAAACCATCCGAGCCAAGACCGACCACCTAAAAGGCGTCACCATCGCCATCATGGGCTGTATCGTCAATGGACCCGGCGAGATGGCAGATGCCGACTTCGGCTACGTCGGCGGAGCCCCCGACAAAATCAACCTCTACATCGGCAAAGACTGCGTCGAGTACAACGTCCCCTCCGATCAAGCCCTTGATCGCCTCATCGACCTCATCAAGCAGGAAGGCAAGTGGGTCGACCCCACTTAAGCAAGAACAGACCGAGTGGCGTATTCCCCGTATGGCATCATCACTTATCGAGAAGGCTCTTCTGACACACCCTTTTTAATTAGCTGAATAGTTGCTTTATGTGACATTGATGATGCCAGAAATTGCGACACCTCGAGGACCAGTACCTAATCTGTCGTAATACTTAAAACTCCCCGCTTCATTAAAGGTATGTACATAGGTACCGTCATGCTTAATCTCGCCACTGTCAAACAAATGGTCAATCGAGGTTACCGTTCGAGTTTCCCCATCTTCGTTTTTCCACAACACATGGTCCCCAACAGGGATATCCAAGACTGAAGGATCGTATCCATTTGATCTAATGATTATACTATGTACTACAATTTTTGCCATATTTTTATACTTTTTTATGATTAGAGAAAAAGTAGTTTTTTTTATTCCAT
>CAJWEH010000023.1 GCA_913031135.1 uncultured Puniceicoccaceae bacterium | reverse complement strand
TGGACGTCTGTTTGAATATCGACTGCTCCTCTCGGTTCAAACGTTCAGATGCTTCAGAGAGGACATCCTCTGTATCCACCTCTAAACTCAAAGACACACGCTCGCTCCCTGGTTGACAAACATTTGAACACAACAACCACTCCACATCAGCTGATAAGTCAACTTGATCCCCTACAACTACATCATTAGAGGGATAGAGCCGATATAAAAATACAACCGAATCTGGATAGCCATAACTTTCAAGCCCTAAAAATTGATAGCGCTTGGGCTTTTCATGGTCTAAAGGCATAATTTTAAAGCCCTCTGGCAAGTTCCAAACGATCGAAGGTTCCGCGTTTTCTTTATCGAGCGATTTCCATGAAAAATACCACCCGGGCTCAATCTGCACCTCTAATCCTAGCAAGATGCCTGAATCTGATTCCACTGCATTGAGCCCGATTGTCTCGTATTCTGAAAGCAAGAGAAGCTCAACCGAACCACGACTAACCTCTAATGCCTGATCGCCCTCTGCCCAAAGGTCTACCAGAGTGAGCCCAAAAGAAATGAGAAATAAACTGAACAAGCGCCCTGCCATTAATTGTGAAAATCGTTAAGTGAAGCTTTACAAGAACATCATTCAAACATGAAATAGCGATAAATGCAAAGACCAATCAAATATTATGGCGATCCCATACTCAGGCAAAAAGGCAGCCTCATTACCGACTTTAATTCGGAACTCAAACTGCTTATTGAGGATATGGTAGAAACCATGTACGCTGAGGCGGGAATTGGTCTCGCTGCCCAACAAATTGGAATCGATCAGCAGATCTGTGTTGTCGATGTTCGACCTCCAAAAGAGGCGGATGTTCTTTTTAACTACACATACGATGGTAAAACCATCCCACTAGACTTGTTTATGCCTATGGCACTCATCAACCCAAGTGTGACCATCACCGACGAAACAGAAGAAGTCTATGAAGAGGGTTGCCTATCATTCCCAAGAATAACTGGAAACGTGCATCGCCCGATCGCCATTGCCTGTCAATTTCAAGACGTTCACGGCAATCCTCACACCGTCACTGCAGATGGGCTCCTCGCGCGCTGTATTTTGCACGAAATTGACCACTTGAATGGCGTCCTCTTCATTGATAAGATGGATCAGCGAGATTTGAGCAAGCAAAGCACTCGTATCAAACAACTCAAACGCTCTCACAAAGCTTAAAAAGCCAAAAAAAGAGGCCGGCATTTTCATGCCGACCTCTAAGAAATTTAAATCTCTAATTTAAATTAGAAGTTGAAACCGTAAGAAACAGCTACTTCTGAGTTGTCATCAGCATCTACAAGAGAAACTGTTAAGCTCTCATAAGATACGTCTAACTGTAAGTAGTCATAGTCTCCAGCACTATTGCTATCGTCTTCTACTTCACCGTATGTAAGAGAACCTGATACACCTTCAGTGATGTCGAAACCATAAGATAGAGCGATTGCTGTATCACCGTCGTTAGCACCATCTGTTACTGTAGCAAAAGAAACTGCAGCGATACCTAAATCGTAGGCAGCGTATAGCTCTGTTGCGTCAACACCTGCTGGTGTATCATATGAGTATACAGTTGCACCTACGTTAAGTGCCTCATTAACTGAGTAATCCACTACGTAGTTAACTTCAGTACCATCTGAAAGAGAATATGCAGATGCACCGATTGACAAAGCACCGTCTGTGTATGTCAAACCAGCATTTACAGAAGCACCGTCATCTTGAGAGATACCTCTGAAAAGGTAGTTAGAAGTAACACCAGCGTTACCAGAGATCGTACCTGCATAAGCAGATGTAATGAATGCAAATGCACTCACGAATAATGTAATTAATGATAATTTTTTCATAGGATATGAATTATTAATTGTTGTTTAGTTGGCCTAAGCCATTTTTAGACAAGCATATTTCAGTTATATTACAAGCTAAAATTAAAATAAACAGTAGGCATACTAGAATTTGGCTTTTTTGAGTCTTTCCGCTTCAATGTGAATAATATACTTACTAGAGAAGAATTCGTCCTTGAGCTGCACCCCAAGATCAAACGCATTTGTGACATTTAGTCCCATAAAATCTGTCTCTTCAAGATAGGCATCCCCTTTCCAGTAGAGCACGCCATTTTTTAGTGAGTGTGTCTTGCCGACACGGATATTCTTTTGAATCCAGCTCAAAAATAACGGCAGGCTCTTCACTGCTCGACCCGTAATAAAGTCGTACTTTTGGCTCAAATCTTCCGCTCGCATCTGCTTAGCCTGAGCATTTTTGAGCCCTAAAGCGTCAATCAATGCTTGAACCACCGCCACTTTTTTACCGATTGAATCAATTAAAGTGAATTCTGCCTTGGGGTAACAGATAGCCATCAATAGCCCTGGCAAACCGCCACCCGTTCCCACATCTAAGAATCGAGCCCCTCCCTTTAACTCAAGATGTTCCGTAATCGCTAAACAATGTGCCATATGGCGTTCTTCCAAATATGCTATGTCTTTTCGAGAGACTAAATTAATCTTTTCGTTCCAATCACGCATCAATTCACTCCACTGAGATAATAAATCCCACTGTTCGTCCGTAATTTTTGGAAATAATGCCTGAAAACGTTCACTATCCATTCGCCATCATACCTAAATTAGTTTTATAAATTTGGAAAGATATTTAGAATTTAACTTGTACATATCAATTTATCTATATATGTTGATTTGTTTAATATAATGAACGAAGCAGTCACTCCATCCGATTCCGCTAAATTTGAGCAATTAAAGCAATTGCTGGAGGATCGCATTGTCTATTTAGACGGAGCGATGGGCACGATGATCCAAGGATACGAACTAGAGGAATCGGATTTTAGAGGAGAGCGGTTTAAAGCGCATGGGGTCGACCTAAAAGGGAACAATGATCTGCTGACCCTGACACGACCCGACATTATCGAAGCCATTCATCGATCCTTTTTAAAAGCAGGCTCAGACATCATCGAAACTAACACCTTTAGCAGTACAGCCATCGCCCAAGCCGACTATTCCTTGGAGTCAATAGTCTACGAACTCAATAAATCAGCCGCGGAATTGGCTCGTTCCGTCGCCGATGCCGTATCCAAAGAGGACAATCGCCCAACCTTCGTAGCGGGAGCCATTGGCCCGACCAACCGAACCTGTTCGATGTCCCCTGATGTGAATCGCCCGGAATATCGAGCGGTTACTTTTGATCAGTTAGTTCGAGATTACTCGGAACAAATTAGAGGCTTGATCGATGGTGGCGTTGATCTGCTCCTTCCAGAAACGGTTTTTGATACCCTCAATTTAAAAGCCGTATTGTATGCGATCCAAAAATTTCAAGAAACGCATCCCGTTCACATTCCAATAATGATTTCGGTGACCATCACCGATCAATCTGGGCGCACGCTTTCAGGACAGACGATTGAAGCCTTTTGGAACTCCATCGCCCACGCAAAACCGCTGAGTGTTGGGATCAATTGTGCCTTAGGGGCTAAAGAGATGCGCCCCTATATCGAAGCCTTATCTAACTTAAGCGACACCTATGTCAGCGCCTACCCAAATGCAGGTCTCCCAAACCCTTTAGCGCCGACTGGCTATGACGAAACCCCAGAACAAACCGCTGAAGCACTACAGGATTTTGCGCACAGTGGTTTTGTGAATATTATAGGAGGTTGCTGCGGAACAACCCCCGACCACATCCAATCCATTATTGAAAAAACACGCCCCTTAGCGCCTAGAACATTACCGTCCTGCCCCTCAGAAAGCCGTTTAAGCGGGCTTGAACCCTTTAATATTCAAACCGAACATACCTTTGTCAGCATTGGTGAACGAACCAATGTAACCGGCTCTCCCCGTTTTAAAAAAATGATTGTCGAGTCCAACTGGGATGGAGCACTCGCTGTCGCTCAGCAACAAGTGGAAAACGGAGCCAACATCATCGATATTAATTTTGATGAAGGCTTATTGGATTCTGAAGCCTGTATGGTACACTTTTTGAATTTAATCGCTTCAGAACCCTCCATTGCACGTGTCCCCATTATGATCGACAGCTCAAAATGGTCCGTCATCGAAGCGGGGCTCAAATGCGTTCAAGGTAAATGTATTGTGAATTCCATTAGCTTAAAAGAAGGTGAGGCAATTTTTCTAGAACAGGCAAAAGAAATCCAGCGCTATGGAGCCGCTGTCGTCGTTATGGCCTTCGATGAACAAGGGCAAGCTGCCAACAAAGCAGACAAAGTCCGCATTTGCCAACGTGCCTATAACTTGCTCGTTGAAGAACTCGATTTCAATCCAAACGACATAATATTTGACTCAAATATCCTCACGGTTGCAACTGGGATGGAGGAACATAATAACTATGCGGTCGATTTTATTGAAGCCGTTAAGGCAATTAAAGAAACCTGTCCCGGAGCTTTAACTAGCGGTGGCGTCAGCAACATTTCTTTTTCTTTCCGAGGCAACAACCCCGTTCGTGAAGCCATGCATTCCGCCTTCCTCTATCACGCTATTCAGGCAGGCTTAGACATGGGAATCGTCAATGCAGGCATGCTTGAAGTCTATGAAGCAATTGAGCCTGAATTACTGAAAAAAGTCGAAGCAGTGCTCCTCAACCAATCCCCCGAAGCAACCGAAGCATTAATTGAATTCGCTAGTTCTATTAAAAGTTCTGGCAAAAAAGCAGATCCCAAAGTAGAAAAAGCCTGGCGCAATGAATCCATTGAAGAGCGCCTAAGCTACGCCCTCGTTAAAGGCATCGTCGATTATATTGAAGAGGATACTGAAGCCGCACGACAAAAACTAGGAAAGCCTCTGGAAGTCATCGAAGGACCCCTAATGGACGGGATGAAAGTCGTTGGAACTCTTTTTGGTGAGGGCAAAATGTTTCTACCTCAAGTGGTCAAAAGCGCTCGGGTTATGAAACGAGCCGTTGCCTATTTAACGCCCTACATGGAGCAAGAAAAAGCTGAAAACCCAAACGTTCGCTCCCAAGGCAAATTCTTAATCGCTACCGTAAAAGGAGACGTACATGACATCGGGAAAAATATTGTTTCGGTGGTGCTCGCCTGTAACAATTACCAAGTGAAAGACCTCGGCGTGATGGTCTCCTGTGAAAAAATATTGGAAGAAGCCAAAGCATGGGGAGCAGATATTGTAGGCTTGTCCGGCTTAATCACCCCCTCCCTTGAAGAAATGATTCACAACGCAAAAGAGATGGAACGCCTCGGCTTTCAACTACCACTTTTAATAGGAGGAGCCACCACAAGCAAGGCACACACTGCCATTAAAATCGCGCCCTGCTACCACGCACCTATTGTGCATGTCGGAGATGCTTCGCTCGTGACCGAAGTGTGCAATAATCTGCTCAACATCGACAAATCGGAAGACTACATCAACGCTTTAAAGAATGACCAAAAGCTCCGCCGTGAACGGTTTCTAAACGATCAGGCAACCATTGAACTCTTACCCATCGAAGAGGCACGCAAACTAAAACCAAAAACCGATTGGGCTAATTTAGAAATCACACTACCCAAACACACCGATGCCGTTTACGAAACATCTGTCGACCTCGCCACCATTGCTGACTACATTGATTGGTCTCCCTTCTTCTGGGCTTGGGAACTAAAAGGGGTATTCCCAAAAATATTAAAGCATAAGAAATACGGAGCTCAAGCAAGCCAACTCTACCAAGATGCTCAAGCCCTTTTGAGCCAAATTATTTCTGAAAAAGCCTTTACCGCAAAGTCCGCTTTCAGGTTATTCTATGCGAATTCTATCGGAGACGACATTCATTTATATGCAGACACTGATAAAAACGCTCCTCTTGGAACCCTCTATACACTCAGACAACAAAAGAAAAAAATCGGTGACTCCGTCTACTACGCCCTTTCCGACTTTGTCGCTCCCCAAGAATGCCAACGGCTCGATGGCTGTGGCGCCTTTATCTGTACTATTCAAAACGTCGATCAATATGCGAAAGCATTTGAAGAACAAAACGATGACTATAATGCTATTTTGACAAAAGCTTTAGGAGATCGCCTAACTGAAGCCTTAACCGAATACACACACGAACAAGTACGAAAGCATCATTGGGCTTACCAAGCAAATGAATCACTTTCAAAATCTGAATTGATAAAAGAGACCTATCAAGGCATTCGACCAGCCGCTGGTTACCCAGCTTGCCCTGATCACTCACAACTCGAAGCGGTTTGGAACTTACTTGATGGAAAGGAAAAAACCGGCGCTATCCTAACCGAAAATCATGCCATATACCCTGCTTCCACCGTTAGTGGCTTTTATTTTGCTCACAAACACGCAAAATATTTTAGCGTTGGCCCCATCGCCAAAGATCAAATGAGCGAATACGCACAAAAGAAATCGCTTCCATTATCCGACTGCGAAACCCTCCTCGCCTCGAATAAAAGTTACTGAACTAAATTAGTTCATTTTAAGTAATAACTTCAATTTTTAATTTTTGAACTAAAATAGTTCAAAAATTAAGATCATTTTTTCACTTGCCTAATTGAACCACTTTAGTTCAATTCAATCATGCCTTCAAAGCAAAGCTATGCGATTGTCCTGATCCGAATTCCTAACAGAGGACATTTAGAAGAAAAAGAACAGGAACAGGAGCGTATTCACGAATTGCTGAATCAGCCAAAGATAGCACAATTTCTGTTATCGCCGTATTCACGAAACATTAAATCTGAATTTCAGGGTATTTTTGAGTCGGGAACAGGTCTAATTCGACACCTCTTTCTAATTCGAGACGCACTGTATCCGATCAAGCCACAATTTTCAATAGGAATCGGGACAGTTGATAATACCATTAATAAAGTAGCGGCTGTGGTCATAGAAGGTGCGGGGATTAAAAATGCGGAATTAGGCTTTAAAAGCCTTCAAGAAGAATCCACTGCTCTACAGATAAACGGATTTACTCGTAGCATTGATGCTTTAATGCACCCGCTCTGTGATTTATTATGGCACTCGACTGACAATTGGAACCAAAACCGATTAAAAATCCTGAATGCCAAACTTGAAGGCGCTAGTGAAAAGGTAATCCACACCGCTCTAAGTATAAGCGAACGAGCTGTTTATAAAAGCATTCGTGATGCTCATTTAATGACATGGATCGCATTAATCAATGAATTAGAGGCAAATATAACAAAGGCGCTATTACAGAATAGACAGATTGATTGATGTCATCTAAGCCTGTTGACGAGCAGATAAAAATACGCTTTAAATAAACGAACGATGTCACTATACATAGCCACACTTATAACTGGGCTTTCTTTAGCCTTCTTCGGAGCCTTCTTACTGCTGAAACCAACTATCTCTGAAAAAGCACTAAAAGCATTTCCAAGGTCACAAATTGCGACCTATATCCTCATGGCGATTGCTGTTTCTTGGTTTTCTCTAAGGATTTACAATTTGACGCCCTCCGACTTTGGGGAACATAAAGACTTATTGTTGATGCTCTTTTTGAGCATAGCCATTGCTTCATTTTATTTTGTTCCAGACTTCCTGAGCACTCGCGCACTTGCGGGTTGTATACTGTTACTTTCCGATGTCCTTCTTGATGCCGCCTTCATGCAAGCGCCTAGCACACGACTATTTCTAGTGTCCTATGTCTACTTTATGATACTTGTTGCCTTTGTATTCGGTGCTAGTCCCTACCTTTTAAGGGATTGGATTGATTGGCTATTTAAAACGAGCAGTCAACTCAAGCTAGTTTCAGGAGCACTCTTATCGTACGGAATTTTATTAGTGATTGTAGCTGTTACTTATTGATATGGGTTCCGAAACGAAACAGTCTGGCTTATTATTTATTATTTCAGGTCCAGCTGGAAGTGGTAAAACTACAGTCTGTGATGCTCTAATGAAAACAGAATCAATTGAGCGCATCATTACTTCAACCACCCGAAACCCAAGGACAGGCGAACGCGATGGCATTGATTACCACTTTTTAAACAAGGCGGATTTTCAACAAAAAATTTCTGCTGGACTATTTTTTGAATACGCAACCGTCCATAATCATTTTTATGGAACACAAAAAGCAGATATCATAGAGCCATTAAAAGGTGGGCATAATCGCTTATTAAATATTGATGTTCAAGGGGCAAAAACCATTCAAGCGAAAGCTGAGTCAGACTCATTTTTAAAAGGGAAAGTAGTTAGTATTTTCATAAAGCCCCCAAATATAGACGAATTAGAAAAACGGCTGAAAAAACGCGGGACCGACTCTGTTGAAGAAATAAAAAGGCGTTTAGAGGTCGCCTCAAAAGAACTGCAGCAGCAAGATTCTTATAAACATGTTATTGTCAGCCAGTCTAAAGAGGCCGATCTACGAGAGATACGTGCGATTTATCACAGTGAAAGTGCCCGTTCTTAATCCATAAAGCTATCCTCCATGAAACAATTTTCAAAAGACACACTGTCGCAACGAATAGCGTGGGATGACTTAGATAAAAACTATATACAGACACTGATCTCTCAGGCACTCGAAGAAGATTTAAAAGGCAAAGGCTTAAAACAGGTGACACATGCTCCGGGAGATCCAAGTTCTGAAATCTTCTCAAACTCAATAATTGGGCATGCACAATTGCTTGCTCGTGAAGACTGCGTGATCAGCGGTCTGCCACTCATCCCTCTTGTATTAGGTGTCTATGGAACTGACTGTTCATTTCAAACAGACCTAATAGATGGAGCATGGGTTCATAAAGGAACGACCATCGGAACTCTAGAAGGATCCGCTCACACACTATTAAAAGCAGAGCGAATCATTTTAAACTTCATTCAATATTTGAGTGGCATTGCAACACTAACCCATCAATACTCAAAACGACTTCATCCGTCGAAAACGCGTTTATTGGATACACGAAAAACCATACCTGTTTATCGAATGCTTTCGAAATATGCTTTTGCCTGCGGAGGCGGATACAATCACCGTTTCGGTTTATTTGATCGCGTTATGTTGAAAGATAATCATCTGGCAATTTTTTCCTCTTCTAAAGCAATGCATTTAAAATCCGCAGTAGAAAAAATACGGACTCGGCACCCCGACTTGCCAATTGAAGTAGAAGTCGACCATCTTGAGCAAATACCCATTGCTCTAGAGGCTGAAGTTGACTGCATACTGCTCGATAATTTCTCAATAAAAGAACTCACAAAAGCCATTGATAAAATTGGGGATAAAGCCTGCACGGAAGCCAGCGGGGGCATTGCCCTAAACCACTTAGGAGACCTAAAATCTCTGGGTCTCGATTTTATTTCTACAGGAGCACCGATTCATCAAAGCCAATGGATCGATATTGGATTAGATTGGTTATGATCAAAGCAGATATCGAAAGCTATAAACCTCAAAAGGTGAATGCACATGAGGTCTCTATTTTAGAAGCGCTCCTTAAAGAATCTGGATTTGTGTCTGGCAATGAATTAGCCAAAATGATTGGTCTATCTAGAACTAGCGTTCATTCTAAAATCGAACAACTAAAACAGTCCTCATTTAAAATCGAAGCCTCACCCAAAAAAGGTTACCGCCTGAAAGAGGAACCAAAAGCAATGAATGCACATTTGCTGGCGATTTACCAAAAAGTATTGCCCGAGAATTTTACGATAAACTATTATCCCTGTTTAGATAGCACAAACGAAGAAGCCGAGCGTCAATTTTATCAAAAGCTGCAGCCCCCATTTGCGATTATATCAAGCAAGCAAACAAAAGGTCGAGGGCGACTAGGAAGGCAATGGCAAAGCCAAAAAAGCACTAATTTATACTGTTCGATTTTATTTGCACCGAATATTGCACCCGAGAAATTACAAAAATTTACGCTTTGGGCAGGTCTTGAGGTCTGTAAAGCGTTGCAAAAATACATTTCAGATTCTGATTTAAAAATCAAGTGGCCCAATGATCTCTACTATAGAGAGAGAAAATTATCTGGAATGCTCACTGAAGCAAAAATCGATACAGACCGAATGCATACAATCGTTTTTGGGATCGGGATCAATGTCAATAGCTCTGCGAAAACGATGCCTCAATCGATTCAATCCATTGCTACTAGCCTTAAAGAAATTACGGGAGACACTATTTCACTTAATCAAATTGCAATAGCAGTGATTGCTGCAGTTATTCGAGCCTATTCTATTTGTATGAATCCTGAAGAAAGCACAAAGCTTTCCATACAATGGCAAGATTATGATTATCTAAAAAACAAACGAGTCGAACTCATGCAAAATCATAAAACAATTAAAGGGACGGTCTTAGGGATTAATGACGATGGTGCATTACTCTTGAAAACGGATGCCGATGTCATCAAAACAATACATTCAGGTGATGTAACGCTAAAGAAATGAAAGTACTCTGTATCGATATTGGAAATACGAATGTGAATTATGGGATTATAGACGCTCAAACGACTTTTGAAGTTGGCTCATTTTCCACAAAACAATTTAAAGATTCTCCGCACTTTTTAACTGAATTTCATAAACTAATTCAAGGTAGAGATTTTGATGCGATTTCTTTTTGCTCGGTTGTTCCCAATTTAAATTCTGCAATGCGAGCGATCCTCGAGCCTTCGAATAAACCTATATTTCAACTCACACACGAGACGAACAAGGGAATTAGACTAAATTACCCAAAGCCGTCAGAAGTCGGGCATGATCGTATTGCCAATGCGATTGCCGTAAAAAGCTATCACACAATTCCAGCCATTATTATTGATATGGGAACTGCAATAACCTTTGATATCATAACCGATAACGGCTATGAAGGTGGCGTCATTGCACCTGGCTTAGGGCTTATGACACAATACTTAAACGAACAAACAGCCTTGCTACCTGAATTAACAGATGCCGATCTTGTGAGTCCCATAGAAGGTTTTGGCACATCCACCATCCAAGCCATGCAACTAGGAGTATCTGTTGGTTTTTCTGGGATGGTTGAAGCGTTACTTAAACACATCTCAAATGCACTGATTGCAAACGGCTATAATGAGCCGATCGTACTGACAACCGGAGGTAGCACAACTAATTTAACACAAAACTGGAACAATCAAACCCAGTTTGTAGCTAATCTAACACTAATTGGATTAGCGAGTGCTTACGAATGTGCCACTAAGGACTGTTGTAATTGAAAAAACTCTAACTGGGACACATAGGTCTTTTTTAATTCAGTAGAAGCTTCCTCTGCAATTTGAGCTTCAAGAGCTTGTATCTTTGATTCAATCTCCGAGGAATCCAATTCTGAAATAAGCAAGGCATCGTCCGTTAGTACGGAAACTTTATCCGCCTTAACCTGAGCAAAACCACCGCTGACCACATAACGCTCAGCTGTTCCATCATTAAATACCGACAAAATCCCCATCTTCATATGAGTAATGAGTGGAATATGATGAGACAAGATACCGACCTCACCTAATTCCGTGGGCAACACCACTTCAAATGCGTCTGTCGATACAATTTGCTCTTTGGGCGATATGATTTCTAAGCGTAACATCTATCAGATAATTATTAATTCAATGTCAGTGACATTACTCATTTGCTCCCTCAAGTGCCTGATCGATAGAGCCTTTCATATAAAGGTCATTTTCAGCAATAGTATCACACTCTCCTTCGAGGATCATCTTAAAGCCTTTGATCGTATCAGCAATTGAGACATACTGCCCTGAAATTCCAGTAAATACTTCTGCCACATGGAATGGTTGAGAAAGGAATTTTTGAACTTTTCTAGCACGATAAACAATTTGCTTATCTTCTGGAGACAATTCGTCGAGTCCAAGAATCGCAATAATATCTTGTAGGTCTTTATAACGCTGCAGAACATTTTGTACCCCACGCGCAACTTGATAATGCTCTTCACCAACAATTGCGGGATCAAGGGCATTTGAAATTGAAGCCAATGGATCCACCGCTGGGTAAATGCCAAGCTCGGCAATAGAACGCTCAAGCACGATTGTAGAATCCAAGTGTGCGAATGTATTAGCCGGTGCTGGGTCTGTTAAGTCGTCAGCTGGCACATAAACCGCTTGGAAAGAAGTAATAGAGCCTTTCTTAGTCGAAGTAATACGCTCCTGTAGATTTCCCATTTCCTGAGAAAGCGTCGGCTGATAACCCACCGCTGATGGTGAACGACCTAGCAATGCAGACACCTCCGCACCTGCTTGAGAAAAACGGAAAATATTATCGACGAATAATAACACATCTTGATTTTTCTCATCTCTAAAATACTCAGCCATGGTAAGCCCTGAAAGCGCAACTCGCATACGTGCTCCAGGAGGCTCATTCATTTGACCATAAACCAAGGCCACTTTAGAATTATCTAAATTTGATTGATCGATAACTCCGGCATCTGACATCTCATGATAGAGATCGTTTCCTTCACGAGAGCGCTCGCCCACACCCGCAAAAATTGAATACCCACCGTGTGCCTTAGCGATGTTATTAATCAACTCCATGATCACGACCGTCTTACCGACACCCGCACCACCAAATGCACCTACTTTTCCACCTTTTGTGAATGGGCAAATTAAATCAATCACCTTAATGCCCGTCTCTAAAATCTCGGCCTCGGTTGCTTGATCGATTAACTCAGGAGCTCCACGGTGAATGGGTCTTCGCTCATCTGTTTTGACTGGCCCCTTTTCATCAACCGTATTCCCAATCACATCAAAGATACGACCGAGAACCGCTTGTCCGACCGGCACAGAAATAGGTGCTTGCGTGTTTTTAACTGCCATACCACGCTTTAAACCATCTGTAGATGACATAGCTACAGCTCGAACCACACCATCGCCTAGATGCTGTTGAACCTCCAAAGTTAACTCTTTAGCAACACCATCCACTTCGTAATCAATAGTAATAGCGTCAAGAATGTTAGGAACATTCTCTTTAGGGAAGGATGCATCGACGACAGCGCCGATGACTTGAACGATTTTTCCAGATGCACTCATAATATTTTTTTGATATTAAATTCTTTATTTTTATGCGGCCGATGCGGCAGCGATTTCTAAAATTTCTTGTGTGATAGCCGCTTGGCGCGCTTTGTTATAATCCAAAGTTAACGCATCCACGAGCTTAGAAGCATTATCCGTAGCCGACTTCATAGCGACCATTCGAGCTGAGTATTCAGAGGCTTTTGACTCTAAAATTAACTGTGATACCATGAAGCGTAGATACAAACTCGGCAATTGGCTTAGGATTTCATTTGGGCTCGGCTCAAAAGCGATCTCTCGAGATTCTTGGCTAATGTCTTCTGTAAACCCTTTGATTTTCGACTTCAATTGTTCTAAAACGGTATCTAAATCGAGGATTGGTAAAATAGGCTGAATCACTGGTTTCTGAACGAGCACATTAATGAAGTTTGGATAGGCAATCTCTATTGTATCAATAGCTCCATTTTCATAGGACTGAACAAGCGTTTCTACAATTGGAATAAATTCACTTGTTTCTACCTTATCAGAAACCTCAAACGCCTGTTTCAAATCCAAGCCAGCACGCTTGACGAATTGAGCCCCTTTTCGGCCAACTGTAAAGTAGAGCGCTTCGCCATCAACGGATTCTACAACCATACGAAATAAGTTTGAATTAAGAGGACCGCAGAGACCTTTGTCAGTTGAGAGGATTAAGATTCCACGCTTTTGAACCGGACGAGGCTTAAAGAAACTGTGCTCAATTTCACTTCCAGAGGTTTTAAAACTCTCGCTAACCGTATTCAACATCTCAGCAAGAACATAGGCGTATGGTCTACCTGCAAGAGCCGCATCTTGCGAACGCTTCATTTTAGACGAAGATACCAACTGCATAGCACGGGTAATTTGCCGGGTATTTTTAACCGACTTGATTCGCCTGCGGATGTCTCTTAAATTTGCCATAGAATTGATTGCTAATGCTCGATAGCGTTAGGCACTAAATACCGTTTGCCATTCTTTAAGAAGCCCAGACAACTCCGCTTCAATTTCTTCTGTCAGTTGTTTACCTGTACGGATTTTATCCATTGTTGCAGAGCCTCTCGTCTCAAAAAATTCCCTTAAGCTCGTTGTTGCTTTAACGACTTGATCCACATTGATTGTATCATAGTGTCCATTTTGCACAGACCAAATAAGTGCGGTCTGTATTTCAACCGGAATCGGATTGAATGCCGTTTGCTTAAATAATTCAACTACGCGAGCTCCTCGATCTAACTGAGCCTTTGTTTTTGCATCTAAATCAGACCCGAACTGAGCAAACGCTGCCAGTTCTCTAAATTGTGCTAACTGCAATTTTACCTTACCCGCCACCTTTTTAATCGCTTTAATTTGAGCAGCAGATCCGACACGAGAAACGGATAGTCCGACGGAAATCGCAGGTCTAATACCTTGGTTAAATAAATCGGTTTCAAGGAACACTTGTCCGTCTGTAATAGAGATCACATTCGTTGGAATGTAAGCCGAAACGTCACCTGCTTGCGTTTCAATAATTGGCAAAGCAGTTAATGAGCCATTTCCGTTATCCTCATTCACACGAGCTGAACGCTCAAGTAAGCGTGAATGTAAGTAAAATACGTCTCCTGGATAAGCTTCACGCCCAGATGGTCGCTTCAATACTAGAGAAATTTGTCGATAGGCAACCGCCTGCTTGGAAAGATCATCATACACGATCAAAGCATCCATCCCATTATTCATGAAATATTCTCCCATAGAAGCTCCAGAGAATGGTGCAATGTATTGGTTTGCTGGATTATCGGCTGCCGGAGCCGTAACAATGATTGTATACTCTAAAGCACCCGCTTTTTCTAAAACATTAATGGTTCGCGCGATGTTAGAATTTTTTTGCCCCACTGCGACATAAATGGAATAAACCGGACGGAAGCCTTCTTCATAAGAGCCATCCGCACTTTTATGTTGGTTATTAATCTTCGCTTGATTGATAATCGTATCAATAGCGATTGTAGTCTTACCCGTAGAGCGATCGCCAATGATCAACTCTCGCTGCCCACGACCAATAGGTATCATTGAATCCACCGCCATGATCCCTGTCTGCAATGGCTGATCCACCGATTTTCTAGGAATGATTCCCGGAGCAATTTGATCAACTGGGTAAGATTCCTCTGACTGAATAGCACCCTTGCCATCGACTGGTTGTCCTATAGCATCGACCACTCGGCCCAAAAGACCCTTTCCAACTGGAACGGAGAGCAGTTTCCCCGTAGTGGAAGCTTCATCGCCTTCTTTCAGATCCGAATAATCGCCAAGAATCACGCACCCAACGGTATCGTCCTCCAAATTTAAGGCGAGCCCGGTCACTCCGTTGCCGAAATCAATCATTTCATTGTACATGACATCGGAAAGCCCTTCCAATTTTGCCACTCCATCGGCAATTGAAACAATTGTTCCAACATTCTTTTTTACAGCACCCGCTTCAAAATTAGCGATTTCTTTTTCTATTTGTTCTACTATTGAGCTCATGATTTATTAATTACTCTATTAAATTTTATTTGCTTCAGAAATTCGTTTTAGGCGTTCTGCTATGGAAGCATCGTACACATCATCACCTATTTTGACTCGTATGCCGGCAATTAATGACGAGTCTATACTTGTTTTTACCTGTATGGGCCTATGATAACGTTGTGAAAAAAGTTCTTTCAGTTCGTTCAAAGTATTGGCATCTAGCTCTGTTGGAGAGGTCACTTCTGCCGTTTGCCAAGTGAGTATTCTAGATAATTTTTTCTTAAGGGTTTTTAACAATGGAATCCAATAATTCGATTTCGATTCCTTGACTGCCTGTACGCCTTTCCAAAGATTCGATTCATCAACAATGCCATCGACTTTAGAAACTTCTATCAGTTTTTGAGCTAGTTGATCTATTTTTTTAGTACCGCGCATTATTTATGAAAGGCTATTATTTAAACTATTTACTGCAGATTTTGAAAATTTATCTTTGTCTTCATTGCTCAATTCCTTCTCGAGCACTTTTGCGGAAGTAACAACGACTAGTCGAGCCACTTCTTCCCGTACCTCTGCTAACATTTTTTGTCGCTCAATTTCAGTCGCTTCATTCGCTTTTTTGATTAATGATTCTGCCTGTATTGTCGCCTCTTGGATTTTTTTCTCGATTAAAGCCTTAGATTGATCTCTTGCCTCCCCTACAATTTTTTGAGCTTCTAAGACCGCTTCTTTGATTTTTTCACTGCGTTCTTTTTCTGCCGCTAAGGATTGCGCTTTCATTTCTTCTGCATACTGCAGACCATCGGCAATCTTTTGCTGACGCTCTTCAAAAGTAGATAAGATAGGCTTGATTGCCAATTGATGCAAAACCACCGCAACAATCAAAAAATTCAGCATTTGAGCAATCAATGTCGGCCAATCCACTCCAAACTGCTTAGCAACTTCTTGAATCATCCCAGATTTTGCACTCGCTTCACCGTCTGCTAAATTCCCGCTTTCCGAATATGCGGCATCATAATGAACCGTTTCTTCTCCTGCTGTTAAACCAGCGACTAGGCAAAGACTTAGAAAAAAAGCGCTAATAAAATGTTTCATAAAATTATAGAGTTATTAATCAGTTTAAAAATACCGCCTCCGTTTCGAAGGCGGTATGTGTAAAATTAGCCAAGGAAGATAGCGAAGAAAATGATCGCCTCAGCAAACGCCATACAAATAATGGATTGAACCAAGATTGCTGTCGCTGCGTCTGGGTTGCGACCAACAGACTCACAGGCTTTGAAACCAGATCGGAAGAGCGTCGTGTAGGGAAAGAGTGTAGATCTCGGTGG
>CAJWEH010000022.1 GCA_913031135.1 uncultured Puniceicoccaceae bacterium | reverse complement strand
ATACATATAAATGAAAGTGTTACTGGATTATTTGAAATAAAAGGCTTTTAATTTATTCTAACTTATTAGTTAAATAAAAATACTAAAACCTTAATTCATATGAACTTTATAATTCGTTTTTTTTCTATTTTTTCACTATTGATAGCCCTCTTTTTCTCTGCTTGTGCAGGAGAAAATGAACAGACCGTTAAAGCAGTAGAAAAACTTCTCATTAAGGAGAAGATCGTAGAAACTGTGTCTAGCAGTGAGGGAGGTATGACCGTTTCTTATGCGGATGTTCTTGATTTAGCGACGCCATCGGTAGTAGCCGTTTATACTTCTAAGTATCAGAGAGTACAATCGTCACGAATGCCCAATGGTATTCCAGACATTTTTCGCCAGTTTGGATTTCCTGTGCCAGAAATATACGGTGAACCAAATGCTGAACCAGAGGAAGAAAAGGAGCAACTTAAGCCTTATGGTGCTGGTTCTGGAGTTGTCATGACGGAAGATGGATACATCGTTACTAATCATCATGTGGTGCACGATCAACGGAGCGAGGTGGTTGATGAGATCCGTGTGCGTTTTCATGATGGGAGTGAATTTAAGGCTGAATTAATTGGCTCAGATAAGAAAACCGATGTGGCGGTCTTAAAGATTGATGTAGAAGATACTATTATTCCTATCAGCGTTGCTGATAGTGAGTTGATTCGGGTCGGGGATGTGGTCTTTGCTATTGGAAATCCTCTTGAAGTTGGAATCACTGCGACTCAGGGTATTGTTTCTGCTACAGGTAGGCATTCACTTGGTATTTTAGGTCAGGGTGCTTATGAAAATTTCATTCAAACAGATGCATCGATTAATTATGGCAATTCAGGTGGTGCATTAATTGATGCCTATGGTCGTTTAATTGGTATTAATACAGCTATTTTTTCACGAACTGGAGGTAGTATTGGTATCGGCTTTGCCATCCCTGTTAATCTAGTGCTCGATGTGATGAAAAAATTGGTAGAGACGGGCCAAGTACCTCGCGGTTTATTAGGAGTCTTTCCTAAAAATATTAGCCCTGATTTAGCTGAAGCCTTTAATCTTGATTCTTTAGAGGGTGCATTAGTTGATGAAGTACAGGAAGATTCTCCTGCCGATAAAGCCGGAATTTTGCACGGAGACATTATTCTTAAAGTAGGGAATAATCCTATTAAGACGGCACAAGAGTTAAGGCTCAAAATAGCACAAATGTCACCAGGTGATGAAGTCTTAGTGCAGTTGATTCGTTATGGAGACCTTATTGAACTATCAGTTATATTAGGGAGTGTTGATGCAGATTTAGCTGAATCAAAAAGCGAAACAATACTTGATGGAGTCACTTTACAGAGCTTAAATTCAGATTTAAGAGAATCGCTTTCTGTGCCTGAATCAATAAGTGGTGTTGTCGTCCTAAATGTGGATTATGATTCGCCCTATGCTCGTACCTTAGCTCCAAATGCTATCATTCTCGAGGTCAATGGTCAGTCCGTTGGAAAACCTATGGATATAAAAGAGAACTTAGTCGAAGGGAAAGCGAATCGCCTATATGTGTGGAGAAATGGACGAATCGGTTATATCGTCGTTAAATTTTAAGTGGTCTTAGTTGCTAAATGGCACCTACTTTTCTCCAAAGGGTGTCGATCAATTTTGGGTCGACGCCTGTTTTGGTTTCAGCAGTGCCAATTGTGCTTAGAATAATATAGCGAATGCCACTCGCTCGATTTTTCTTATCTCTTGAAATGGCTTGATTCAGCAATTGAATGGAGAGTGGCTTTTTTAAATGAGTCGGAAGGGCATTTTTCGTTAACAGCTCTGTTATCAATTGGGTTTCTTTTTCGGTAAAGTTTTCGTTTATTGCTTCAGATAGTAAACTAGCAAGATGCATCCCTATGGCAATGGCTTCACCATGTAAATAGTCTCCGTAACCTGAGACATTTTCAATTGCATGACCAAAAGTGTGTCCAAGATTTAAAAGCGCTCTTCCTCCAGATTTAGCGGTTTCTTTTTCATCACTAGCAACTACATTCGCTTTGATACTACAACAGGTTCTAATGATTTTTAATAATGCGTCTGTGTTTTTATCAATAGGAGAGAGTTCCATTAGTTGCTGGAATAGTTTTTTGTCTGCAATGAGGCCATATTTTATGATTTCGGCTAAACCAGAAGCAAATTCTTTTTTTGAAAGGCTTTCTAAAAATACAGGATCAATGAATACAGATTTGGGTTGCCAAAAGGCACCCAATAAATTTTTGCCTTCGGGAAGATTGATGCCTGTTTTTCCTCCTACGGAGCTATCGACCATTGCAAGTAAAGTCGTTGGTATTTGGTAGAAATCGATACCTCGTAGATAGGAGGCTGCAACAAAACCAACAAGATCACCAATAACGCCACCACCTAAGGCAAATAATATAGAATCACGATTTGCTTTTTGTTTGGCTAAAAAACTTAAAGTTTCGCTGTAGGATTGAATGGATTTAGTGGATTCGCCTGAAGGTAGAAATAGTCTTTTAGAAGGATCGATCTCTAATGCTTCTATGAACTCAGCATGATGCGTTTTTAAGTTTTCATCTGAAATTAGAAAGCATGTTTTATTATTAGAGTGGTGCTTTTTTATTTCAGACTGTAGTGCATGATTCGCCTCATCAAAATAGATGGGGTAAGCTCTATCATTTAATTCAACTGTAAGTCGATCCGTCATTGTTATGAATTCTTAAATAATGCATCAATATATTGATGAATCGAGAACGAATGTAAATCTTCGGGTTTTTCTCCTGTTCCTACGAAATAAATGGGTATTTTTAGGGCATCATAGATGCCAACTAGTGAGCCGCCTCTGCTTGTTCCATCAAGTTTAGTGACAATGAGTCCATTCAGCGGAACTACAGAATGAAAAGCTTTAGCTTGATCAATAGAATTACTGCCAATACTTCCATCAATAACCAACCAATGGTCTAGCTCAAGGTTAGGTTCTTGTTTTTTTAATACCCGATTTAGTTTTTCTAATTCGTGCATTAAATTTTTCTTCGTGTGTAAGCGTCCAGCTGTGTCTATGATCAAAAGATCATGGTTCCTGTTTTTTGCGGCTAATAAACTGTCGTAGGCAACCGCGGCAGAATCCGCTCCATGATGACTTGAAATAATTTCTATATTGAGCGATTCAGCCCAAGATTTTATTTGCTCATTTGCCGCAGCTCTAAAGGTATCGCAAGCACTGAGTAAGACAGAACCACCTAATTCTTTTACTTTATGTGCTAGTTTTGCAGCCGTTGTTGTTTTCCCAGCTCCATTAACCCCTATTAATATAACTATTTTCGGTTTATCTTGGAAGGGTAATTTAAAGGGTGCCTCGGAGCCTTTAAGTTTTTCAGCAATGACTTCACGGGCGATGGATTCTGGATGGATTGCCTCAATGGATTTGCTTTTTGAATAACGTTCTTTAATCTCTTGAATGATTAATTCAACGACCTCAGTGCCAAAATCTGAAGTGTATAAGAGTGCTTCTAATTCTTCTATAGAAGCCTCATCTAATTGATTAGATTTAAAGATTGCGTTTACACTGTTAGCAAATGTCTTAAATGCTCCTAACATATCGACTAATCCTTTGCTTTTCTTAAGGGTCGTTGAATCTTACTTTTAATTTGATCTAGTATTCCATTAATAAACCTTTTGGAATCATCGTTGGAAAATAGTTTACCAAGATCAATGGCCTCATTAATGGATACAATAGGCGGAATGTCTTCTCTGAAAGAGAGCTCATAAATAGCCAGCCTCAGTATTGAGAGGTCGACTTTTGCGATGCGTTCAAAGGTCCAATTTTGAGCATATTTTGTAATTTCTTGATCAATGAAAGAGATGTTCTCAAGTGTTCCATGAATTAAAGATTCGGCAAATTGGTAATAGTCTCTTTCTTCGTCTTGAGATTCAATGAATACCCGCAATGCATCCAATAACTGTTCTGGCTTATTCAGTTCCCATTGATATAAAAACTGTACAGTTGCCATTCGATTGGCTCTTCTTGGTGAAAGCTTTTTTATTTCTCCTTCTGATTCCATATATGTGTTAATTGTGCCATTTCTATGGCAGCTTGTGCAAATTCTTTTCCTCGATTTATTTTAAGCCCACAGCGCTCTTCCGCTTCTTTAATTGAGTTCGTCACAATAATCCCATTGATAATCGGTAGATTTTTATCAATACTTACCTGGTTTAACGCATCGGCTGTTGAGTGAGCAATCACATTATGATGGTTGGTATCTCCTGCAATGACCACTCCCAGTACGATGATTGCATTAGGTAAAATTGTTTTTTGAATGAGTGCTGCGGCGTATGGTAGTTCAGCTGAACCAGGTACACGATCAATGGCTATTTTTGCAACACCTCTATCTTTTAATTCAGTTACTACACTATCTAATAATGAGTTTATTTGAAGGCTATTATAGCGTGCTGCTATAACAGCAATTGACAGGTCTTCTAACTGACCTAAATCTTTTTCTTTTGGAGCATCCGTACTCATAGCTTATTAATAAGTACGGAACTCAATGATCTTGCAAGGGTGAAGCCTTTTATTTTTTATCTGAATTGCTGTATATTTTTAGATCCGTGTTTACGTTACTTAAAAAATCAAACAATGCTCGCCTTGGAATCTTAGAAACCTTGCATGGTGAGATACGGACGCCTATTTTCATGCCTGTAGGCACTCAAGCAACGGTTAAGGCTTTAACGCCCGACCATTTGAAAGGTATTGGAACGCAAATTCTGTTAGGCAATACCTATCATTTGAATTTGAGACCTGGTTCAGAATTGGTTCAAAAACTAGGAGGTCTGCATAAATTTATGAATTGGGATCAACCTATTTTGACAGATAGTGGTGGATTTCAAGTATTTAGCTTATCTGAACTGAGGAAAATTACCGAAGAGGGTATTCATTTTAAATCCCATTTAGATGGTAAAAAACTTTTTCTGAGTCCGCAGTCTTGTTACCAAATTCAGGAGCAGCTAGACACAGATATTGCCATGGTTTTAGATGAATGTCCGCCCTTTCCTTGTGAGAAAACTGCTTGTGCTAAAGCAGTTGAGCGAAGTATTCGTTGGGCCAACGAGTTTTTACACTATGCATCAGAGGGAGGTTTTTTATCAAAAGGACATCAGGTGTTTTCAATTATTCAGGGTTCAAACTTTGAAGATTTAAGGGTGCATTGTAGTCAGGCTCTGGCTGATATGCCATTTTCAGGTTTTGCGGTTGGTGGAGTGAGTGTTGGAGAGCCTGAGGAGGAAATGCTTAAGCAGGTTGCTTATTGTATGCCTCATATGCCCGAGACGAAGCCACGCTATGTGATGGGTGTGGGTACGCCTGTTCAATTATTGAAGATGATACAATTAGGGGCAGATATGTTTGATTGTGTTATGCCAACTCGATTAGCTCGTCATGCGAATGTGTTCACTCCGGATGGCTTAATTAATTTAAAAAATGAGCGATTTAAGGAAGACACTCGTCCCATTATGGAAGCAAACAATTATACCTGTAATAATTTTTCTAGAGCTTATTTAAGACATTTAATTATGGCGAATGAGATGCTCGCCGCTACGCTACTATCTATCCACAATGTGCATTTCTTTCTCGATCTTATGGAACAAGCTCGTTCACACATTGCGCAAGGTGATTTTGATCAATGGAGCCAGGCATGGATTATGCGATACAACGGAACTTAAATTCTTAGCGATTGAGTAATGAGATGAATTCTTGATTACTTTTTGTTTTGCTAATGCGTTCGATCATAGCCTCGGCTGCATCTTCAATCTTTTGACCCGCCAATGCTCTTCTCAAAAATTGTGCACCTTCTAGTTCTTTGCCTGAAAGCAGTAATTCCTCTTTTCTTGTTCCTGATGCGTTTAGATTAATGGCAGGCCATAATCTTAGCTCTGCAGCTTTACGATCTAAAACTATTTCCATATTTCCGGTACCTTTAAATTCCTGAAAAATAAGGTCATCCATTTTACTACCGGTTTCAACAAGTGCGGTTGCAATGATGGTCAAACTTGCACCATCTTCACTATTTCTTGCAGATGAAAATAATTGCCTCGGTTTCTCTAAAGCTCTGGAGTCGAGTCCTCCTGTCATTGTCCTTCCGCCTTTACCAGATGCTGAATTATAGGCACGAGATAATCGAGTTATAGAGTCTAGTAATAATACGACATCATGACCTGCTTCAACGAGCCTTTTACATCGTTCAATCGCTATTTCTGAAATACGCAGATGGTTTTCTAATTCCTCATCATTAGATGAGGCATATATTTCAGCATCTACAGATCGCTTAAAATCAGTTACCTCTTCTGGGCGTTCGTCAATCAGAAGTACAACTAAATGGCATTCTGGGTGGTTTTCGCTGATCCCATGTGCTATATCATGGAGAAGGGTGGTTTTCCCTGTTCTTGGAGGGGCAACAATTAATCCACGTGTTCCTTTTCCAATTGGGCAAAATAGATCGACGATTCTATTCGTTAGTCGACCATCATTGCTTTCTAGTTTGATTTGTTCTTCTGGAGCAATCGTTGTTAGTTGTTGGAAACTGTAGCGTCCTTTTCTAGAATCTAACGTCTGCCCATCAATGGTTTCTACAAAGCGTACTTTCGGATTTGGGTATCGCTCATTCTTATGGGCAACTCCCTTGATGTAACTTCCCTTTTTTATTTTAAATCGTTTGATCAATTCTCTTGGAACAAAGGGGTCGGATGGCTGTGTTTTACCATTTCTTTTCGGATCTAATAATTGCCCAGATTTATTGCTTAAAATATCGATCACACCTGAAACGGAAATTTCACAGGTTGATGATTTTGCTTCTTCAGAAGGTTCGCTCATAATAAAATAAAACGAAGCACAATGCTTCAGTGTTTAGATACAAAGTTGGATGCGTTGGGTTATACAATAAAACGGAACTGCATCTCAAATAATAGGTATATTTGAGTTGTTTCTGGACTTTTTGTCAATTCAAGAACTTAAACCGCTGTTAAGTTGTTGAAAGTTTTAAAAGAGTGTCGGTGTTACTTCTGCCCGAAAATTAAAGATTTTATTGAGTTGCGGTTGTACATAAAGTACGTGTGCGAGCTCTCCAAAAATGCCAAACGGTATCGAGTAGGTTACATGATCATAAAAGCGTATTCCATCTGCCTGTTCCGTAATTTCATGATAATGATACCATAGTTTGTAAGGGCCGATGCGCTGATCATCGACAAATGAGTGCTTTTCCCTGATATGTTTTAATTCACTGACCCAATTTTGTTCACCAATAAAGGGAATTCCAATTTTATATTGAATGATGAGTCCATTGTACATGACTTCAGGGATTTCGCTTAATATGGTGAAAGTCATGTCTGGCGGCGTAATCTTGTTTAGATTGGCAGGCGAACGAATGAAGTCCCAAGCGGAATCGATGTCCGTTTTTATGATCTGTTCTCTGGAAAATTGATAAACTTTAGGCATGTTGAATAATCGATCAGTTTAATCTGAAACTTACCCGTTATTTTATTTAGACTTTGATTTTTTTTATTAGTTAATTAAGTTTTGATTATATGGGTCGGATCAAAGACATTTTTAAACATACTTTAGAAGAAGAAGAAAATAGATTATTGTTAATATCATCCCCGCTAATTTTCATGC
This sequence comes from uncultured Puniceicoccaceae bacterium, assembly GCA_913031135.1. Lineage (GTDB taxonomy): Bacteria > Verrucomicrobiota > Verrucomicrobiia > Opitutales > Coraliomargaritaceae. Next base: position 9,238 of record CAJWEH010000022.1, on the reverse strand, counting down.
ATTTAGCTTGTGTGGGTATTTTTTTTACGGGCTTTAGCTGGGTGGCAGTGCTTGCACTTGTTATAACATATTTAACAAGGGTATTTGCTTTAACTGCAGGTTTTCATCGTTATTTTTCTCATCGTTCTTTCAAAACAAGTCGATTTTTTCAGTTTGTACTCGCTTGGGTAGGTACTTCATCAGCACAAATGGGTCCTATGTGGTGGGCAGCTCATCACAGGCACCACCACCAACACTCGGACACCGAAGAAGATGTTCACTCACCAGTTGTGAAAGATTTATTTTGGGCACACATGGGTTGGATTTTGTGTCGCTCGTTTGGTGAGATTCGTGTTGATCGAGTGAAAGATCTATATAAATACCCTGAACTCAGATTCATCGATCGTTTTCATGCCCTGCCTGCCATCTCATTAGGACTATTACTTTATTTTATTGGTGCTTTTTTAAATACAAATTATCCTCAATTAGGCACGAGTGGATGGCAGTTGGTAATGTGGGGTTTTTTCTTAAGTACGGCTTTGGTTTATCATGTGACCTTTTGCGTTAATTCAGTTACTCACGTGGTTGGAAGTAAGCGCTTTAAAAATTCAGATGAGAGCCGTAACAGTTTTTGGGTAGCGCTGTTAACTTTTGGAGAAGGTTGGCATAATAATCATCATAGATACCCTCATTCAGCCAGACAAGGAATGTACTGGTGGGAGTTTGATTTGACTTTTTTAATACTCAGAGGGCTTGAGAAAATCGGCTTAGTTTGGCAATTAAAAACATACCCAAAATCTATTTACTCAGAAGCCTCATTATTAGAACTCGATAAACAAGAAGAGTGATCGAAGCCCCATTAGTAATCTTGTATTTTATTGTATCTTTATTGGCTTATGCCTTTGCGGTATATTGTAATAAGATGTCTATAATGGACTTGATTTGGACTCTTGGGCTCGCATTAGGTTCTTTGATTCATTTTTCAAACCTTGATACCATCACAACAAGAGCAGTTTTAGTATTAATCTTACTATTAACTTGGTCCTTTAGGTTGAGTTATTTTTTGATAAAGAATCGTGTCTTAAATCAGCACGAAGATCCAAGATACGAACGATTAATCAAGGCATCTAAAAAGTATTGGAAGATAGTCTTTATGGCGCTTTTTTTATTCCAAGTAGTACTTGCATGGGTATTTCTTGTGCCGATCTATACAGCTATGAACTGCTCGATAGAAACGATTCGATGGATTGATCTATTAGCTTTTCTATGTGGTGCAATAGCCTTATTGGGTGAATCTATATCCGATTATCAATTAAAAACTTTTTGCTCGAAGCCAGACAATCAAGGCAAGGTTTGTAAAACAGGGCTTTGGCGGTATTCAAGGCACCCAAATTATTTTTTTGAATGGCTGTTTTGGTGGGCATTTGTGATTTTTTCTATTGGCAGTAGTGTTTTCTACTTATCGCTGTTAGGGCCATCGGTTATGTATTTATTCTTGAGGTATATTTCGGGTGTTCCTTTTGCTGAAATGTCTTCGCTAGAAAGACGGGGTACTGATTATCTTCAATATCAAAAGGAGACTAGTGTCTTTTTCCCATTTAAACCTAAATTATAATTATGAATGTTAGCCCTATTTTAAAAAAGGAAAAGCTCAGTCGTTCTATGTGGCGTTCTATTTGGAATTCTGCTTTTAAATTTTTCCAAGGAGGATCTATTAAAATCATTCATCCTGACGGCTCATTTTCTTTTCATGGTTCGGCTTCATCAGACTATGCTATTCTTGAAATTAAAGATAACGCTTTTTATAAAAAAGTTATACTGGGAGGGAGCGTATCTTTTGGTGAAGCCTATGTTTGTGGACTTTGGACAACGCCTGATCTATCCAAACTGCTCACAGCGCTAAGCAAAAACTGTAATCAATTTGGCATTTTAGAGAAAGGAGCTTCAGTCCTGAATCATTGGTTGAATATTGGTTTGCATTTACTGAGAAGAAACTCAAAGAAGAAAAGTTTATCAAATATTCAAGCTCACTATGATTTGAGTAACGATTTTTATAAATTATTTTTGGATCAATCCATGACCTATTCAAGTGCGCTATTTGAGAATAGGGACTATTCATTGGAAGAGGCGCAGGTTCATAAAATTAATCGCATTTTAGATTTAGCGGAAGTGAAAACAGGTGATGCTATTTTGGAAATTGGTTCAGGGTGGGGGTCTTTAGCAATTGAAGCTGCTAAAAGAGGGTGCTCTGTAAAAACAATTACGCTCTCTAAAGAGCAATATGATCTTGCTAATAAAAAGATTTTGGAGCTTGGTCTCTCTGATAATATCGAGGTTTGTTTGCAAGATTATCGCGATGAATCCGGTATCTACGATGCTGTGGTTTCTTGTGAAATGATTGAGGCAGTTGGTAAAGAATATTTGGAACAGTACTTTTCAGTTATCCAAGGAGCATTAAAGCCAAATGCTAAAGCGGTAATACAAGCAATTACAATTCGAGATTCTGATTATAATGAATATGCTAGAAATTGTGATTGGATTCAAAAACATATCTTTCCTGGGGGACACCTTCCATCAATTAAAGTTATCAAAGCAATTTCGGAAAACCTTAGTGGGTTTGAAATGCACACAATCAACTCATTTGGTTTTGATTATGCAAAAACGCTCGGCATTTGGCAGCACAAATTTAATCAGACTTCCTCCGACATGCAAAGGCTTGGTTTTGATGAATCCTTTTTAAGGAAATGGAATTATTATTTCAGTTACTGTATTGCTGGATTCAATAATCAAATGATTAATGTCAGTCATATTACCTTCCAAAGAAACTTGCCGTAACTTTTTTCTAGCCTTGATCACAGGACTTCGCAAAGCGATGAATCGATTCAACTATTTTACTTAAGCCATTTCGTCTATTCGGTGATAAGTGTTGATTAATTCCTACTTCTTCAAGAAAGGTTGCATCGTTATTGAGGATTTCCTTTGGTGGCTGATCGCTAAAGAAATCGCATAGCAAGCCTGCTATTCCATGAACAATTGAAGAATCAGATTCTGATTTAAAATAACATTTTTGATCTTTAAATTCAGGCACAATCCATAACTGAGACAAGCAACCTTCAATTTTAAAACCGTCTAATTTCAAAGAAACATTTAGTTTTGGAACTTTTTTACTATATTCGACGAGGTAACCTAATCGTTCATAGGCATCGGGTATCAATCGGAGTTCCTCAATTATTTGAGTTTCTTTTTCTTTAAGTTGCATGGACTATTCATTATAAACGTATTAATTCACTCCTTTTTATCAATTATAAGTGTCTAATTAATAAGCTTTTTCTATTGAAAGCTCTTCAAAGGGTACGATACGCGACCAAATTTCAATATCAGCTTGGCTGTAAACACTGATTTTTAATTTTCGATCCTCTTCTTCTCCAAATATTTCAAGAATAGTGTATTGCCTTTCAAGTGACAGAGTTCCTGGAACTCTAAAAAAATTTAATTCTTTATCGGGTTTGGGATTTGCGGTTAAGGGGCCAACTGTTAAATCATAAAAATAATAGGAATTCGAGTGCACTACTTTTGTAAGTTCTCCTTTATAAGAGCCTCCAGAAATAAAAAATAGTCCTTCAATTTGATTATTTCTAAAAAACTCTAAGAGTTCGGATTGTTCTTTAGTTGCATATGATAAGTGTTTTGTCGACTTTACTGGGTTTAATATAGGTGAGCCAGAAATGATAAATTTAAATTTTGCATGGCTAGTTGTAAGAGCTGTTTTTAGCCATTTTATTTGTTCTTCTCCAAGAATTTTTGGAATTATTTTAGATTCATTGATAATTGATTTTTGAGACTGAGCATCTAAGAAAAAGAATTCTGCATCTGAAATCCTATAGGTATAGCATAATGCATTTTGTTGTTTAATCATATTGGTTTTAGGCCAAAATAATTTGAAGGATTCTAGGGCGTCAGTTTTTAAACTAAGATCTCCTCCGGCATTTGTATTTCCGTAATCTTGATCACTCAAAATTCCTAAATTTGGTATTTCCGATAAAAGTCCTTTAGGTTTTATAATGTTTCTGGCTTTTGTATAACGTTTTAAATAGCCGCTCTTTGAATCTTTGTCACTGAATCGCAAGTGGGCAGTGTGTCCGACCCATAAGTTCAAGTCTGGTTTTCTATCATATATTTTATTAAAAATATTATAACCATCTCCTAATATTCTGTAGGGTGGTTCAAATGCCTTTTCCACTGCATAATGTGATCCAAGAATGGCAATACGTACATTTGGCGGTGGTGTGTTCTCATAAAAATAAAAAGGGCTTTTGAATTTGTATTCCTCTATTTGTAAAATGTCGTTTATTTTGATTTTGTAGGTATAGGTGTTTCCTGGTTCAACTTTAGATAGAGTGAAATTGGCAATACAAGCATTTGCTTCATTTGTGTGGATTTCTTGAGTGTAATATGTGTCTGTAGGATTATTTTCAGAAGCATATTGGATACGAATCGATGTAGGCGTTTTTGTTTGAATCCAAACCTGAGCTTCTCTAAAGCTGAGGTCAGAAATCATGGGACCATTCAGCAAAGTTTCTGATGAAGCAATTGAAGCAGATATATAGAAAGTTATTAAAATATGGCGAATCATCATCCAATAAAATAAATGGAAACAATTATTTTATTTAATGTATAGGTCAATCTTGATCTGATTCATTACGCCTTTGGCATTCGTAGCGACAATCGCCCATCACGCGAATCCATAGTTCTCTTAAATCAAAAAGCCGAATTTTTTGTTCACTTATAAAAGCGTCTAAAAATTCATTATCGGAGTGATTGATTTTATTAAACATTGAGAGTGTTGTGTTAAGTTCTGCTAAACTATTCTTAATATGACAAATAGCTAAACCATAATCCCCTAAGTCTAACGCTTGAATAGACAGCAGTATATTAATTTCCCCTAAGTGTAAACTTTTAGAAAGTGCCCAACATTCAGATGGTTTAATTGCAGCAGACTCATCTTTGATAAAATGCTCCCAACTATGATTGAGGTAGCTATACAAGGCTTTTGTTACAACATAAACAGGATGTTTATGAAGTGTGTAAGGGCTGTTAGAGGCATCTAAAGAAGCATCTTCTTCATCCAAACTTACGTTGATCTCGTCAGTTAAGGAAATGTCTTCATTGTCCCATCCCATAAGTGAGGCCGCTTCATCTAGATGGTTAGGTTTATCTTTAATGCTATTATAAATAGATAAAAATCGAGCGGAGTCTTTGTCTGTTCCCCTTAAGTAATGTCTCCATTGACTTTCGCTCCAACTGGTTTCATTCGGTGAAGAATCCCAATTATTATCGTCTGGTTCAAAATTAAAATTAGTCATATTTTAACTGTAATTTCATTATGATTTGATACTTTTAAAAATCAATAAAATTCTATGTTTAAGATTTTATTTTTTAAGCAAATTTATTAGTTTATTCTTATATGATTCAGCAAGCTACAGTCTTTTTTTCAGGTCATGTCCAAGGAGTTGGATTTAGACAGCAAGTGTATGACATTGCAAAAGGTTTTGAATGCACAGGATGGGTAAAGAATCTTTCAGATGGTAGAGTACAGCTATACTTAGAAGGAGAATCGGATAATGTTCGATCATTTATAGATGCAATTTTAGATGAGCTTGATGTGTTTATTAAAAACTCAGAGGAATTTTTGAATTTAGGGGCAAGAACGACCCATGCATTTTCTATCTCAGCCTAGTGAGTGTTTTAGCTCTAATAATTATGTTAATATGGAAAAAGAATCACTCAGTCGACAGGCAAAAGCCACTTTAGATCTTAAAATTCGGCATCGAATTAATGCAGGACGATCTGCGGTAAAGAATGAAATCGTTTTTTTTGGCAGGCACTTTAGCCAAGTCGGAAGTGACTGGAAGCTTGATCAATCAAGGGTTACATTTGCAGATATTGCTATTTCTGAAAACATTATAGCTCATCTGCAAAATGATTTCCCCCAGGATGATTTTTGGAGCGAAGAGACTAATGACAAAGATACGGTCGTTAATTTACAGGGTGATTTTGCTTGGGTTCTTGATCCCATTGATGGGACAAATAATTTTGCATTGGGTTTTCCTTTATGTGCCATTTCCTTAGCCTTACTATATAAAGGCATTCCTATCTATGGCTTTGTGTATGATTTCAGTACAGGGGGATTATTCGAGGGAGGTGCTGGCTTTGGTTTAAAGATAAACGAGAAACTGCATATTCCCGCGAAGAACACGATGGAAAAAGAATTTATGATTGGTATTCAATTTCCCATCAATAAGAGTCTTTTAGAACAAATTGTACCATTATTAGAAAAGTACAAAGTGCGATCAATTGGTAGTAGTACCTTGATCGGAACCCTTGTATCTAAGGGTTACCTTTGGGGTGCCTTGGATGTTCGTTGTAAAGTTTGGGATTTTGCTGCATCCTATGCATTGAATGATGCAACGGGCAAAGAGACTTATTTTCTAGAGGAAAATCCATTTCCTTTGAATGAGTTTCATTTAAATCTTCCCAAATTCCCTTATTTTTGTGGAGAAACAGCCTTCTGCAAAGAGGTTAAAAGGCTGTTAGATTGATGATGGATTTTTTGGAAGCGACTTTATTTTGACTCTTTGTTAGTAGATTCTGAATCCTTTTGATCTTCATCTTTTTCAACGTCTGATTCTACGGCAGATTTCATTTCATCTTCGATATACTCGGCGCCTTTTTTAAACTCCTTAAGTGATTTCCCTAATGAATTAAAAAGTGCAGGCAAGCGATTCGCTCCAAAGAAGAGCAGTACCACAAGAAAAATAAGGATCAATTCCCAGCTAGATAGATTTTGGATAAATGCTAGTTTATAGAGATGCATAATTTCTTAATAGTATTTTCAATACGTTAGTCAACTTTTGGATCGCTATACTTTTTAGAAAATAATTTTACCTCTTCATTATTAGCGAGACTGACAATATCATTAATTCTTGGTCGACCTTCTAAAATATCAGCTTCATATAGAGAGCTATATGAATTCTGCGAGAGCTTTATTGCTGAGCTGACGTTACCATTTTTATTGCTTAATACATAAAACCCAGGCTCTAAGGCAGTGTTGGATTTTAGCGTCACGATTCTTTCTACTAAATCGACATGCATAATAGAGGCAGAAATCTGAGTATTCAGTAGTTCAGAATTATTGGATTGTTCTATTGGGATATCATTGTCTACAGATTTTGAACTGTAACAAGAGACTAAGATTAAAGATGTGATTAAAAACAGGTAAGGGGTCGATTTTTTCATAAAGTATTTTTATTTTTGATTTTCTCTGGTGATGCTATCCATGCCTGGTTTATCTAAATTAATATCCCCTTCAAAAAACCCGTGAAGCTGTCGAATTCTAGTAGGGTGTCTCATTTTTCTGAGTGCTTTGGCTTCAATTTGTCGTATCCTTTCTCGAGTCACCTTAAATTGTTTTCCAACCTCTTCAAGAGTTCTCGAATAGCCGTCAATTAATCCAAATCGAAGTGATAAGACACGCCGTTCTCTTTCGGTCAAGCTATCTAAAACATCAGTGATTTTTTCTCTTAGTAAGCTATAAGCGGTCATGTCATAAGGGTTTTCGGCTCCTTTATCTTCAATGAAGTCTCCAAAATTGGTATCATCCGAATCACCCACTGGACTTTGAAGTGAAATGGGTTGTTGTGCCATTTTCATTATAGACTGCACCCGATCAATGGGTAGATGCATTTCTTCTGCGACTTCTTCAGCGGTTGGTTCATGCCCCAATTCCTGTAGCAGCTGTTTCTGTACCTGCATGACTTTATTTAAAGTTTCTATCATATGAACAGGTATACGAATGGTTCTTGCTTGGTCGGCAATAGAACGTGTTATCGCTTGGCGGATCCACCATGTGGCATAAGTTGAGAATTTATAGCCTCTTCGGTATTCAAATTTTTCCACTGCCTTCATGAGACCCATGTTCCCCTCTTGAATTAAATCTAGAAATGAGAGTCCTCGATTTGTATATTTTTTTGCTATTGAGATAACGAGCCTTAAATTAGCTTCAACCATTTCTGTTTTTGCCTTATGAGCTTGTCTCATACCAGTTCGAACTTCCCGAATAATCTCAACAAATACTCTTGGATCCATTTTAAATTCAATTTCAATCTCTTTTAAACGAGTATTTATTGCTTTAGTATCTAACTTCTTTTTTCTGCGAGTTGTTATTTTTTTCGCAAGTTCGATATCTTCGATATATTCATTAACTTCACGGTAAATAGGCAGCAAATCTTTTAAGAAGTCTTCAAATATTTTGAGCTTTAGGCAGTATTTTTTAAGGACGCTTAAAAGTTCCGACTCATGCCTTTTCATTCTAGTTTCAGCACGTTTTTTGTTCGCAGAATTTGTGGCATTTTGAGAAGAATCCCAAGCGCTATAAATTTTAATTCCAAGCTTACGTGCAGTTTCGAGTAATCCAGGCAGACTATGGAAATAGGTCTCTCTGCTATCAATTTTTTTATCGAGTACGACTCGATCAAAACGTTCTTCACGATTAATCAGTTTTTCTATTATGTTGTTTTGGAACTCAAGGGTCAGTGCCGTTGAAAAGAGCGCATTCTGTGTTTTGAGTTCTGCTTTTTCAATTCGTTTCGAAATAGCAACTTCTTCTTCTCTTGTCAGTAGAGGAACTTGTCCCATTTGCTTTAAGTACATGCGAACGGGATCATCTAAAATATCACTTTGAGAAGTGCGTACTTCTTTTTCTTCGTTTTCTTCTTGGCGAGCTTTAAATGCCTCTACTTCTGTATCATTGAGGATATCTATTTCTAAATTTTGTAGAATGGAAATGACATTTTCAATATCCTCAGGATTATTAATGTTATTGGGTAACGATTTGTTGATATCTTTATATGTGAGGAAGCCTTGCTCTTTTGATTGTTTGATCAGTTCTCGAATTCGAGTATTGAGTTTTTCTTGAGCTTTTTCTGATAATTTTTTTCGTGGTTTTTTAATAACTTTTGAAATATCTGCTTCTGAAAGTTTAACCGATTTATCGCTGTTTTTTGGATCAACTGTTTTAGCAGCCGTCTTCTTGGTAGCTTTTTTAGCAGCAGTCTTTTTAGCAGCTTTTTTAGTAGTTGTCTTTTTAGCGACCTTTTTAGTAGCCGTCTTCTTAGTAGCTTTTTTAGCTACAGTTTTTTTAGCTGCTTTTTTTATAACTTTTTTAGTAGTTGTCTTTTTAGCGACCTTTTTAGCAGCCGTC